>JBFKDW010000013.1:0-46934 GCA_041619515.1 Acidimicrobiia bacterium
AGGAGATTCACGAGCGTCGACAGCCAGGTGAAGGCGACGAATCCGCTCAGATACCGTGTGATCGAGATCTGGTGGTCCTCCTTGAGACGGGCTCCGCGGTACACGTTGCCTGCTTGCGGCACGAAGGCGTTGAGGAATCGACCGACGATGTACAAGCGGAACCAATACCCCGCCCCGATCGACGTTCCTCCCGTGTGTTCGAGAGCAAGCCGGTACCGATAGGCGTGCGTCAAGAACGTGAGCCCCTGCAGGGCCACCAGCCCGGCGATTGCCGCCGGAGAGACCGAGCCGAGCAGGTCGAGGGCGGTGCGGTCGGTCAGCAGGCGCCACAGGACGTAGCCGACCGATCCGGCCATGATGATCAGGCCGGCGCTGCGGCGTACTGTCTGGCGCCTCACGGGCGGTTCACCCGGGACGACCGGCCGTCGATGCGAGGACGTCGAGCATGGAGGCGACATTCTCCTTCCACTGGTATTGGGCGGCGGCGTAGGCGCGGCCGGCGGACCCGAGCCGGTCCCTCAGCTCGGGGTCGGCGGCAAGGCGGTTGAGTGCGTCGGCCAGGAGGTCGGGGCGCCTCGGAGGCACCAGGATGGCAGTCCGATCCGGGAGAGCGACTTCGGAGATGCCTCCAACATCGGTCGCCACCACCGGAATCCCAGTGGCAGCCGCCTCGAGGAGCACGACGCCGAAAGATTCGGACGGATCAACCGACGGATTGACGAGCACGTCGAATGTCCGCATGAGGTCCGGTACCTCGTCGTGGGGGACGTTGCCGACGAACTCGACGATTCCACCGATGTGGAGACGCTCGGCTCGCGCTCGCAGGTCGCCCAGGAGGGGGCCCTCGCCGGCCATGACGACTCGCAGCCCCCGTGGGCGCGGCTTCATCAGGGCAACGGCCTCGAGGAGATCGTCGGGAGCATATTTGGGCTTGAGATGCTTCACGAAGCCCACGGTGAATCCTTCCCGAACCGATCCTTCCTCCGGGGCAAACTGGTCGAGGTCGACCCCGAAGGGAATGTGGTGGATTGTCAGCTGCCGGCCCGCCATGCGCTGAATGTGGGGCACCATGAAGGCACTGGTTGAGGTGACCGCCGTGGCTCGCCGCAGCGCGTACCGGTTGAGGGCGCGCAGGACCGGACCGGGCCAGAACGTATTCGGGAACACGACATCCCGGCCCCACGCCGACACGACGACCGGGCGGTATCCGGCGGCAGCGCCGATCACTCCATGGGTGACGGTGTAGTGGGCATGCACCACGTCAGGTGCCATGCGGCGAAGCCGCCGGCGGGCGGTGAGGAGGAGGCGCACATAGGAGAAGAAGGACAGAAGAGTGGAGGTGGAGTTTGCGGGACCTACGAAGACCGGGTGCACAGTCACGCCCGGGATCGTCTCGGATCGGATGCTCAACACGTGCACGTCGTGCCCGAGCCGGGCGTAGGCGCGGGCCCACCGCTGGGTGTGAGCGGACCGGACATTCCCCATCACGCAGATCCTCATCGGACGTGGCTCCAACATCAGTCGAAGGTCCGGAGAAAGAAGTCGACCATCCACGCCGTCACGTCGATCTTCTCCTCCAGTAGCCGATTCCGACGGTCGGACCGCCACGCAGCCGGCCGCAACGCCAACTCCCGGGCGGCCGCCAGGGCTTCCTCGAACGAAGCTGGCTGGAAGTATCGAACGAGTCCGTAACGACGCTCCTGATCGTCGGTGTAGCCGCGCCCTGTTGTGGCGATGAACACTGCTGGGGTCCCGAGTACGGCTGCCTCCGAGCTCATGGTGGCAGATTCCCCAACCACAATCTCAGCATGCGCCAGCAGGTGGTGAATGTCGGCCACCGGCCCGCGGATTGCGTGCCGGGCAAGGTCGGAGGGGAGCTCACCTTCCGAGGAGATGAGCACCCGGCCCACTGTGGCCAGCTCACGCACGACCCGGCGCTTCTGGTCGCCGGTGAGCGCGGTCTCCCTCGTGTCGTGGCTCGCCTCCCAGCTCACGAAGCGCACGACGCAGTACCTCTCGTCGGGAGCAAGACCGAAGCCGGCCAGGCGGCCCCGATCCGGCGCGAAGCGGTTGGGATGGAGATACGCCAGCTCGTGGTACCCGCGATAGGTCGTGTGATTGCCTTTCACCGGGGCGGCGTACGAGTCGGGGGTGCACACGTGGGACGCCAGCGGATAGACGAACCGGTTGGTTGTGGTGGCGAACTCGGTGTCGTAGAACACGACGGTGGGGATTCCCATGGCTCGGCCCGCCAGTGCGATGGAGGGGCCCATGATGCCGGTCATCACTGTCGGGCGGGCTCGGCGAGCCTCTCCGAAGAGGCGGGCGGTGCGCTGGATGAGCTCCCCGGCCAGTCCGATGCCGGTGCGCTGGGTGGACAGGGTCCGGTGGGGAATCTGGTAGGCCTCGAGCAGGTCGAGGGCGACATCCTTCGCCCGGGCCGTCACCAGGACCTCGTGGCCCCGCTCGAGCATCTCCAGCCGGAAGTTGCGGAAGAAGTGCACGTGTGCGGGATGGAGGATGTCGATGAGAACTCGCACGCTCTGGTCCCTACAGGATTCCTGCCAGAGGGCCCTGTTCCAGCAGGAAACCGATCTCGTAGTTCGGCTGTTGGGCGTAGCGGGCCACCGCCTGGGCCGCTACCGACACGACCACCGAGTACCAGAAGACTCGCTGCCATATCGGGCGTACCCGCTCGTACCAGCCCGTGATGGCGAGCACGAGAAGCGGGGCGGCCAGCACGAGCGGCTCGAGCGGGTAGCGGTAGTTGAGCGGGTGGCCGCCTCCGTGACGGTTCAACCGCACGGTCACGAGCACATACGCCAGCGCTGCCAGGCCCCCCGCCCGTACCCAGGCATCCGACCCCCTCCACGCGGCACGCAGGCCGGGCACCGCGAAGACCAGGAACGGTGAGAACAGGAACAGGCTGTAGCGGGTCGAAAAGAACGTCAGGAACAGATCACCCAGGTATCCGCCGAGGCTCTGCGTTTGGGCGCGAGCTAGGAAACCGGCTCCATAGCTTTCCGGGGTGGGCGTCCACGCCCCCAGGACCAGCCCGTTGTAGAGCAGCAGCAGTGCCAGGCCGATCGACGATCCCCCAGCCACCATGAGGGCCGGCCGCCAGGACTTCGTCTTCCACGACGCAACCAGCCCGGCGACGGCCGCCATCACTGCGGTTACGGGTCGAATGAGCAGGGCGGCTGCGAAGGCAACCCCGGCCGCCAGGAAGCGGCTGCAGGCCATACCCAGCAACGCCAGCGCCAGAAAGAACTGCCCGGGGCCGTGCGGCCACAGCGTGACCGAGGAGATCGCCCAGGTGGAGGTCGCCACGCCGAAAACGAGGGCCGCCCCGACGGCCGGCAACGGGGAGACGACGCGCCGAAAAACCAGGTGCAGGGTTCCCACCGCGCCTGCGCTCAACACGGCTGCGGTTGCGGTGGCAGGCAGCTGGCTGGGGGCGGCACCGGTGAAGGTCGGCTCTCCGAACACCCAGAACGCCGGTACCGAGATGTAGGCGATGCCGGGAGCACGGTTGCTGAGAACCCGCCCGCCGATCTGATCGATGAACTTGAAGCCGTCGAATTGGGAGAGGTCCAGGTCACCGAACTGCGCGAAGCGCCAGGCGGGCAGCCCGGCGGCGAGCGAGTCCACATTGGTATAGAGGTTGGAGCGAGCCATGGTGAGCAGGTAGAGGCCGAGGATCGGGATGAAGACGAGGAGAAATGTCTGCCAGGGGGGCGCCGCGGCGATGCGGTCCCGAGCCCGGCTCAGGCTTGCGGCACGGTTCATGTCGTTAGTTTCGGCCACCGGGCAGGCCCGGTGAAGCCATAGCGGTCGTTCGAGGTGGCAGGCCCCCTCAACCCTCGACCACCAGACTCACGTACTCGGTCAGGGCATCGTTGGCCTGGATGATGATCGAGACAACCACAGCCGCTCCGAACACGCGCTGCAGGCGGGGTGAGCCCGCCACCAGCCGCTGGTATGCCAGCAGCAGCAGCGGGGCGGCCAGTGTCAGCATTTCGAGCGGATACCGATAGTTGCGCTGGAGGCCACCCGACTGCCGGTTGAGCGCGGCATGGACCAGCAAATACACCGCGCCGGCGATGGCCGCCGAGCGTACCCACGGGGGTGCGGCCCGCCAGGCGCCCACCAGGCCGAAGACGAGCACCAGCAAGAAGGGCGACCACAGGAACAGGCTATTGGCCGGGTGCACGAAGAATCCGGCCAGGTTGGCGAGATACCCTCCGATGCCCCTGGCTCGAACCTGCGATGTGAACTGGTCCCCGTAGGCCGAAGTCGTCGGTGTGAACGAATCGAAGACGAGCTGGTTGTAGGCCATGAGGAAGAACAGGCCGAGGAATGCCCCCGCCCCCACCAGCACGACGGGCCTGGGTCGGCGGAGCAGAGCTGCGTGGGCCAGGCCGGTCGCCGCCGCCACAACCGCAGTGACCGGCCGGGTCAGGATGGCAAGGCCGAGAGCGAGGCCGCCTCCCAGATATCGGCCGGCGGCGAGCCCGACAACGGCGAGCGCCAGCCACAGCTGGGCGGGTCCGTGCGGCCAGAGCTGGTCGGCCGAAATCCTCCAGGTGGCAGTGGCGGTGCCGCCGATGAGGGCCGCTATCACGGCTACCGACGGGCTGGCCAGGCGTCGGAAGGCCACATGGAGGACCGCCATGGCCAGGGCGGCGCTGACTGCTCCGGCCACCGCCGCCGGTGTGAGCGGAGGCAGCGGCCCCGGCAAGTCCGGGTTCGATCCCACGTAGAAGGGCACCCCAAAGCCGATCACCCCCGGCTGGCGGTTGCTGCGGAAGCCATCCTCGGTCTCGATGATCCAGGGCAACCCTGCGAACTGGTCGAGGTCGAGGTCGGCGTGGGTGGCGAAGCGCCAGGCGGGAGCCGCCGCCGCGATGGAGTCGATGTTCTGCTCGTCGCGAGACATTGTGGGCAGGTAGATGACGAGAAGCGGCACGAGCACGAGCAGGAACGTGGCGCGAGCCGGGAGGGAGTCGACCCCGGCCTTGCCGGCCTGCACTCGGCGTCTCATCGTTTCCAGGAGGTCGTGCACGGTGATGTCCAAGGGTGGCGGTACTGGCTGGTGCGTCTACGGTAGGGAGGACGTCGGCAGATCCACGTGATTCCGGTACACAATCGTCTGCTGGACGCCGATATTGACATCCGGAGTTCCTCGTGTCACCAGCAGCCAGAATCACCATCGGAGCGGCAATTGGAGTCGTGCTCATCGTCGCCGTCCAAATGCTCGCACTCGATACCAACGCCAGCCTCTACTTGAGCATCGGTGAGGACTCGACCGCCAACAACACGTACGTCCAGGGTTTGCTGGGTGAGACCTACGTGAAGCCGTCGCTGGGACACGACGGCCGCTTCTTCTTCTCGCAAGCGCAGGATCCGTTCATAACCCGGCCGGATACCTACCGGGAGGTCATCGACCGACCGCTCTACCGGGCCCAGCGAATCCTCTATCCGCTGCTCGCCTCGCCGGCCCAGCTCATCGGCCAATGGGTTCTCGTGTGGTGGATGCTGGGCATCAACATCCTCGCGATCGCCGGTGGAACCTATGCGACGGCCAGGGTGGCGGCCCGCCTCGGCCTTTCCCCCTGGTTTGGCTTGGCCTTCACCCTCAATCCCGGAGTATGGGCCGAGCTCAACGCCGGCTCGGCCGGTGCACTGGCGTGGGCGCTGGCAGTGGCAGGGTTGTGGATGTATCTCGAGGGTCGCCTCTCCTGGGCGGTAGCGCTGCTGGTGGGCGCGGTGCTGGCGCGGGAGGCGATGCTGCTGGTGGTAGCCGGAGTCGCATACGATTCATGGCGGGCGCGCCGCGACATTCCGGTCGTGCTGGTGATGCCGGTCGTCGCCGCCGTCTCCTGGGGTGTCTACGTACGCTGGCGATTGGGAGCATCGGTATTGGCCTCCCAGTCCGAGGAATTCGGGTTGCCGTTTGCCGGGTTGATCGGGGCGGCCCGGGAATGGCTGAACGAATCGCAGGGAGCCCACCTGGCCGTCGGACTCCTCTTCGTGGTGATACTGGTCCGCTTCGTTGCGATCGTGCGCCGGGTTCCCCACGTGGTGGGCTGGTCGACGCTCGGCTTCGCGCTGCTGGCGCCGTTTCTGAGCCGCCAGGTCTGGTTCCGGTTCTGGGACATCACCCGAGCCATGGTCCCGGTTGTGACCGCGTTCGCACTGCTCGCCGGCCTGGAGATCCTCCGCGGTTCGAAGGCCGACAAGACAACCGGGGTCGGCGCCCGGCAGGATTGATCGGTCTCCGGCAGGCGTCGGTCGACGATGCCTTCGGCCGTGTCATCGCCGCTGGAGGAGCAAGACCTCCTCGGTGCTCCGCACGATATCCCACTCACCTGAGCCGAGCAGGGCCTGAATCGACTCGCCGGCGAAGCCGTCGAGCGCCGTTCTGCCCGTCTCCACGATCACCCACTGCACCTGCTCGGCGGGAGGCGCGTAGAGGATGCCGGGTGCGCTGTAGTTCCTCCGGGCGAACGGGTTGGGAAACTCGTACACCTCCGGGCGGTGGGAGAGATGGCCCGTCAGGTAGGGGCCGGCCGCGACCGGATCGCGGTCCCCTATGAGTGACAACGCCTCGACCACATCGGGATGGGGCCGGGCCGGGTTGCCCCAGGGGCCCTCCAGCCCAGGCCCCGACCCCACATACAGCGCCGCCACCGCCAGCACCGCGCCGACCAAAAGGCGGTAGTAGCGGCTTCCGAACCGCGCCTGCAGCCACTTCGCTCCGACTACGGCGGCCACGGCGACGGCCGCGGCGAGATACGCCGAGTAGTGGAAGTGAAAGTCGGTCTGGTAGGTGTGCTCGGAGAGGAAGTTGGCCACGGTTATCGGCCCACCCATGAGCACGGCCAGCGGGGCGAACAAGGCGGTGGGAACGGACACCACCATCTGCTCGAGGTAGCCGACGATGCCGCCGTTCCACAGGTCGGCTGCCACCGACCGCGGATCGGTGAGGACCCCCCACACGATCCCGAGCGCCGAGTCTCCGTATTTGCTGTATCGCCCGGCGTAAACCGGGCTGCCGGTCGGGGAGAAGTGGGGGAGGAGCACGAGGAAGTTGAGCAGGAAGGCTCCGATCCCGAGCCCGGCCATGCTGAGGCCCTGCCGGGGGGCTCGCAGCCTCCATGCCACCCAGATCCCGAATGGGACCACGATGAGCGCGACGTCCTCCTTGGCCGTCAGGGCGATGGCAACCGGGAGCACGGCCCACCACGGCTGCCCACGCGCCACCAGCAGGAACGAGGCGATCAGCAGCGGGACCACGAACACCTCCGGGTGGAAGTTGTCCCACGCGTTCCATTGGATGGCCGGATAGGCGAGATACGTGACGGCGACGGCCGCCGCCAGCCCGGGCCTGACGCCGAGGGCCCTGCCTGCGGCGTACAGCAGTGGGGCCCCGGCGGCGAGCGCAGCCACCGTCAAGATGAGCAGCAATCGGGTATCCGCCCATACCCAGTACACGGGCGCAAGCAGCACCATCAGATACGAGGAGTGATCACCGAACAGGTTGAGCCCCCGCAACGTGATGAACGGCTCGCGGAGTCTGCTCAACAGCCACAACCCCTGATCGAAGATCCCCAAATCGAAGCTCGGATAGTCGAAACGCCGGTAGCGGGTGATGCTCAGGTGGCTGAAGAGGAGCAGGTATCCCGCGGTTGCCGCCCACACCAGCGCCCGGCCCCTGGCGTGTGCGTCGGCGAGCACGGCCATCGCCCGGGCCCGGGCTCTCGCCTGCCACCGCAGCACCGCGTCAACGCCGAGTTCTTCCGGGGCCATCACCTCGTGGCGGGTTCGGCCGACGGCGGCGGGGCGATTCTCGTCGGAGGTAGACAGGCTCACAGGGACATTTCACCATGCCGACGGCTCTATGGAGCTGGCTCCCCGGGCCAGGGAGGCGCCGGTCGAGGGCCGCCGGCTCGGCAGGAAGGGGGCCGGCGTCGGGTAGCGTCCCGTCATGGGACGGCAAGCGACCGTGGCAGTTACGGCCGGCCTCGTGCTGGCCGCCTGGTTCGGGGTCATCGTGGCGGAGCGGGGCGGCAATCCGTCGACGCTGCTGGCTGCCGGGCGCGACGATGTCCGGGTGGCGAGCTACGTCGCCCGTGAGCTCGGGCCCAGCTTCGTACCTCAGGAGGGTTGGGGCCACGACGGCAAGTTCGTGTTCATCCAGGCCCACGATCCATTCCTCCTGAACCCGGACGACCATGCAGCCTGGCTGGACGCCCCCGTCTATCGATCCCAGCGGGTCCTGGTGGCTGCGCTCGTGGGGATCGGGGCGCTGCTGGGCCCGTGGGGCGTGGTGTGGGCGATGCCGGCGGGCATGGTGCTGGCCGTTGCTGTGGGCGCCTGGGCGACGGCCGGGCTGGCGCGGATGCACGGCCGTTCATCCTGGTGGGGCCTTGTCTTTCTGCTCAACCCCGGCTTGTTCTACTCCTACCGGCGCGGCACCGTCGACGTGCTGGCGGTCGCCCTGCTCATGCTCGGTGTCTATCTGGCAGCGGGGCGCCGCTTTCGATCGGCCGCCATGGCGCTGGCAGCCGCGGCGCTCGCCAAGGAGGTCATGATTCTCGGGGCACTCGGGATGGCCGTGTACCAGCGCCGGGAAGGCCGGGGCATCCTACCGGTGGTGGTCGTGCCGCTGTTGGCAGTGGCAGCCTGGGGCTCCTACGTGCGGCTCCGGCTCGGGGTTCCGTTCGTGGCGGTCGGCGCCGATGCCCTCACCGCCCCATTCCGGGGCCTGCGCGATGTCGTTGCCGACGGGCGGCTCCCGAATGTGGCGGTGGCCCTCGTGGTGGCCGGGCTTGTGGTGGTGACGCTGGTCCAGGCTCGGTGGCGGCCTTCGTTGCCGGCGGCTGGAGCCGCCGGTTTTGCGGTGCTGCTGCCGGTGCTGCCTCAGTCTGTGTGGGGGGGATACGTCGATGCGTGGCGGGCCGCCGCCCCGATCATGGCGCTGCAGGCGGTGGCGGTTGTGGCCGCGCTCCCGTCCCCGGCTTGGGGCCGCCCGGTGCCCGGATCTGCACGGATGACCCGCGAAATCGAAATCCCAGCCGAGTAATTCGTGTCACAGGGGGTCGCTACAATTGCGGGTCCCCAACCTCTTGAGGCTCAGTTTGTCGCTGGAACGCATCGTCATCCGGGGGGCCCGGGAGCACAATCTCAAGGACCTTTCCCTCGAGCTGCCCCGGGACCACCTCATCGTCTTCACCGGCCTGTCCGGCTCGGGAAAGTCGAGCCTGGCCTTCGACACCATCTACGCCGAGGGCCAGCGTCGCTATGTCGAGAGCCTGTCGGCCTACGCCCGCCAGTTCCTCGGGCAGATGGAGAAACCCGATGTCGAGTTCATCGAGGGGCTGTCACCGGCCATCTCCATCGACCAGAAATCGGCCAGCCGCAACCCGCGTTCGACCGTTGGCACGGTCACGGAGATCCATGACTACTTGCGACTCCTGTACGCCCGGATCGGCGTGCCTCACTGCCCGCAGTGCGGGAGGGTCGTCTCGCGGCAGACTCCCCAGCAGATCGTCGATCAGGTGCTGGAGCTCGACGAGGGCACCCGGTTCCAAGTTCTCGCACCAGTTGTGCGGGGCCGCAAGGGTGAGTTCGAGGCGATGCTCAAAGAACTGGCTCGAGAGGGCTTTAGTCGGGCAAGGGTCGACGGCGAAGTACGCGACCTCACCGAGGACATCCGGCTCGACCGCTACTACCAGCACACCATCGAAATCGTCGTCGACAGGCTGGTAGCCAAGGAGGGCATCGAGCGGCGCCTGACCGATTCCCTCGAGACCGCGTTGCGGCTGGCCGAGGGGGTGGCGATGGTCGACATCGTCGACGGCCCCAGCCTGACGTTCAGCCAGCATCTGGCCTGCGATTTCGACGGACTCAGCTTCGAGGAGCTCCAGCCGCGTAACTTCTCTTTCAACAGCCCGTACGGGGCCTGCCAGGAGTGCTCGGGGATCGGCACCCGTTACCAGGTGGACATGGACCTCATCGTCCCCGATCCCGATTTGTCTCTCGACGAGGGCGCCATCATCGTGTGGGCCGGGCACCGGGACAAGTATCACCAGCGGGTCCTCACAGCCGTGGCGCAACGGTTTGGCATCCCGACGGACAAGCCCTTCGCCAAACTCTCCAAGAAGCACCGCGACATCCTCATGCACGGTTCCGGTGACGAGCCCATCGATGTCAGCTACGTCAACCGCTGGGGGCGTACCCGCCGCTACATGACCACCTTCGAGGGGGCGTTTCCCTTCATCAACCGTCGCTATTCGGACACCGACTCCGACGCCGCTCGCGGCTACTACCAGCAGTTCATGCGAGAGGTCCCGTGCGATGCCTGCGACGGAGCGCGCCTCAACCCGTTCTCGCGGGCCGTCACGGTCGGGGAAATGACGCTTCCGGCCCTGAGCGCCCTATCGCTGGGTAAGGCCGCCGAGGCGATGGACCGGCTCGAGCTCAGCGAGCGCGATGCCAAGATCGCCGATCTGGTGTTGCGCGAGGTCACCGCCCGGCTCAAGTTCCTGCTCGACGTCGGGCTCGACTATCTCACCTTGTCCCGAACGGCGGCCACCCTGGCCGGGGGAGAGGCGCAGCGGATCCGCCTGGCCACGCAGATCGGGTCCGGCCTGGTCGGGGTCCTGTACATCCTCGACGAGCCCTCCATCGGCCTTCACCAGCGTGACAACCAACGGCTCATCGAGACCCTGCTGCGCCTGCGAGACCTCGGGAACACCGTCATCGTCGTCGAGCACGATGAGGACACCATCAGGGTGGCCGACCACATCGTCGACATCGGCCCGGGCGCCGGGGAGCATGGTGGCCGCATCGTCGCTGAGGGACCGCTGGAAGCCATCATCGGAGAGCCCACTTCCATAACGGGTGATTACCTGGCCGGCCGCCGTTCGATACCCATCCCCGCCCGGCGACGCGACATCGACGGCCGATGGCTCACCGTGGTGGAGGCGTCCCAGAACAACTTGCAGAAGGTCACCGCCCGATTCCCGCTGGGGCGACTGGTTGCCGTCACCGGGGTGTCCGGCAGCGGCAAGTCCTCGCTGGTCCAGGACGTGCTCTCGAAGGGCCTGGCGGCCGGCCTCAACCGGGCCCGCGAGCTGCCGGGCCGGCACAAGCGCATCGACGGGATCGAGGAGGTCGACAAGATCATCAATATCGACCAATCGCCTATCGGGCGAACACCGCGGTCCAACCCGGCCACCTACACGGGTGTTTTCGACCGGATTCGCGAGCTGTTCGCCTCCACTCCAGACGCCAAGGTGCGCGGCTACAAGCCGGGCCGCTTCAGTTTCAACGTCAAGGGCGGCCGGTGCGAGGCGTGCAAGGGCGACGGGACGATCAAGATCGAGATGCATTTCCTGCCCGACGTATACGTGCCCTGCGAGGTGTGCAAGGGAAAGCGCTACAACCGCGACACCCTGCAGGTGCTCTGGAAAGGCCATTCGATCGCCGATGTGCTCGAGATGTCGGTCGAAGAGGCGCTGGCCTTCTTCGAGAATCAACCCCGCATCGCCCGCATCCTCCAGACGATCTACGACGTCGGGCTCGGCTATGTCCGCCTCGGGCAGCCGGCAACCACCCTGTCGGGCGGGGAGGCCCAGCGGGTCAAGCTGTCATCAGAGCTCGGCAAACGCGCCACGGGCCGCACCGTCTATCTCCTCGACGAGCCGACGACCGGCCTGCACTTCGAAGACGTTCGCAAGCTGCTCACGGTCTTGCAGCGGCTGGTGGACAGCGGCAACACCGTCATCGTCATCGAGCACAATCTGGACGTGATCAAGACCGTCGACTGGATTCTCGATCTCGGCCCCGAGGGCGGCGACGAGGGAGGCCGGATCGTCGCCGAGGGCCCTCCCGAACAGGTGGCAACGGTCTCCGAGAGCTATACCGGCAAGTTCCTGCGGGAGCTGCTGTCCGACGGGTAGCGGGCATGTCGGACGGGTGGGACCCGGAATGGTGGCTGGCCGAGGTTGCATCCGATCCTGCCTACCGGGACGAAGTCCTGCCCCTCCTGATGGACACTCTGCAGCCCCGCGCTGGCGATCTCTACCTCGATCTCGGGTGTGGCGAAGGCCAGGGAATGCGAGCCGTGGCCGCCGCCGGGGCCAGAGTGATCGGTTGTGACCGCGATGGGGCGCTCCTCGGGCATGCATCCGGCGCCGGACCCGTGGTGCGGTGCACCCTGCCCGACATCAGCTGGCTGGCCGACGACACCCTGGACGGAGCCTTCGCGGTGCTCGTGCTCGAGCACATCGAGGATTACGAGCGGCTGCTGGTCGAAGCCGGCCGGGTGGTCGCAGGCGGGGGTGTGCTGGCCGTTGTCGCTAACCATCCGGCCTTCACGGCCCCCGGAGCGGGACCACTCCTCGACCCGGGGGATGGCGAAGTGAGCTGGCGCTGGGGGGCCTATCTCCAGCCCGGCACCAGCGTGGAGCCGGCCGGATCATGCAATCTCACGATGCACCATCGGCCGCTCGGGTCTCTCCTCACCGCTGCGGCCCGGGCGGGCTGGATGCTGGAACGGTTGATCGAGCGCGGGCCGGGTGCTGGCGCATCCGGCCGCGACCCGTTGCTGGCGGCCCAGCGTCACATCCCGCGACTCATCGGAGCAGGGTTCCGAAACACCGGGCGTCCGTAAACTTCCCGGCCATGGTGCAGCGCCCACTCCCCGCCGAGATCCCGGATGGGCCGGGAATCTACCTGTTCCGCAGTCGCCACGGCGAGGTCATGTATGCCGGCAAGGCCAAGTCGCTTCGCAAGCGGGTGTCGTCGTACTTCTCGCGGGGGCTCGCCGCCCGCACCGCCGCCATGATGGAGGCCTCCGAGACGGTCGACTGGATTGTCACCGAGAACGAGGTTGAGGCGTTGATGCTCGAGTACAGCCTCATCCAAAAGCACAAGCCACGCTTCAACATCCGGCTGCGCGATGACAAGTCCTATCCGTATCTGGCGATAACCCGTCAGGACGAGTGGCCCCGGGCAATGGTCATGCGTGGGAAGCGCAAGCGGGGGACCCAGTACTTCGGGCCCTATGGTCACGCCTATGCCATCCGCCAGACCCTCGACCTGTTGCTGCGAACGTTCCCGGTCCGCACCTGCACCGATTCCAAGTTCAAGCGCCACGCCACCGCCGGAAGACCGTGCCTGCTCTTTCACATCGAGCGCTGTTCGGGGCCGTGCGTCGGGGAGGTGGAGCCCGAGGTCTACCAGGAGTATGTCGACGGCCTGGCCGACTTCCTGTCCGGCAACCACGACGAGGTCGTTGACCGGCTCAGCCTCCAGATGATGGAGGCCTCCGAGCGTCAGGAATATGAGCATGCCGCCCGGATTCGCGACCAGTTGGCGGCAATTCAGAAGGCGAGCGCCCGCCAGGAGATGGTTACCAAGCGACCGGAAAACTTCGATCTGCTGGCGATCACCGAGGACGAGCTGGAGGCGTCATTGGCCCTCTTGACGGTGCGGCGGGGGCGAGTGGTGGGACGGGTCACGTCGATCATCGACAAGGTCGAGGAGGTGACCTCGGCCGAGCTGATTGCCCGCATGCTCGAGCAGCTCTACGGCGCGGAGCCGCCGCCGGGGCTGATCGTCGTTCCCGAGCTGCCCGATGACCACGAAGTCCTGCTGGAGTGGCTCAGCGCCAGGCGGGGCGGTCCGGTCGAGCTGCGGATTCCCGAACGCGGGCCCAAGCGGCGCTTGCTCGAGACGGCGAGGTCCAACTCGGCCGAGGAGTTCGCCCGGCATCGGCTGCGGCGCAGTGCCGATCACAACGCTCGCGCCAAAGCCCTTCGTAGCCTCCAGCATGCTCTCGATCTGCCGGATCCGCCGTTGCGCATCGAGTGCTTCGACATCTCGACCGTGCAGGGAACCAACACCGTCGGCTCGATGGTCGTGCTCGAAGACGGCTTGCCGCGCCCCTCCGACTATCGCCATTTTCGGGTGCGGGACGTCGCAGGTCAGGACGATTTTGCTTCGATGGAGGAGGTGCTGCGCCGGCGCTTCACCGCCTATCTGGCCGAGCGGGACCTCCCACCCGACAAGCGCGGCAGGTTTGCCTATCCGCCCTCGCTCATCCTCGTCGACGGCGGAGCAGGCCAGCTCAGCAGGGCGGTTCAGGTGCTCGACGAGCTCAACCTCGACATACCGGTGGCCGGCCTCGCCAAGCGCATGGAGGAGGTGTATCTGCCGGGACGAGCCGCCACGGTCCGAATCCCACGTGGCGAGGAGGCGTTGTATCTGCTGCAACGGGTTCGAGACGAGGCTCACCGTTTCGCCATCACGTATCACCGCAAGCTGCGCGGCAAGCGGATGGTGGATTCGATTCTCGACGACGTCCCCGGGGTGGGGCCGTCGAGAAAGAAGGCCCTGCTGCGCACCTTCGGTTCGCTCAAGCGTCTCCGCCAGGCACGCATTGACCAGATCGAGGAGGTGGTCCCGCGTAATGTTGCGGAGAGCGTCTATGCCGCCCTCCACGGGCTCACCGGGGCAGCCACCGCCCCCAGGAGGCAACGTGATGAGCTTTGACCCGGCGACCCAGCGGGCCGCCCGATATTCCTCACCCTTCGGTCCAGGCTGGATCGTGTTCGGCCTCGACCGGATCGCAGCAGTTCTACTCCCGGGTGTCCCGGCGCCGGTGCCAGAATCCGCCGAGCCTCCGGAACCGGTGGCCGCCCTCGCCGAGGAGCTGACGGATTACTACCGGGGCGGCGAGTTGCCTCGCCACCCTGAGCTGGTGGCCACAGCCGGTTCGACGCCCTTCACCGGCTCGGTGTACGAGCTCGTGGCAGCGATCCCGCCTGGGGAGTTGCGCACCTACGGTGAGATCGCCCGGCAGGTCGGCCGGCCGGGTGCGGCCCGGGCGGTGGGGCGGGCGATGGCGACGAACCCGTTCCCTGTCATCATCCCCTGCCACCGGGTGGTCGGGTCGAACGGGTCTCTGACCGGCTTCGGTGGCGGGATCCACATGAAGGCGCACATGCTTCGAATGGAGGGGGCTGATGCCTGAGCAGCCGCTGGTCGTCATCGTGACCGGTCTGGCCGGAGCGGGCCGTTCGACTGCCGCCAAGGTCCTCGAAGACCTCGGCTTCTTCGTCATCGACAACCTGCCGCCCAAGCTCCTCGGCCAGGCCGCCGAGCTCGCCGACGTAGCCAACATCGCCCGGTCCAAGCTGGCGGTGGCGGTCGACTCGAGGTCCGGTGTGCTCACGTTCACCGAGCTGGAACAAGAGATCCTGCGGCTCGAGCGGGACGGGGTTCGCACCCTGACGGTGTTCCTGGATGCAGATGATGACGAGCTCGTGCACCGCTACCAGGAGAACCGCCGTCCCCATCCCGTCGACGCCGACACCCTGGAGGAGTCGATCACCACGGAACGCAAGCTTCTCTCCGACCTGCGGGGAAATGCCGACGTGCTCATTGACACAACCGACCTCAGCGTGCACGATCTCCGCCACCGCCTGCAAGACGCCTTCGAGGCGCCGTCGCCCCGGCCGCGGATGAGGGTCTCGGTTACCTCATTCGGCTTCAAGCACGGCAGCCCGCGCGACCTCGACCTCGTCTTCGACGTTCGCTTCCTCCCCAATCCCCATTGGGTGCCGGAATTGCGGCCCCTCACCGGGGTGGACGCACCCGTCGCCCACTACGTGCTGACCGACCCCGCTGCCGACGAGTTCATGAACCGTATCGACGATCTGCTCACCTTCCTCGTTCCTCGCTACGTGGACGAAGGCAAGGCCTACCTGCGGGTGGGGATCGGTTGCACCGGTGGCCGCCATCGATCCGTCGCCATCGCCGAGGAGCTGGGGCGGCGCCTCAAGGACGCGGGAACGGATGTGACGATCCGCCACCGGGATGCCGATCAGCACACGTGAGCCCACCGAACCGACACACAGGAGAGCTTTCACACCGTGAGTGCCCTTGAACTGCAGGCCGAGATGCTCGAGGTGGTCCGGCTCGATCCGACCGGCCCGCACGTCGTCGCCATCGGCGGCGGGCACGGCCTCGCCCAGGCGCTGGTGGGAATCCAGTCCTACGCCTCACGCATCGACGCCGTCGTGACCGTGGCAGACGATGGAGGGTCGTCGGGCCGGCTCACCTCGGCTCTCGACATCCTCCCTCCAGGCGATCTCCGCCGCTGCCTGCTCGCCCTCAGCCCGGAGCCGAGCCTATGGAGCGAGATGTTCGAGTTCCGATTCGAATCCACCGACGTGGCCGGCCATTCCCTCGGCAATCTCATCCTGGCCGCGATGTCCGAGCTGTTCGGTGATTTCGAGACGGGTATCAGCGTGGCGGAGGAGGCGCTCGGTTGTGTCGGGCATGTGATACCGAACTCCCGCCGTTCGCTTCACCTGCAAGCGATTGTCGACGGCACACTGGTCGATGGACAGGCGGCGATAGCCAGGGCCCGCGGGACGATCTCGGAGCTGCGCTTGCTCCCACCCGGGGAGCCGGTCAACCCGCGAGCCGTTGAGGTGGTGGCTGCAGCCGACCAGATCGTCATCGGCCCGGGCAGCCTCTACACCTCGGTGATCTCAGCCCTCCTCGTCCCGGGCCTCGCAGAGGCCGTCAATGCATCCTCGGCCGCCGTCGTCTACGTGTGCAATCTGACGACCCAGGATGGCGAGTCCCTCGGCATGGGTGCCGCCGAGCACGTGCAGGCTCTGCTCGACCTCGCAGGGATCAAGACGCCGCTCACCGCTCTCATCCACCAGGGCGGGCCGCCCTTTCCGCCGGAGGCGGAGTCGGTGGCCGGTGACGAGGAGCACGTCCTGGCACTCGGGGTCAAGCCGGTGTTCGATGATTTACTCGACCGGAGCCACCACTGGCCCCAGCACGATCCCATTCGGCTGGGTCGCGCCCTCGGGGAGTTGTGGGAGGAGGACAGCCGGCCGTAGTGCCGCCTCCGGCCGACTCACACGGGCGCCAGCTGTGCCCCGACCTGCTCGATGAGATCCACGACACGGTTGGAGTAGCCCCACTCGTTGTCGTACCACGACACGACCTTCACGAATCGGCCGTCCATCACCTGGGTGGCGTTGGCGTCGAAGATCGACGAATGCGGGTTTCCGATGATGTCGGTGGACACGAGTGGCTCCTCCGAGTACTGCAGCACACCCGCCATGGGCCCTTCGGCCGCTGCCTTCAGCGCCGCATTGACTTCCTCGGCGGTGACGTCCTGTTCCACCTCCAGCACGAGATCGACGATCGACCCGTCCGGGACCGGCACCCGCATTGCCATGCCGTCGAGCTTCCCGGCCAGCTCGGGGAGCACCAGCCCGACCGCCCGGGCCGCGCCGGTGGTGGTGGGAATGATGTTCTCGGTCGCAGCTCGGGCCCGGCGGAGGTCCGCATGAGGGACATCGGCCAGGCGCTGGTCGTTGGTGTAGGCATGGACCGTGGTCATCACGCCGCGTTTGACTCCGAAGGCGTCGTTGAGCACTTTGGCCACCGGTGCCAGGCAGTTGGTGGTGCAGGAGGCGTTTGATATCACCTCGTCGTCGGCCTCGAGGGAATCGCCGTTCACCCCGAGGACGATGGTGGCGTCGACCGTGTCCTTGGCTGGGACGGTCAAAATGACCTTCTTCGCCCCGGCCGCGATGTGCATCGCCGCCTTCTCGCGAGTCCGGAAGATACCGGTGGCCTCCACCACGATGTCGACCCGCAACTCCTCCCAGGGGAGTTGGGCTGGGTCGGGCTCCATCAGCATCTGGACCGTGTGGCCGCCGGCGGTCATCACCCCATCTGCCGTATGCACCTCACCGGCGAATTGGCCCATCACGGTGTCGTTCTTGAGCAGGTATGCCAGGACGTCGTCGTCTGCCAGGTCGTTGATGGCGATCACCTCGATGCCGGAGTCGGGCCGCTCGGCAATGATCCGAAAGACCGCCCGGCCGATGCGGCCGAACCCATTGATCGCTACTCGAATGCTCATGCGTTCTCCAGTTGTTGGATCATCTTGGTGAGGACTTCGACGATGCGTACCGAGTATCCCCAGCCGTTGTCAAACCAGATGATCGCTTTGATCATGGTCCCGTCGACTACGAGCGTGGCGAGGCTGTCGAAGTTCCCCGACTGGGAGGACCCGATGACGTCCGAGGACACGATCGGGTCGGTCACATACTCGATGATGTCGGCGTAGTGAGCGGCGACCTCTTTTTGTACGGTCTCGTTCACCTCGTCGGTCGTGGTGGCGGTGCGCACGAAGGCGACCAGATCGACCGTGGAGCCGTCCGGTACGGGAACGTTGAGCGCCATGGCCGAGAGCTTCCCGGCCAGCTCGGGCATCACCGACATGAGAATTTCGGGCGAGTTGGTGGTTGCCGGAATGATGTTCTCGCCGGCCGCCCTGCTCGATCTGAAGCTGGAGGTAGGCACGTCGGCCAGCCGGGCCTGGTTGGTGAAGGCGTGCACGGTGGTGTAGAAGGCGCGATCGAGACCCCAGGTCTGGTCGATGATTCGCAGTACCGGGGCGACCGCATTCGAGGTGTTGGACCCGAGTGAGACGATGTCGACGTCCGGTGTGAGGATCTCGTCGTTGATCCCGCGCAACAGGATGGGCACGTCGTCGGGTTGCTCGGGTGTCGATGCGAGGATCACCCGCTTGGCCCCGGCGGCGATGTGCTTGGAGCACCACTCGCGCGTCCGGTACTTGCCGGTCGCCTGGATGACGACTTCGACACCCAGCTCACCCCAGTCGACATCGCCGGGCTCTTTGGCAGCGAGGAAGGGGATGGAGGCCCCGCCGATCTTCAGGTTCGTGCCGTCGAGTTCCACCGGCTTGGGAAAGCGGCCGTAGATGGAGTCGTACTTCAGCAAGTAGGTCAGGGCAGCCGGGTCCGCCGTATCCACGATCGCTGCCACCTCGACATCGCCTGCGGCCTCGAGCAATCGGAATACGTTGCGGCCGATCCGCCCGAAGCCCATGAGGCCTACGCGGGCCATCTTGTCTCCTCGTCTCTTGATGAGGCGCCAGCCTACCCCCACCGCCCGTCCGCCCGAACTTCCCGTGATAACGTTCGAGGGCTTTGGCCGCCTACCTCACACTCGCCGATATCGACGTGTCCGGTGCCCGGGTTCTCGTGCGCTCAGACCTCAACGTACCGCTCGACGACGACGGCGGCGTCGCCGACGACTTTCGAATCCAATCCAGCCTGCCGACGATCGCCCGCTTGCGCGACGAAGGGGCGATCGTCATCGTTGCCAGCCATCTCGGCCGTCCGGATGGTCGCGATCCCCGCCTGTCGATGGCGCCGGTGTCGCGGCGGCTCGGTGAGCTCGGAGGCTTTCCGGTCACCCAGCTGCCGGCCGTGGTGGGTGACGAGGTGGAAGCTGCGGTGGCAGCGGCCGTCGGTGGTGACGTGCTCGTGCTCGAAAACACGAGGTTCGAGCCGGGAGAGACAAAGAACGATCCGGAGCTGGCGGCGGCTCTCGGCGGCCTGGCCGACCTCTTCGTACTCGATGCGTTCGGGACCGCCCATCGCGCCCACGCGTCGACCGTCGGGGTTACCCGCCACCTCAAGTCTGCGGCGGGGCCGCTGTTGGCCCAGGAGGTCGAAGCACTCAACGCGCTCCTCATCGACCCCGCTCGTCCCTACATCGTCATCCTGGGCGGTGCCAAGGTATCGGACAAGCTGGGCGTCATGAAGGCCCTTCTCCCGCGGGTCGACGTCATGCTGGTCGGCGGCGGCATGTGCTTCACGCTTCTCGCCGCCGAGGGATATGACGTCGGCGATTCGCTCCTCGAGGAGGACATGGTCGACGAGGTTCGCAACCTCCTCGAGTCTCAATGGGGGTCACGGGTGACGCTTCCGTCCGACATCGTGGTCGCAGATCGGTTCGCCGAGGACGCAGCCTGGGAAGTGGTCCCAGCCACCGACATGCCGCGAGACGGGCTGGGGCTGGACATTGGGCCCGCTACCGCCGCCCTGTTCGCTTCCGTGGTGGCCGGTGCCGGGTCGGTGTTCTGGAACGGCCCCATGGGCGTGTTCGAATGGGAGCCGTTCCAAGCCGGGACCGAGACGGTCGCTCGCGCCGTTGCCGCAACCGAGGCATTCACTGTCGCCGGGGGCGGCGACTCGGTGGCGGCCATCCGCCAGTTTGGGCTCGAAGACACGGTGTCTCACCTCAGCACCGGCGGGGGGGCTAGCCTCGAATTTCTCGAAGGGGATGCGCTCCCGGGACTCGTCGCGCTGGAGGAATGGGTTCATGACTCGTAAGAGCTTTATCTGCGGCAATTGGAAGATGAACGCCTCCCACCTCGATGCCATCCAGATGGTGCAGAAGCTGAGCTACCGCCTCGAGCTCTCCGACTACGACCGGGTCGACGTGGTGGTGGCGCCTCCATTCACGTCGCTTCGCTCGATACAGACGGTCATCGAAGCCGATCACCTCGCCATCCGTCTGGGAGCCCAGAACGTGCATTGGGAGGAGTCGGGCGCCTACACCGGCGAGGTGTCGCCGTCGATGCTCGCCAAGCTGGGCGTCGGGTACGTCATCGTCGGGCACTCCGAGCGGCGCCAATTGTTCGGCGAGACCGATACCGACGTCAACCGCAAGGTAAAGGCCGTGCTCGCGGCCGAAATGATCCCCATCATGTGCCTGGGTGAGACCCTCGACGAGCGTGAAGCCGGAGAAACCGAGAAGCGCGTAGCGGGCCAGCTGAGCGCAGGTCTCACGGGGCTGTCCTCCGAGCAGGCCACCTCTGTGATCATCGCCTACGAGCCGATCTGGGCCATCGGAACCGGGCGCACCGCCCAGCCGGACGACGCCGGTGCCGTCTGCGAGTTCCTGCGCCGGCGCTTCGCCGACGAGTTCGGCGGGCCGGGGGCCGAGCAGGTTCGCATCATCTACGGCGGCTCGGTCAATCCGGGAAATATCGCTGCCCTCATGGCAAAGAGCCACATAGATGGGGCGCTCGTCGGGGGCGCCTCGCTGGATCCGGACACCTTCGCCTCTATCGTTCGCTACTGGGTATGAAGGACCGTCCGGCACGGCCCTCGAGACGGAGACGGTTGTGAGCGAAAACACCCTCGTCTTGTTGCGCCACGGCCAGTCCGTATGGAACCTGGAGAACCGCTTCACCGGATGGACCGATGTGGGGCTCACCGAGCGGGGTGAGCGGGAAGCTGAGTCGGCGGGGTCCCTCCTGCGTGATGAGGGCTACTCGTTTGACCTCGTGTTCACATCCGTACAGAAACGAGCCATCCTCACCGCCAATATCGCACTCGAGGAGATGGACCTCAGCTGGCTGCCCGTGCACCGCTCCTGGCGCCTCAACGAGCGCCACTACGGAGCCCTGCAGGGCCTCAACAAGAAGGAAACCGCCGACCAGCATGGCGCCGAACAGGTCCACGTATGGCGACGCAGCTACGACATCCCCCCGCCGCCGCTGATGCCCGACGACGAGCGCCATCCGCGCCATGATCCCCGCTACGCCGGCTTGGCACCGGATGTGCTTCCGGCCACCGAATGTCTGAAGGATGTCGTCGAACGCATGCTCCCGTATTGGCACGATGCCATCGTTCCAGCCCTGCGGCGCGGGGAGCGCCCCCTCATCGCCGCCCACGGCAACAGCCTGCGAGCGCTCGTCAAGCATCTCGACGATGTCAGCGATGAGGAGATCCCGGCCCTGAACATACCCACCGGCATCCCGCTCGTGTACGAACTGGACGGGGCGCTCTCGCCCGTGCGCAGCTTCTATCTAGGTGACCCCGAAGCGGCGAAAGCAGCGGCCGAGGCCGTAGCCAGGCAGGCATCGGGAGGCTGACGGCGGGCTAGCGGCTTGTGCCGCCCGCCTCGGCCAGGGCCAGCAGCTCCTCTTCGCTGATGGCGCCGGGGCCGATCCGTCTGGCGGCTTGTTGGTTGGCCAATCTCTGCAGCAGGGCGTTGACCGGGGTAGGCACGCCATGCAGTCGGCCGAGCAGGGCAATCTCACCGTTGAAGAAGTCGGTCTCGATGGTGCCGGTTTGCCGCGTGAGGCTCTGCCAGGAGGAGCCTCCGCCTCGGGGAACGCCGCCCACCGTGTGAATCTGGAGGATGTCACCCCGGCGCTCTTTCTCTTGCACCGTGCCGGTGACCGGGATGCCGGCTGCGCGCAACACCCGTTCGCCCTCGTCGCGCACGAGGCGAACGACCTCGTTGCCTTCGGTGACCGTCCCACAGATCGCCTGCACAGCGTTGCCGAGATTCATGAGGAGCTTGCGGTACTTCCAGGACATGATGTCGGCCAGTGCAAGCGAGGAGAAGGTCGACCGCATCAGTGCGGCCGCTACCTCCTCGGCGATGGCGTCGATCCCCTTCGGGTAGCGGCCGATGTCCAGCATGCCGGTGGTGGGGGAGGAATGGGCCACCACGGTGCCCGGCTCCAGGTGGAGGGCCGGCAGCATCACCACCATGCCGTAGACGTTCTCGAACCACCGGAGGGCGGCTCGTTCGTTGGCGACCCCGTTCTGGGCGCAGATGACCGGGATCTGAGGGGGGGCCGAACGAGCGAGGCCTCCGAGGGCGGCGTCTGTGTCCTGCGACTTGACCGTGACCAGGATGACATCATCGTCCCTCCAGGAGATCTCGTCCCCATCACCGACGACATCGGCTGCGATGGTGGTCGACCCGGACGCATCGTCGAGCCGGAGTCCGCCGGCCCTCATCGCCTCGAGGTGTGGTCCACGGGCCAAGAGTGTGACCTCGTGACCGGCCTGGTGAAGCCGGCCGCCGATCACTCCGCCGACGGCGCCCGCCCCGAGCACGACGAAGCGCATGCCGGCCTAGGGGCCGGTTCGGCTCGGGGCCAGGTGCCGGTAATCGCCGGTGCGGAGATGGCAGGCCGCCTGATGGTCGGATTCGTCCCGGCTGCGGAGCGCCGGTACTTCGAGGTCGCACACCCCCTGCTGGGCGATCGGACAGCGGGTGTGGAAGTGGCAGCCGGTTGGCGGGTTCATCGGCGACGGAATCTCACCCTGCAGAATGGTCCGGTTCCGCTGGCGGTCCGGGTTGGGAATCGGGATGGCGGACAGCAGTGCTTCGGTATAGGGGTGCAGCGGCTCGCGATAGAGCGATTCTCGATCCGCCAGCTCGACCACCCGGCCCAAATACATCACCGCCACCCGGTCGGAGATGTGCTCGACCACGGCCAGGTTGTGAGCCACGAACAACAGCGTCAGCTGCAGCTCGGTCTGGAGCTCCTTGAGCAAGTTCAGCACCTGCGCCTGGACGGACACATCGAGGGCGGACACCGGTTCGTCGGCTACGACGAAGTTCGGCTCCATTATCAGTGCCCGGGCGATACCGATGCGCTGGCGCTGGCCGCCTGAGAATTCGTGGGGGAAACGACTTGCGTGACTCGACCGAAGTCCTACCAGATCGAGCATCCGGTTTACCCGCTCGCGACGCTCGTCCTTGTCACCCACCCCGTGCATCCGGAGACCTTCGGCGATCGATGCCCCAACCTGAGCCCGGGGGTCGAGTGATGAGTACGGGTCCTGGAAGATGATCTGCATGCGGCGCCGAAAAGGCTTGAGCTCCTTGCCCTTGAGGTGGGTGATGTCGTGCCCGCCAAACCTGATCGTGCCCGAGGTGGGCTCGATGAGGCGCACCAGCAGCCTTCCGAGGGTGGTCTTGCCACAGCCCGATTCGCCCACCAGGCCGATGGTCTCGCCCCGCTGAATATCCAGGTTGGCGCCGGCCACTGCGTTGACGGTGGCGATCTGACGCTGCAGGATGCCCCCCTTGACGGGGAATTGCTTGACGAGGTCTCGGATCTCGACGAGAGGCTCAGCCATCACTCGAGTCCTCTGCATAGAGCCAGCACCGCACCTTGTGCCCACCACCGATCTGCAGCAGCTCCGGGTCCTGTTCGGTGCAAATCTCGAGGCCGTTCTGGACTCTGGCGACGCAGCGTGAAGCGAAGCGGCACCCGGGAGGCAGGTCGATGAGCTGGGGGACGATTCCCGGGATCACCTCGAGGCGGTCGGACAGCTGCCCGAGGATCGGGATCGAGCCGATGAGGCCCTGCGTGTACGGGTGCTTCGGATCCCTGAACAGCGTGCGGACGTCGGTTTCCTCGACAACCTCCCCCGCGTACATGACCGCCACCCGGTCGGCCATCTCGGCAACCACTCCGAGGTCATGAGTGATGAGGATGACCGAAGTGTTCGAAGATGCCTGCAGATCCCGCATCAGGTCGAGGATCTGGGCCTGAATGGTGACGTCCAGGGCGGTCGTCGGTTCATCGGCGATCAGCAGCTGGGGTTCACAGGCCAATGCCATGGCGATCATGACGCGCTGGGCCATGCCACCGGAGAGCTCATGCGGGTAGGCGCGGGCTCGTGAAGCCGGGTCCGGGATGCCGACCCTGGCGAGCATCTCGATGACTTTCTCCTCCTCGATGTCTTTCGACCACTCGCGGTGAAGCTGGAAGACCTCCCGGATCTGGATCCCGGCGCGTTGCACCGGGTTCAACGACGAGGTTGGCTGCTGGAAGATCATCGAGATCTGCTCGCCCCGCATCCCCCGCACCTCGTCCTTGTTCATGTCGACCAGGTTCTTCCCGTTGAGGAGGATCTCTCCGGCGACGACTTCGCCGGGGTGAGCAACGAGGCCCATGATGGAAAGGGCGGTAACCGACTTTCCGCAGCCGGACTCTCCGACGATTCCAAGCACTTCGCCCCGATCCACACCGAGGCTCACCCCGTCGACTGCTCTGACAACGCCGTCACGGGTGTCGAAGTGGGTCTTGAGGCCGCGGATGTCCAGCATGCGGGCCGCTCCTGCAACCGTGGCCCCGTGCGGATCTGGTGCCGCCGCCGTCGTCATCGGTTGAGCGTGGGGTCGAGCGCGTCGCGCAGGCCGTCGCCCATGAGGTTGAAGCCCAGCACGGTGATCATGATCGCCAGGCCGGGGAAGAACACCAGATGGGGGGAGGTGAACACCTGGTTGCGTTCCCTGGCCAGCATCGAGCCCCACTCGGCCTGCGGCTCCTGGGCGCCGAGCCCCAGGAAGGAGAGGCCGGCCGCTTCGAGGATGGCGGTGGCGATGCCGAGGGTGGCAAGCACCACCAGAGGCGTCATGGCGTTGGGGACGATGCGTCTGAGCAGAATCTGGCGCGGGGCGGCGCCGAGCGCACGGGCGGCCGACACGAAGTCGGCCTCCTTGAGGGCGAGCACCTGAGCCCGCATGACCCGCGCGTAGGCGGGGATGCTGACAACGGCGATGGCGATGAGGGCATTGCGCAACCCCGCTCCAAATACCGAGACGATGGCAATGGCCAACAGGAGCGAGGGGAAGCCCAGCACGACGTCCATGATCCGCATGATGATGTTGTCGAGCCATCCGCCGGTGTAGCCGGCGATGGCCCCGAGCAGCGTTCCGACCACCAGGGCAATGGTCACCGTGAAGAAGCCGAGCGTGAGACTGACCCTGCTGCCGAAGACGATGCGGGAAAACTGGTCCCGGGTGTTGCCGTCGGTGCCGAGGATGTGCTGGGGCAATTCGTCATCACACCCCAGGACATGAACGCAGGGCGGCGCCCGGCGCACCACGCCCTCTTCTTCGCCGACCAAGACGTTGTTGGGCTCGAACGGGGCGATGAGGGGAGCGAAGATCGCCACGAGGACCAGGAACGAGATGATGGCGAGCCCAACCATTCCGGACCGGCGCTGGCGGAACCGGCGCAACGCCAGGCGACCCTGGCTGAGCGGCTTCTCCGTCAAGAGGGTGGCATCGGCTGCCATTGCCTCCAGTTGCTCCATGGCTTGTCTTCGGCTGAGCATGGTCAATCCACCCTGATTCGAGGATCGAGATAGGCATACGAAAGATCGACGAGCAAGTTAACGATCACGTAGCCGGCGGCGATGATCACGGTGAACCCCTGCACGATGGCGTAATCCCTGCCTTCGATGGCGTCGAACAGGGCTCTCCCGACCCCGGCCAGGTTGAACACCGTCTCGGTCAGTACGGCACCGCCGAGCAGCAGGCCCAGCTGCAGGCCGATGATGGTGACCACCGGCAGCAGGGAGTTGCGGAGGGCATGGCGGCGGACCACTCGCTTCTCCTTCGCTCCCTTGGCGCGTGCGGTCCGGATGTAGTCCTTGCCCATGACTTCGAGCAGTGAGCTGCGGGTTATCCGGGCGATGATGGCCAGTGGGATCGTGGCGAGGGCGACCGCCGGCAGGATCATGTGCCTGACCGCCGCGCGGAAGATGTCCCATTGACCGGTGATGGCCGAGTTGAAGATGTAGTGGTTGCCGATGAACTCGTGGAACTTGGCCCAGGCACTGCCTTCGGCAAAGGTCCATCCCCACACCTCGTAATAGGGATCCGAGAAGACGCCCGCCGGCAGGCGTCCCGACGGTGGGAGCGCGAACGCCGTGTCCCGCAGGACGAGGGCGAACACGTAGGCGAGCATGAGCCCGAGCCAGAACACCGGCATCGAAACCCCGACGTTGGCGAAGGCCATCGTGGCGGTATCGACCGCAGTGTTGTGCTTGCGGGCGGCAAGCACGCCCAGAGGGACGCCGACGGCAACGGCAATTGTCAAGGCCGATAGAGCCAGCTCGATGGTGAGGGGCAACCGCTCGATGAGGAGCTGGTTGACGGGACGGGAGAATCGGATCGATTCCCCCAGGTCGAACGTGACGACGTTCTTCATGTAGATCCCGAGCTGGATGAAGATCGGCTCGTTGAGGCCGTTGGCCTCGTCGAATCGGGCGCACGCCTCCTCGGTGGCCTGTTCGCCCAGGATGGCCGTGCACGGATCGCCGGGGATGGCCCGGATGAGGAAGAACACGACGACAACGATCCCGATGAGCACCGGGATCGCAAGGAGCGTCCGTCGAATGATGAAGCTGAGCATCTGAGTAGGAGATCAGAGTACAGAAAGGGGGAGACGCCGGGCGTCTCCCCCTTTCATATTTGTGACATGCCTTTCTGTGCCTAGTTGGCGTTGATGAGTCCGTCCCACAGGTAGTCGTAGTAGGTCCACGCACCCGTGTTGCCGACATGGAGCGGGCTCGCCGCATCGAGGCCGGCGGTGAACGATGCCACCACGTCGTTGGCGTCGAAGGCCGAACCGTCGTGGAACGACACGCCCGAACGCAGGGTGCAGGTCCACACCGTCAGGTCGTCGTTGGGGGCGCAATCGGTGGCCAGCTGCGGGGTGGGCTCGCCGGTGGGCGAGTACCCGTACAGCGCTTCAACCACCTGGTTGCAGGCACGGAGCGATTCACCGTCGGACTCGTCGGCGCAGTACAGCGAGATCGGCTCGTTGCCCTGCATGAAGACGAAGGTGTCGTCTCCGTTGTCCATCAAGTGGAACAACACCTGGCCCCACGGTGGGGCATACGCACCCGCAACGTCGGCCCCGAAGGCGAACGCCGTTGCCGAGTGCACGATCGGCACCATCGGCACGAACTCCTTCAGCGCGTTGTTGGCGTCGGCATAGAGCGGGGCCGCCTCGGAGAAGTCGGCCAGCTTCGAGGCCTGCGCCAGCGGCTCGGTGTAGCTGGGATCCTGCACACCGAACTGCGGGTTGTTGGCCGTGAAGTGGAAGTCCAGGAAGTTGGTGATGTGCGGATAATCACCCGTCCATCCCAACAGATAGATGCCGTCGAGCCGTCCCGCCTGGGACTCCTCGATGAAAGCACCCGACTCCATCACCTCAATGGTGGCGCTGATTCCGAGATCGGCCAGCTGATCCTGCAGGTCGACTGCCACCGCTCCCGGCTCCGGCAAGTAGCCGCGGAACACATCACGGTAGAAGATGGTGGTGTCGAACCCGTTGGCAAACCCGGCGTCTGCCAGCAGCTGCTTGGCCGCGTCCAGGTCGAAGTCGTACCACGAGTCGCCCTCGCATCCGCCCTGCACCGAGCAGGGAGTGAAGTGGGAGGCCACCTCTGATCCGGGCGGGTAGAACTGGTCGACGATCCGCTGACGATCGATGCCCACAGCGAGTGCCTTGCGAACGTCCGGGTTGTCGAACGGCGCAAACGTGTTGGTCATGGCCACGTACAGGATGTTGGCTTCGATCTTGGGCACCAGCGCCAGGTTGGGGTCGGCCTCGATGACTGCATAGTCGTCGGTGCTGGGGAAGGTGATCCCGTCGACATTGCCCGACTGGAGCTCGAGCAGGCGCTGGGCACCCTCGGTGGCCCACCGGAGGACGGCCGTGGAATGCGGCGCCAATGTGCCGTAGTAGTCGTCGTTGCGCTCGTACACCACCGAGTCGCCTGCCTGCCACTCGACGAGCGAGTATGGGCCGGTCCCGACCGGGTTGCGCAGTGGGGCACCGCCCGTCGCTTCCAGGTGCTCTTTGGGCTGGATGCCGAACACGCTGAATGCGAGCTTGGCCAGGAAGGCCGGGTCGGGGCTGCACAAGTCGAACTGCACGGTGAATTCATCCGTGGCGCTCACCTTGTTGATCTTGCCTCCGTAGTCACAACCACCCGAGTCGAGGACGTCACCCACGAATCCCGGATCCGGGGCCTGAGTGGTCGTCGGACCGGCAGCCGTGGTTGTGGTTGCTGGTGCCGCGGTGGTTGTTGCACCACCCCCGTCGTCACCGCCACAGGCGGCGGCAACGAGCGCGAACGCAAACGCGACCGCGGCCCACTTCACGTGTCTTCTCATCGTTTTTCCTCCTCAAAACACACTTGAGCGGACCGGTAGGTCGCGCTCGTGGGACCCAACCTAACCTGTTGCGGGCATTGGTGCAGCGGAGGCTCGAGTCTTTCCATATAATTCCAAGAACCATTGCACGCAGCGCGAAACTTCGGCTACGCTTTCCCCATTCCATCCGAACCCATTTGTGAGGTTCGGCATGGAGTTCCTTTTCTGAGGAGGAAAGAATCAATGACAATCAATAAGAGATGGTTGCGCCTTGTTGCTCTCCTGGGGGCGCTGGCGCTGGTCGCGGCCGCCTGTGGCGGTGACGACAGTGGCGAAGCCACAACCACGACAGCTGACCCCGGTGGCGGCGCAACCACGACGACCGTGGCGGCGACGACCACGACGGTCGAGCCGATGACAGGAGGAGAGATCTCCTTCTATATCTCGGAGCCGCCGTTCATCGACCCGTCGCTGGTGCAGGACAACCAGGGCTTTGAGGTCGTTCGGCTGCTTTTCGACGGCTTGACTCTGTACTCGCCTGAGGGCGGTGCGGTGGTTCCGGGCGTCGCCGAGTCGTGGGAGGCCAACGACGACTTGACAGTCTGGACGTTCAACCTGCGCGACTCGCAGTGGCCGGATGGAAGCCCGGTGACGGCACAGGACTTCATCTACGGCTGGGGACGGGCGGCTGATCCCGACTCTGCGTCCCGGGTTGCCTATCACGGTTCCATCGCCGGCATCGTCGGCTGGGACGAGGTAAACGGTGGCGATGCCGACGGCACCGTCGGCAACGTCGAGATTCCTGGTCTGCGTGCGGTCGACGACAGCACGCTCGAGATCACGCTCAACCAGACGAACTCGCTGCTTCCCAAGATCCTGGCGCACCCGGTGTTCTCGCCGGCCCAGCAGTCCGTGGTCGAAGCAGACCCCGAGGCGTTTGCCGAGATGCCGGTCGGAAACGGCCCGTACAAGATGTCCGAGCCGTGGCAGCACGACGTGGCCATCAACGTCGAGCGGAGTGACACCTACTACGGCACGCCCGGCTTGCCGGACTCCATCGAGTTCCGCGTTTACTCCACGCAGGATGCTGCCTGGCTGGATTTCCAGGCCGGCAACGTCGACGTGGTGCGCGGAGTTCCCGATGAGGCACTCGAGCAGGCACGGGTCGATCTCGGTGATCGTCTCATCGAGCAGCCGACCGGTTCCTTCACGTACCTCGGCCTGCCGTGGTCGTTCGAGCCGTTCCAGAACGCCGACCTTCGTCGGGCGCTTCTGATGGCCATCGATACCGAAGCGATCAACGAGCGGATCTTCATCGGCCGTGACACGCCCCGTGGCTTTGTGCCGGGCGTCGCCAACGGTGCCATCGAAGACGGCTGCCCGTGGTGTCGTTTTGATCCGACCGAGGCCAAGGCCCTGTACGACTCCGTCGGCGGAGTCCCGAACGACGAGCTGAACATCGTGTTCAACTCGGGTGCCGGGCACGAGCAGTGGGTCGAGGCCGTCGCCAACGACTGGGGCACGAACCTCGGAATCACCGCCAACTTCCAGGGCTTCGAGTGGGCCGCCTACCTGGACTACCTGTTCGGCGAGACGCCGAACACGGATCCGTTCCGGTTGGGCTGGGGATGGGACTACCCGTCCGGGTACAACTTCCTTGCCCCGCTCTATGGCTGTGAGTCGGCAGACAACCTGACCGGTTTCTGCAGTCCCGAGCTGGACGTGGAGCTGAACAAGGTGATCACGTCGCTGAAGGAAGAGGACGGCATTCCTGCCCTCCAGGAGGCACAGCGTATCGTCGGTGACCTGATCCCGGTGATCCCGATCACCTACGGTCGTTCCGCCGTTGCCTACAGCGAGGACCTGTCCAACGTCAGGTACACCGACTTCGGTTTCTTCATCTTTGAAGACGTCGTCGTCGATCGCGGCTAACCGACCACCATCTAGACGGAGACTCCCCGGAGGCCATGCCTTCGGGGAGTTTTCGCGGCTAGAGTGCCACGCAGATGTTTCGCTACACCGTGCGCCGGACGCTGCTGATGATTCCGACCTTCATCGGTGCGAGTGCCATCATCTTCTTCGCCGGCTTCGCCTTGCCGGGCGATCCCGTCTCGGCGTTCGGCGGCGAGCGCGCACTTTCTGAGGCGACCCGACAGGTCCTCGAGGAGCGCTACCGGCTCGACCAGCCGCTCATCAACCAGTACCTCGGCTACATGAGCGACGTCGTTCTCCACCAGGATCTCGGTGAGTCGGTGCTGCGTCGCCGCTCCGTCAACGACATATTCTGGGATGCGTTCCCGAACACGTTCCGCCTGGCCATGCTGGCGGCGGCGATCGAAATCGTCATCGGCCTGGCGGCGGGTGTCCTGGCGGCGCTGAGAAAGGGGAAGTTCATCGATCAGCTTGTGCTGATCTCGACGACGCTGGTGGTGTCTATCCCCGTGTTCGTGCTCGCCTTCGCGTCGCAGATCTACTTTGGGGTTGAACTCGGGATCTTCCCGATCGCCGGCCTCAACGAAGGCCTCAAGTCATATCTGCTGCCGGCTTTTGTTCTCGCGGCGCTGTCGCTCGCGTACGTGGCCCGCCTTACCCGCACCAGCCTGGTTGAGACGATGCGCTCCGACTACATCCGCACCGCCCAGGCCAAGGGCCTGCGACCGTCGCGTGTCATCGGGCGCCACGGGTTGCGCAACGCGCTCATCCCGGTGGTCACCTACATCGGCATCGACATCGCCGTCCTGATGGGTGGGGCGATCGTCACCGAGACCGTGTTCAACATTCCGGGTGCTGGATTTGCCCTGGTGCGGGCCATCGGCACTCGTGACAATGCCATCGTCGTCGGCTTCACGCTGGCGGCGGTCATCATCTTCCTGCTGGTCAGCCTGCTCATCGATCTCCTCTACGCCGTGCTCGACCCGAGGATCAGGTATGAGTGACGATCTCATCGAACCGCACGTCGAACGCGCTGAGACGATCGTCGAAGCAGAGAGCGGCGGCGATATCGAGGCGATCGAGCGGGCGGCCTCGCTGTGGAGCGACGCCTGGCGCGAGCTTCGCAAGCGGTGGATCTTCTGGATCGCAGCCGGCCTCATCGGCCTCTTCACAACCATGGCCGCAGTCCCGCAGGTATTCGTTGCTCCCTCGCCGGCCACCCACGATCCGAGGGAGTGCTCGTTGCGGGCCGCCGACGGCACCTTTCAGGACCGCCTGCGGCCCTCGAGCGAGCACTGGTTCGGCACCGATCTCCAGGGGTGCGACTACTACGCCCGGGTCATCTACGGTGCCCGCGTGTCGATCGTCATCGGCATCGGGGTTATCGCTCTCGCCGGGCTCATCGGGTTGGCGCTGGGAGGCATCGCCGGCTTCTACGGGGGTTGGTTCGACAATCTGATCTCCCGGTTCGTCGACGTCCTGTTTGCGATCCCATTCCTGGTCGCGGCCATTCTGTTCCTCAATGTCATTGCCAGCGACGGCGGTCGAGGCCTGGGTCACGTGCTGCTGGTGCTTGGGGTGTTCGGCTGGCCGACCATATCGAGGCTGTTCCGTGCCTCGGTCATCCAGGCCAAAGCGCAGGATTATGTGGAAGCGGCCAGGGCGGTGGGCGCCAGCAACATGCGGATTCTGATTCGTCACATCCTTCCGAACGCCATTGCCCCCGCCATCGTGTATTCGACGATCGCCATCGGCGGGGTCATCGCTGCTGAGGCCACGCTGTCGTTCCTCGGAGTCGGACTGCAGCTGCCGGCCATCTCCTGGGGCCTGATGATCAACAATGCCCAAACCAGGATCCTCACGACGCCCCACCTGCTCATCTTCCCCAGCATTTTCCTCAGCCTGACCGTGCTCGGCTTCCTCCTGCTGGGGGACGCCGTGCGTGACGCCCTCGACCCGCGGCTGCGATAAGGATGGCGACGAGCATCGAATACCCCGCGCTGCGAGCACGACCGGAGGTGGGCGATGTCCTGCTCGAGGTCGAGAACCTGTCGGTCGAGTTCCATACCGATGCCGGTGTTGTCAAGGCCGTCAACCGGGTGACGTTCAACCTGCGGGCGGGCGAGACGATGGCCATCATCGGTGAATCCGGAAGCGGCAAGAGCGTGACAGCCCAGGCGATCATGGGCATCGTCCCGATACCGCCCGGGGTGGTGACCGCAGATGCGATCCGCTATCGGGGCAGCGATTTGGAGCACATGTCCGAGCGTCAGCGGCGCAAGGTGCGGGGCGATCAAATTGCCATGATCTTTCAGGATCCGCTCACTTCGCTGAACCCGGTGTACTCAGTGGGATTCCAGATCGGTGAGATGTTCCGGGTCCATCGCGGCATGTCGCGCAAGGAAGCCAAGGAGCGGTCGATCGAGCTCATGGACCGCGTGCGGATTCCCGAGGCCCGCCGCCGCGTCGGAGATTACCCACATCAATTCTCGGGCGGTATGCGGCAGCGGGTCATGGTTGCCATGGCCCTCGCCCTCGAGCCCACCATTCTCATCGCAGATGAGCCGACCACAGCCCTCGATGTGACCGTCCAGGCGCAGATCATGGAGATCCTCCACGAGCTGCAGGAGGACAACAACATGGGCTTGATCCTCATCACCCATGACCTCGGTGTGGTGGCGTCGGTGGCGGATTCCATCATGCTCATGTATGCCGGGTCGGTGATGGAGAAGGCTCCGGCCGATGACTTCTACGCCAGTCCGGCTCATCCATACGCACACGGGCTGATGAAATCCGTGCCCCGCCTCATTCACCAGGCGGGCCGCCTCGACCCCATCGAGGGGGCTCCACCCAGCTTGCTGAACGTCCCCCCCGGATGCCCCTTCAACCCGCGTTGTCCCCACACCCGGGACCGGTGTCGTGAGGAGGTGCCGGCGCTGCGTCCCATCACCGGCTACGTGGGCCAGGTGGCGTGTCATTTCGCTGAGGAAGTGCGGCGTGGCTGAGACCCTCCTGGAGGTCAAAGGGCTCGTCAAGCACTTTCCGCTCACCCGCGGCATCGTGATCAAGCGGCACATCGGCGACGTGAAGGCAGTCGACGGCGTCGACCTCGACCTCCGATCTGGAGAGACCCATGGGCTGGTCGGCGAATCCGGGTGTGGCAAATCCACCACCGGCAAGGTCATCCTCAGGCTGCACGAGCCCACGGCGGGCGAGGCCTTCTTCAAGGGCCGGGATATCTTCTCGCTCTCGAGGAAGGAGATGCGGGAAGCGAGGCGAGATCTCCAGATCATCTTCCAGGACCCGTACGCGTCGCTCAATCCCCGGATGACGGTGCGAGGGATCGTGTCCGAGCCGTGGATCGTCCACGGCATGTATGACGAAGCCGAGCGGCGTGAGCGGGCTGAGGCTCTCCTCGAGCGGGTCGGCCTCAACCCGGAGCACGCCAACCGATATCCCCATCAGTTCTCGGGCGGCCAGCGCCAGCGTATCGGGGTCGCCCGGGCACTGGCGCTCGATCCATCGGTCATCATCGCCGACGAGCCGGTGTCGGCGCTCGACGTCTCGATCCAGGCACAAATCGTCAACCTGATGCAGGACATCCAGGACGAGTTTGGCCTCACCTACCTGTTCATCGCTCATGATCTGGCGGTCGTGAGGCACATCTCGGACCGGGTGTCTGTGATGTACCTCGGAAAGATCATGGAGACCGGGACGAGAGATGACATCTACGATCGCCCGGTCCATCCCTACACGCAGGCGCTGCTGTCGGCCGTTCCCGAGCCCGACCCGGTGCTGGAGCGAGCGCGCGAGCGCATCGTATTGGAGGGTGATGTCCCGAGCCCGGCGGATCCGCCGAGCGGGTGCGTGTTCCGCACCCGGTGCTGGAAGGCCGAGAAGATCTGCGCGGATGAGGCGCCCGAGCTAATCGACCGCGGGCACGGCCATCCCGTCGCCTGTCATTTCCCCGAGCTGATCAAGGTGCTCGATGTGCCGATCGAGGTGTCCTGACGCCGGTGCCGGTAGAGGAAGCCCGCCATGGCCCCTGCCGCCAGGATCAAGAGCAATGCGCTCGCTCCCACCAGGCCGCCCGGCAGTGAGATGGCCTCCGCCGCCCCCGGCCCGGCGGTGAGCGGCGCCACCACGACCTCGTAGCCGCCGGCGGCGGGGCGGGTCCAGGCGATCAACACCTGCTCTCCCGTGGCCAGGGTGGGATGGCTGCCCGCCCCCAGGCTCTCCGGGGCCATCCACGAGCCGTCGACCTGCTCGGAAACGAAGACCTCCGCACGGTCGGACCAGGCGGCGAAGAGGTGCCCGGCGTCGTCGGAGGCGATCACCGGATCGACCGATGGGGCGTCGGCAAGCGCGAACGGCGGGCTCCATCCATTCGGCCCCAGCGCCGAATACAGGACGTCCGCCCCGTCGGGCCCGAACTGCTCCCACACCAGGCTCACCTCGCCGGCCGGGTCGATGTCCATCGACACTCCGAGCGCGTCGGAGGCGTCCGTCGAGAGGATGGAGGGGCCCTGCCATTCTCCGTCCTCCAGAAAGGCGTAGTGCGCCTGGTAGCGGCCGATGTCACGCTCGTACCAGGCGGCGTGGACGGCTCCGTCGCGGCCCTGGGCCACGGTTGGGTTGAGAGCGTCGAGCCCGCCAACCGAGACCACGGTGGTGGGTCCCCAGACACCGGCTGAGCCGACGATATGGACGATCTCGTAGCGGGAGCCGATGTCGTAGCTCTCGTCCGGCACCGAGGAGTACCACAGCACATGCACCCGGTCGGCTTCGGCCGCCAGCGCCGGGAACCCGGCGTACGTGGGCCCGGGGGAGATCTTGGCGGGCTGCGACCAGCCGCCCGTGGTTCGCACCGCGTACCAGACGTGCCCGACCGTTTCGTAGTCCACCCAGGCCGCATGCAGGCGGCCGTCGGGGCCCTCGGCAAGCGACCCGAGCCGGGCGGGTATGTTGGGGCGGCTCAGCAAGACCGGATCGCCCCAGGTCACTCCCTCGTCGGCAGACGAGGCCACCACGACCTGGTCGATGTCGTTGGAGCGCTGGACGAATATCAGCTCGAGTGTGCCCTGGCTGGTTTGCACCAGCTTGCGCTGCCCGTTGTCGTTGGTCGCCTCCGGCGAGCCCGACGCAACCCGTACCGTCGGGGCGCCGGACTCAGCGGCGACGGCGGGCGTCGTTGCCAGGCCGGCGCCGCAGAGCAGCGTGAGCAATGCCAGGAGAAGGGGGGAGCCTCGACGGGCGAGAGGGGACATTGACGGTTCGATGATATCCAGGATCGAGCAGCTCAACCGTTGGTGAGATACGCCACCGAGCCGTCGAGCGGGCTGGGATTGGTGACTTCGTAGATGCCGAGGTGGGCCACGTCCGCCGCGTCGAGCCGCAGCGAGACGAGCTGTCCGAGGGGCAGGTCGGCTGTCACGATCCGCTCGACCACCCAGCCCGGCTCCTGCCTGACGGCATACCAGACCCCGGACGTGTCCGAGAACGCCACATGCGGGCGCCCGGCACTGTCGAATGCAAGCGAGGAGTTGCGACGGGCGTTGCCCTCTTCGAAGCTGGCCAGGTCGCCGACCGTTTCCATAGTCCAGGTTTCCGCCCGGCGGACCGCGTACACGATTCGTCCGGCCTCTGAGCCCGTCTGCTCGAACGAAGTGATGGCGGGGTCGCCCTCGGCGGTGAACGCGAGCGAGGAGTACTTGCCGATGTCACCGTCGGACGCCACCGTCTCGATGTCCCACAGCCCGTCAGCCAGGTGAGCGTACCTGAGGTCACCGTTGTCGAAGTCGTAGAAGCTCATCGCCGGGAGGCCTGCGTTGTCGAGGGCGAGGCCGAGGTTGTACTGGTACGGGGTCGGCCCGCTTCCGATGGGTGTGACCTCCCAACCGTTCTGGGACTTCCGGTAGTACTCGATGCCGACCTCTGATCCGAACTGCGATGGATCCACCCCTGCGGCGTGGAAGACCCCGTCGCCGCCGATGACCAGTGCGGTGTCCCAGCCGTCGTGGCCCGGATGGCGGGCAACGTCGCGGGTCCAGCGGTCGCCGTCCGGGTACACGATCGTCAGGTCGCCCAGCTCGGGATCGAAGTCGTCGGCCTGGTGGTCGTGATAGGCGACGAAGGGGACGTCCTGGCGGTCAAATGCCAGGTCGATGGGTCCGTAGAAATATCCCTCCCGAACCGCCTCGCCGGCCCAGCCGTCGTCGGCCGCCGCGTAGGCGACGAAGCCTTCCCCCACCCGCTCGAACAGCCAGGCCATAGCCGGAGAGCCCGAGCTGTCGAGGGCGACGGCCGGCTTGACGCCGACCCCGACCGCTACGGCGCTCCAGCCGTCGGCAACAGCAAACGTGAGGTCGGGGCGCTCGATGCTCGGCATGGTCGTGGTGGGCTGATCGGAGGTCGACGTCGCGTCCTCCAGGGTTGACGTCGTGCCCGGCAATGCCGTGGTGGTCGACGGAGTAGCAGGTGTCGAGGGACTCGCGCCGCTCGAGCCCCCGCAGGCCGCCGCAACCAGTGCGATCGCCGCACCCAGCGACTGCATCGATCTCTGCATTCGGGCTCCTCCGGGGGTTGGTTATGCAACGTCCCCGGGAGGTGCGGTGTTCCTCGCATCATGTGCGCACAATCTGGCGGCGGCGGCGGATCGATGTCGGGATGGGGTCCCGACCGCCCATCGGCGGCTGCCTCGCGTGTCTACGATGTCGGCGGGAGGGAGTCCCAGGTGCCGGTTGTCGAGATCGAGATCGTAGGAGCCGGGCCGCTCCGCGCTGGGCTGGCGGCCGAGCTGGCTGCCGGCCTTGCAGGGGCCATGGGATCCCGGCCGGGTGGCACATGGGTGAGGCTGCGCCGCCTGGATCGGGGTGACTACGCCGAGGGGGACGGTGGCCCGCCCGCAGGAGTGGATCCGATCTTCGTCACGGTCCTGCGAGCCGACGTCCCGCCGGAAGCGGTGCTCCGGGAGGAGGCCCGGGAGGTAGCCCGTACGGTGGCATCGGTGTGTGATCGTCCCGTCGAGAACGTCCATGTCTTCTACCAGCCGCCGGGTCGCGGCCGGGTGGCGTTCGGGGGAGAGCTGCGGGAGTGATGCGGGCGTCGCACGGCGCCCGATCGCCGGCGAGCGCCGTCAGCCGTACACCGTGGTCAGGAAGCTCCCGAGCAGCTCATTGAAGACATCAGGCTGTTCCAAGCTCGGCAGGTGGGCGGCACCGTCTACCACCGCCAGCCGGGCGCCCGGAATCCGGTCTGCCATGACCTCGGCCGCCACCTTGAAGTCGGGCTGGTCGTGGGCGCCGACGACGACGAGAGTGGGAGCCGACACCTCCTCGAGATGGTCGACGGCGGGCCTCGGCGGGTCGGCCTCGTCACCCTCTCCGTGCGCGTACGAGGCCAGCAGCATGGTTGCCACCAGGTCGCGCAGTTCCCGCGGCACGTCGGCGGCCTCCCGTGCGGGTCCGACCAGCCACATCTCGGTCTCGACGGTGGCGGCGCCCGTGAAATCGCCCCGCTCGTACGCCGCTTCGGCCGCCGCCCACCCTTCCCGGGTGATCGGATCGGTCACCCGATAGCCGCTGGGAACACAGTCGATGACCACCAGTGCCGCCACCAGATCGGGTGCTGCCAGCGCCAGGTCGAGCAATGCGGTCCCACCCATGGAGCAGCCGATCCAGGCAGCGCCTGCGATGCCGAGATCGTCCGCCAGCTCCCGTAAGTCGGCGGCGTGGGCGAACGACTGGGTGGGCACCGGCGTATCGCCAAATCCCCGCAGGTCGGGCACGATCACCCGATAGTCGGCGGCAAATCGCTCTACCTGCGGCGCCCACATGCGGCCGTCGGCTACGCCGGCGTGTACCAGCACGATGGGCGGGCCGTGCCCCGTCTCCGAGAAGGACAGGCCGTTCACCGCGAGGCCTCGCTGCGATGCAGCCCGAACACTCGCAGGCGCTTGCCCCCCGGTCGGACGGTGTCTCGTTCATACGCCATGCCGACTCGTCCGGCTACCCGTGCAGAAGCTTCGTTGTCGCGGTGGATCATCGAAATGACGTGGTCGAGGTCCCGGTTGGAGAAGGCATAGTCGACGATGCCCGCAGCTGCTTCGGTGGCGTACCCGTTGCCCCACGCCGCTCGAGCGAGGATGTAGATGACCTCGTATTCGCCAACTCCGTCGACTTCCTTTGGCACAAGCCCGCAGTAACCGACCACTTGCTCAGTCGCACGCAGCTCGAGCGGCCAGAGGTCGGTGGGATTCGGCTCGGCTGCCGCTTCCTCCTGCATCTCGGCGACCATCGCGTCGAAGTCTCTGGGACCGCCGAGATGCGTCATCACGGCCGGATCACTGAAGATGGACGCCAGAACCTCGGCGTCACCGGAACGGGGATGGCGCAGGCGAAGCCGCGCAGTCTCGACGAAGACGTGATCCATCTGGCCATTCAAGCGGCTTGCGCAACGGGCGGAGGGCTCTCGCTCACCAGCGCGTGGCGATCGCTCGCCATGCGGTATCATGCCGACGTTCCACAAGGTTTCAGAAATGCTCGAATCCCTACTACTCGCCTTTCATATGCTCGTTGCCATCGGCCTCATCGTCCTGGTGTTGCTGCACTCCGCCAAGGGCGGCGGGATGTCTGACATGTTTGGCGGCGGGATGGGCCCGATGAGCCAGGTTCCGGTGATGGAACGCAACCTGGACCGCCTCACCATCGCCGTGGCGATCGTGTTCGGGATCACGACTCTCTGGCTCACCATCATCCGCTGAGCCGCCCTCGGCCGGGCACTGCCCGGCCGATATACTCACTCGTCCACGTCGGAGTGGCGGAATTGGTAGACGCGCTAGGTTGAGGGCCTAGTGGGCTAATAGCCCGTGGAGGTTCGAGTCCTCTCTCCGACACCGGGAACTCGCCTACGGCGAGTTCCTTTGCAGTTTGGCTTGGCCAGAACTGTTGGGCAAGGCCGGCTTCCGCCCCACCTCATCGAGTGTGACATTGAGCTTCGGCGCGCGGCGAGCACGTCGAGTCCCGCCGATCTGTGTCAATTCGAGGCTCAGGCCCCTGCGGAATCGCGATGCGATGTGCCGTCGGGAGGATGAAAGTCGCGTCGTAGTGGCGCTTTGGAGGGGCTACGTAGACGATCTCTTCCCAGTTCATTCCTACCGACGACTCGCTGAAGATGGGATCGTCGAACGGGAGGAATACGAATCGTTTTGGCCAGGTCTCGGCCATCAGTCGGAACAGGTCCTCGTCCGGTGAGGCGTCGACGTCATCCATGGTGACTGTTGCCGGCCCGCGCTACCGGTTCTCCGACACTTGCAGTACCGCCGTCCGTTGCAGTCAGGCCCGAGCCGCGATGGCCTCCGCGATGAACCGGGCGTCCTCGTCGATACCGTGGATGATCCCAGACTTGCGTGAGTGCAGCCACGGGAAACCGATGAAGTAGATCCCGGGAACGGGGGAGATTCCTCTCATGTGCAGAGGCCGCCCGGCATCGTCTATCACGTCGACGTGGATCCAGTCGAAGTTGGCGGTGAAACCGGTGCACCATATGACCGATCCGACACCGGCCTCCATGAGGTCCAGTTGCGTTATTCCCGACTCGGCAACTTCTGGGCCGGCGGGATCGTCGTTTGGGTCATCCTCGATTGGCTCCGCGCTGACACCGTTGGAGGAGATCCAATCTTCGATCATCCTGGTGAACTCCGCGGAGCGCTCGTCTGCGAAGTCGACGTACTCAGCGAGGCGGTCGTCCGTCTTGAGCACACCCCCGTCCACGTCGCTGAGGCGGCCCATCAGACGGACACCAGCACGGGCCATCGACTGCAAACTGAGGGTGCTCCCGAATCGTCCCAACCCGGACACCTGCGGCTGGGCGGCGAACTGCATCGCAGGATCCGGGAGCTCATCTACCGCAACATCCCAGAACCCCACGTCCTCCAACCATTCCACGATGTCCCGGTGTCGATACCGTCGGCGGATGCGCGCCACCTTGCTGGTGCAAAGGTAGACGTCCCGGCCGGTGTGGATCAGCTCCTCGCATATCTGGCATCCCGACTGTCCCGCCCCGATGACAACGACCGCCCCCGGCGGCAATGCATCCGGTGACCGATAGTCGGATGCATGGAGCTGGAGGATCGACTCGGGGAACTGCGCTCGGATTTCCGGGATCTTGGGCGCCTGCATGATCCCGGAAGCCACCACGACGTTTGCGGCCACGACGATACCCACCACCCCGGCAGCGTCTTGGTAGGTGACACGAAAGCCGCCGCTGCCAGCGTCCAAACTGGTCACACGGACTCCTTCCGTCACCGGGAGCTCGAACTTGGCCGCATAGCGCTCGAAGTAGTCGATGAGTTCGTCGCGGTGATAGAAGCCGTCGGGTTCGTCACCCTCGTATGGGTCGCCGGGCAGACCGTTCGCCCAGTTTGGCGTGTTGACGGTAAACGAATCCCAGCGCTGAGAGCGCCAGGTATCGCCGACGTGCCCGCGCTCATAGATGATGAACTTCCTGTCGGCGGCTCGGAGGTAATAGCCGATACCCAGACCGGCCTGCCCGCCGCCGATGACGACAACATCGAAGTCGTTCCGTCTCATCGGTTGCCCCCCATTCTGATAAGGAGCAACCTGAGCGATCACCCGGGACACGAACCATACAGGGAAGGACACCGCTGCCGTTACGAAACCCTCGAATCACTCGCGTGGTACGTCCCGTTTCAGGGCCGGCATTTGCTGGTTAGCTTCACTTATTGTTACCCGGCGCGAATGACCACGGGTGTGGACGACTTCTGCAGTCTCCACGCGTTGCCCAAGTGCGAAATCAGTTCTCCGACACGGGGAACTCGCTTACGGCGAGTTCCTTTGCAGTTTTGGCTCCGCCAAACTGCTGCATCGACTGCGGGGTTGCCTATGTCTCGCAGCCGCAGCTGCTTCTGATGACTAGCTCGACGTCGAGTGTGGTCGGGGCCGGTTTCGCTTTGCCGGTTTGGGTCTCGCGGATACGTTGGACTGCAATGTCGTTTGGGATATCTCGGTCGAATTCTCTGGCTGCCTGGTACGCGCCGACGGCCAGTTGGTCAGAAGTGGCAGTGATTGCAGTTGGTGGGTCTTCGTCCTCAAGTATCTCTCGTGCTGCTTGATGCAATCCTGTGATCCGGGCTGCCCCCTGGCCGTGCTCACTAGGTGCAGCCGATATGTGGATGCGACAGGCCCCCGATTGAAGGAACTCGGTCTCCCCGAATCCGGCGTTCTGCGCGGAAGAGGCTGCTCGCCGGTCATCACATCCTGACACCATCCGGACGGTAGTCGCCGGTACGCTCTTGCTTCGTGAGTGATCTGACTGACCCCGATCCCGAGGCCGAGCAATCCGACTGGGAGGAGTTCCTAGCGACACCCGATCCCTTCACGCGCGCTCCCCGGCTGGTCATCGGCACCCGTGCCCTCGCGATCATTGCCGTGGCCGGGGCGGTGCTTGTTGTGATCGGCCTGATCGTGCTGTGGCCGGGGCAGAGCTACCGCGAGCAGTCGAACGACCTGGACGACTTCGTGGTGGCTGAGTCATACGAGGCCAAGGTCATCGACATCAGGCCGGGTCCGTGCGAGAACTGCATCGAGGTGACGTTTGTGATGACCGCCGGGCCCGACGAGGACCGGCTCGTCGAACAGGTGTTCTCCGTGTCGCCCATTGTCGACTTCGATCTCGGCGATCGGGTGATCATGGGCTACCGCCCTGACGTCGACCCGGATTTCCAGTATCAGTTCTTCGACCGGCAACGGCGCAGCGTTCTCGTGTGGGTGGCGCTCTTGTTTGCCGCCGCCGTGGTCTTGCTCGGTCGTCTGCGGGGAGTGGCCGCTCTCGCCGGCCTCCTCGCCAGCCTTGGGCTGCTCTTCTGGTTCGTCCTTCCGGCCATTCTCGATGGCAAGCCGCCGGTGATGGTGGCGGTGGTGGGAGCAGCGGCGATCGCCTATCTGGCGCTCTACGTCGCGCACGGATTCCGGCCGTTGACGACCGTGGCGCTTGTCGGCACGCTGAGTGCCCTCGTATTGACGGTGCTGCTCTCGTGGCTCGTGGTCGAAGGAGCGCAGCTCACCGGGTTTGCATCAGAGGAAGCCAGCTACCTCACGCTCTTCTCCGTGGAGCTCGACTTCCGGGGCCTGGTGCTCGCCGGCATCGTTCTTGGAGCCATGGGGGCGCTGGACGATGTCACTGTGACCCAGGCTTCGGCCGTCTGGGAGCTGCGGGCGGCCGATCCCACCATGTCGGCAAGCGACCTGTTCCGGGCCGGGCTGCGAATCGGGCGCGACCACATTGCTTCTACTGTGAACACGCTGGTGCTGGCCTATTCCGGCGCGGCGCTTCCTCTACTTGCCCTGTTCGTCCTCTCTGAGCAGTCACTGGGGTCCCTGGCGAACTCTGAGGCGGTAGCCACCGAGATCATCCGAACCCTGGTGGGCTCGATTGGGTTGGTGGCGGCGGTGCCGCTCACCACGTGGCTAGCGGCCCATGCCGTGGCCGCGGCTACGGAGCGCTAGTGCTCTCACGACTATTCCTTGCGCGGTTGGGGTCGTGCTGCTTGGGCTTGTGGTCGTTCCCATCGTTGGTGTCGTTGGGAGCGGACTCGTCTGCGTTCCCGTCGCTGGTGCCTCGAGGCCCTCACGGCTCCCAACCCAGCAGCACCAGATCCGGCACCATCTGGCGGCCGGAGGTGCCGCGATTGCGGCGTCTCGACAAGCCACAACCGTGATTCAGGCCTGCAGTCTCCACGCGTTATCAAAGCGCGAAAATCAGTTCTCCGACACCGCGAGTTGGCAACGCCGGCTTCAGCCCCACGTCATCGAAGTGTGACGGTTAGTCTCGGCGCGCCGGCGGCCTTCACGATTGGAGGGGCGTGCGAGTACGGGTTGAAACAGTGGTTGACACGGAATTGGAACCGGGCGTGATCCGTGACGCCTTGCTTGACTTCACCGATCGACGGCTTGATCTTTGGCCGCAACTCGATCCTGACACCTACCGGGTTCATTGGGTAGAGGAGACATCTGCAGAGGTAACTGAGGGAAGCCCGCGCCCGAAGGTGTGGTCACGGGAGCACTACGACTGGTCGCACCCAACCACCATCACCTGGACCGCAGTCGAGTCGAACTTCTGTAAACCCGGTAGCCACATCTCGATGGACATCACGCCGCACGCCACGGGCGGCAGCCGGGTGGCAGTCATCTGGGATCGCACGGCTGCGAGTCTCAAGGGTCGCGTCGCCCTCGGCGTGATCTCTGTTGGGGGAAGCCGCCTGTTGAGATGGGCAACCCGCAAGTCACTACGCGATCTCGCAAAGAACTCCGACAAGGGATAACCACTCGATATGACAAGAACGGACCGCTCAGGGATGCCGTTATACCTCGTTCTCTTTCGCTTCCCCCATCCGGCCGGCCGGCGAGGACACCTCCAGATGACCAACGTGACCGTTCTCGATCATGCCAGGACTCGCTGGCAGCCAGTGCGTTCCTAGTTGCCGTATTCGGCTAGGCTGGCCCCATTGCACGATCATCGTGCTTCGCCTCGCTCTGCTTCTGTCGTTCCGTCGGGTGTCGCTGCGGAGTAGTTCGGTTCACCGGGTCGGTCTGGCCCGAAGCCGGGTTACTCGGTTCGCTGGGTGTCACACATCGACGGTCCCGCTCAAAGGAGCATGCAATGTCCACCAACATCTATGTAGGAAACCTCTCGTTTTCGACCGACTCGACCGATTTGGAGCGTTTGTTCGCCGAGCATGGCGCGGTCACCAAAGCACAGGTGATTGCTGATCGCGATACCGGCCGTTCACGCGGTTTTGGCTTTGTCGAGATGGCATCGTCCGAGGCTGCCCAGAAGGCAATCGACTCGCTCAACGGCACCAACGTCGAGGGGCGCAGCCTCAAAGTCAACATCGCCAAGGAGCGGTCCCGCTGAACTATTTTCCCGACGTCGGGAACAGCGGTTTGCTATGGGGCGCCGGCATGGAGCTGACCACGGTCGCTCCACGCTCGGCGCCTCGCCGCGTCACGCCTGATCCCGTCATTCATGGGTAGGAGTGGAGGCGAAGCCGTCGCAAAACGAGCGAGGGAGCGAGCCCGGCAGGCCAAGAAGGTTGCCAAGCAAGCCAAGCGTGAAGCCCGGGCAGAGGACATCACCGGCATGTCAGCCACCACCGAATCAGCGCTCATGGAGGAGTTCGCCAAGCTCAGCGCCGACTACGACGCCAGCCTGATGAGCCACGACAGTTACGTCGCTGAGCGACTCCGAATCTTCACAGAACTCGGAATCGGAACCGACTGACGATCTCGCTCCCCGCCAGCGAGCGCTCGCTCCCGCAGTCTCCACCCGTTCCACGCCACCGGCAGCCGTAGCAGGCGCCTGCGGTGGTTGCGGCGGTAGTCTTGGGCTGCCCGGCGGTGATTCATTCGAGGCAACCGGGAGTTCCATGCCGCTCTACCTGGACATTCATCGAACCTGACCGATGCCACACCGCCCAGCATCCGCGAAGGGCACGTCGCCGACCTCGAGGCCCAGGAAGCCTACGGCGTGAAGTACCTCAAGTATTGGTTCGATGAAGCACGGGGCACGGTCTGCTGCCTGGTGGAGGCCCCCGATCAGGAAGCCTGCGATGCCGTCCATCGCAAAGCCCACGGCCTGGTAGCGGACGAGATCATCAGCGTCGAGAGCGATTTGATCACAGCGTTCCTGGGCGGGGGCAGCCAAGACGAGCTCGGCGCCGCCCTCGGCTCGGCCGGTGAGCAAGACACTGCATTTCGCACCCTCATGTTCACCGATATCGTGGGATCCACTGCTCTGGGGGACCAGCTCGGTGACGCCGAACTGCATCGCCTGCTCCAGATCAACGATCGGCTGAGGGCGGGCTGAGTGTATGGGCTTGGATTGGTTTGGCGGCCCTGGCCGTCGGTTTGGGTGGGGCAGGGACCGCGGTGCGCGGGGGCTCCGACGTCGCCGTCCCGCGAGGCCCGCCACGACCTAACCCTTGCTTAGACGACGCAGCTTGCGACGGCGGCCGGGCCGCTGCTTGCCGCGCCGTACGACCGTAGAGTCTTTCGGCCCTACGACATCGGTCGAACGAGGCGATGCTGATCATGAGAAGGGGGATTCGATGCTCGTGCGTCCCGAGGATCACTCGCGTCGGCCGGTCGCGATCCGCTGGCCGAGCATCACCGTCCTCCGGGTCTTTCTGGCGTCGTCACTCATGATATGGGGGGTGGCGCTCCGGGAAGTCACGCTTTTGCATGAGCGGGTTCCATACGTCGAAGACGGCTCGATCGCTTACTCGATTGCCTCGATCCGGGTCGAGTCGTGGTGGGCTCTCCCGGTGGCGGCGGTGGGCGCCGGGGCGCTGATGGTTCCGTGGAGAGATCTCAAGGTGCTGGTGGGATGGCCGGCGGCGGCCATCCTGACAGCTTCTGCCGGCCTCCTCATAGGATGGGTTGTTCCAGTCCAGCTCTACCGGGAAGCGACGTTCTTCGACGAAACCTCATGGGGGAACGTGGCCGTCACGATGATCGCAAGAGTGGCACCGGCTCTCGTCTGTCTGGCGGCCGCGGTGACGATCATCTGGCGAACCGGGAGCAGGCCGGAACGATGGTTGCGGCAGCCGTTAGCGGCGGTGGCCGCGCTCGGGGCCCTGGCAACCACGTTGGTGTTGGGCTGGGCAGTGGGAATCGAGTGGGCGCGGCGACCGGGCGGGATCGACACCGTGATCAGCCTGGGCTTGCTTTGTGCACTGGCGCTGGGGATCACCGCGACGCTGGTGGTGCGACCACCCACGCCGACGGTTATCCGAGCGGAGGTGGCGCTGGGTGCCGGCTTCATCGGCCTTGCGGTTCTGGTGACGATTCCCGGTACCGCCACCGCCGCAACCTGCCTGAAATCGGGCACCCTCTCGGAATGGTTCTGTGGATATGCGGAGCCACTTCTTGGAGCCGCTCAGTTTCTCTTCCTCACCGGCTGGGTGCTCTTCGCCCGCAGAGACCCGACCGTCGATCACGAGCCAACCTGACCAGGCGATTGCCGGGCAACTCTCGCTGGTTCGACAAGTCATGCGAGCATCCTGCGTTCCGGCGGCAGATCAGGATCATCCGACCGGACAGGGCCGTGCCTGACCGGAGGTGCGTTCCCCACGGGTACCGGTCGTGTGACCTCCCGAGAGACTAGATCCCGGGGGAGGCGCCATCGCTCGCGACAAGCCCGGGCACGAAGCCCGGGCTTGAACGCAACCCGTCTGGGCTCGACTACTTGCCGTTGGCGTGCGAGGACCAGCTGTACTCACCGATCTGGCCCCACTGCACGGCCGTGGCCACCCCGTCAACGGTCGCCACGCCAGCGGCGGACCGATA
>JBFKDW010000014.1:0-45544 GCA_041619515.1 Acidimicrobiia bacterium
CCGCGCCAGGGTCACCGGCGTCGCTCCGGTCCGCCTGGCGTTTGCCGCCATCGTGCTGGCGGCGACGCCGCTGGTCTCCGAAGTGGACGCAGCGGTGACCCTGTGGGCGCTGGCGGCGCTCACCGTGGGTCTGATCGCCGTAGAGCGGCGCCGCCTCGAGCCCGCTGCCACCTCGGGCGTGTGACGGCACCCTTCCTGGGGTGCCGGTGGCCCGCCGGTAGCATTGGTCACCCGCCGCAAAGGGACGCATGACCGTCGACAACGAGCTGCACGACCTTGGTGACGCCGCATCGATGATCGTCGAAAGGCTCGTGGAGCCGGTCGAGGGCATGCATCGCATCATCTCCGGCCGTGCCTTTCGGTATGTCGGGCCTCCCGGTGCGCCGGTGCGGGCCGTTCACGACACCGTCGTCGGCGGGGTCTACGAGTCCATTCGCCGCGCCGCCGGCTGGCTCGGGACCGGGGTGGGAGCGATGCTCGCCGCCCGGCTCCCGGCCGTGGATCCGGTTTCGAGCACCTCCCCCGGAGCCGGGCTCCAGGCCGCCCTCAACGCAGTGTGGGGAGATGAGCTGGAGGCTCGGGGCAACACGCTGGCAGTGTCGCTGTCGGTTCGAGCCGAAGGCCGGGCGGTCGCGCTCGATGCGGCCTCGTTGGCGGCGGCCTTCCCCAGCCCCACCGATCACATCGTGGTGCTGCTGCATGGTCTCGGACAGACCGAGCAGTGCTGGCTGTCACCGCTCACCGATGGCGCTCCCGGGCTGCATGAGCGGATGGTGGGGAGCTCTCGGCTCAGCCCGGTGGGTGTCCGGTACAACTCGGGATTGCCGGTCGCCCAGACCGGGGCCGAATTGGCCGGGCTCGTGGAGTCGCTGTCGGAGAGCTGGCCGGTCACCCGCCCCCGTATCTCGTTCGTCGGCTACTCCATGGGCGGCCTGGTTGCCCGCAGCGCCCATGCGGCCGGCATCGCGGCCGGGCACGAGTGGGTGAGGGACGCGCTCGACCTGGTGACCGTGGGCGCCCCCCATCATGGATCTCCGGTGGCTCGCGGGCTGCGGATCGGCTCGCAGGCACTGGGAATCGCCAGGACGAGCCGGCCCTTGCGGGACTTCCTCGAAACGGCGTCGGCCGGTATCAAGGATATGGAAGACGGCGCCGGGGTGGCGACGGCCTGGGAGGAAGCGGCCGCGCTGCCGCCGGGTGAGGCGGGGGCGATCCGCCAGCACTTCGTGGCCGCCGTGGTCACCGGCGACCCGGCGCACCCGTTCGGGGTTCTCGCCGGCGATCTCATCGTGCGGGTGAGCAGCGCCGCCGGCCACCGGCTGGCACCCGAGAACGTGCGGGTGCTCGCCAGCCGCCGTCACTTCTCACTGCTGGCCGACCCTGAGGTGGCCGGCCAGGTCATCGACTGGCTCGAAACCGACTCCATCTCCTAGCGCCGATCACTCTTGTTCGTCTCGCAAGCTGCGCGACGTCAGATCCAGCACCACGTCCCGGGGCGCCTTTCCACCCCGAGCCGCTTCGAAAGCGGAAGAGCGGCCTCGGCGGTGCGGACGCCCTCGGCCACCGAGGCGGTCGTCTGCAAGATGTCGTCGAGCTGTTACAGCAGGCTCTGGACGAAACGAGCGGGGGCAGGTCGGGAGAGGCGCCACTCCTGGCTGGGGACCTCCCGAGCCTGAGCCGGCCACGCCGGCATTCCGGAACCCACCCGGCGAGCAGCCGCTGAGGGGTTCTATACGCCCGACGAGCTCGCCATCCTTCTCGCCGACGGCCGCCCGTGTTTACGGGGCCGCGCGAACGGGTACTAGGGAGGACAGCTACCAAGGAGTTGAACCATGGCCAACGTCTCACCCATCCAGGCGCCGATCCCCGACGCCGATCGCACGACCGTCGATCCCCGTATCGAAGACACGCTCGGGCGCCTCATCAACCTGTGCGCCGACGGAGTGGAGGGGCACAAGCGCTCTGCGGCTCTCGTCGAGGACCAGGTTGCCAAGCAGTTGTTCGAGGGCTGGGCCCGGGAGCGCGCCGAGTTCCTGTCCGGCCTGCAAGAGCTCGGCGCCCGCCACGCTGTCGGCGAGGAGGAACCGGGCACAACCGCCGGCGCCGTCCATCGGGCCTGGACCACCGTTATCGAGACCATCTCCGGCGACAGCGCCGTGATCGACGCAGCCGCCACCGGCGAGGGCGTCGCCATGGAGGCCTACGAGGAGGCGCTCGAAATCGGTCTGCCCGCCGAGGTTCGCAAGGTCGTTCAGCACCAGTACGAGCAGATCAGCGAGATTCGCCAGCGCCTCATCAACTGGGAGACCACCTAGCAACCACACACCCTGCGCCATCGTTCCCAGGGGGGCCCGGGCGCTGCAGCCTCATGCCGGCGAAGGTCGGCAGAGTCCTTCAGCGCCCGGGGTGGGGGGCCTCGCCATACGGCTATGCCGGGACCTCCCGCGGCGCGGTTGCTAGGTTGTGCCTCGGACTAGCGAGAGAGGGTTGACGTGGCTACGAATTATGTGCTCCTGTACAAGGGAGGCATGGGACCGGAAGGGCGCAGCGAGGAAGAAGTCGCCCAGGTCATGGAGGCATGGGGCAAGTGGTATGCCTCGGTGGGGTCCGGGATAGTCGACGGTGGCAACCCGTTCGGGGCATCGATGGCGGTCACGAGTGACGGCAACACCGAGCCGTCCGGGATCACCGGCTACACGGTGATCAGCGCAGACGACATGTCGAGCGCCATGGCCCTCGTCAAGGGCCACCCCCATCTCGATGAGGGCGGCACCGTAGAGGTGTACGAGACCTTCGAGATGTAGAGCTTCCCAGGGGCAACCCTGGGCGGCCTCACTAACGAGCCCTGCTGGTAGGGCCTGTTCAGTTGATCGTAAAACCGGGGTGGGTGGCGAAGGCGTTGTCGATCACGAAATTGGCCCGCTGGCGGGCCGACTGGCGGAGCGCCCACGTCGTGCGCCGCCCATCGGCATAGAACCACCACAGGTACAGCGCTCCGTACATCCAAGCGCCGTGATACCCCCAGCTGGAGTCGGCGCCGCTCTTGCCGGAACCGTACGCCGAGCCGGATGGGAATTTGGCGTTGTGGGGCTTGCCGCCGATATGACGGGACTCATGAACAAGCGTCTCTGCCCTGCTGGCTACGTTGATGCTGTAGAAGAAACCCAGATAGAGCTCCACCCGATCGTCAACCCAGAAGCCGCTCCAGGCGGTGGCGATGGCAGATCCGTCTCCACACTTGGACCGCAGGTCGTCCAGCTGGTTCCTCACATAGCGCCGCCCCCAGTGGAGGATGTTGTTGCTCCACTGCTCGTTCCAGTAGTCGTCGGCGGAATAGTTCAAGAGCCAGATGGCATTCAGCGTGCGCGCCAGAGCCTTGTTGGTGTTGCACACGTCGTAGTAGCCGAAGCCGTCATCCCAGTACTTCTTTCGGAAACCGTGGGCAGTCCAGGCCCAATCGATGAACGGCTGCCAACAGATCCGTGGACCGTAGAGGTTGTCGCCGCTGGTGTTCTTGTCCGGAACCGAATAGGTGCACGATGCCATGTGAGAATCTCCCCCTTACTCTTCGTCGACCGGTCCGGCCTTCGGGCTCTTGCGCTTCTTTTCGGGCCGGCGCACCGCATCGAAACGGGGCGGCTCCGCCTTGTCGGCGGCCCGGCCCGCCTCGCTGAGATGCTGCTGAGGCTCCGGAATCTGCTCGACCTCGCGGACGTCGGCCGGCCGGATCTCCAGCAGATAATGCTGCTCCTTCGGCAGGCAGTCGGCGATGCGACCCCGCAGATCGTCGGCCTGCGGCGACTGCAGAAGCGCCTGAACTGCCGCCCGCCGCACCGAGATCGAGGGCACGTTCAAGAAGTCGAACATCGTCTCGATGACCTCTTCATCGCCTTCCCGCGTCAGTGCGGCGAGGCCGTCGATAGCGGTCGTTCGCAGAATCGTCTCCTCACCCACCGTCGTAAACGAGTGTGGATCCGGTGACCGCTCGGGTGGGATTGGGGTCAGGACAAGCGTGCGGAGCAACGGGAGGGCCGCCCGGTCGTGGAGCTCCGCAGCCGCGTGCACCAGCGACCATCTGAGCTCGTAGTCATCCTCCGGACAGGTGCCGAGGCCTCTGGCGATCTCCACGGCGACTTCCGCCGCGTTCTTTCGAAGCCGGTCGCGAGACTCTTCCAAGGCCTCCTGAGAGTCCTCGTCGCTCGAGTGCATGTCCTCCAGGAATGCTTGCAGAAGCAGGCCGGCCGGCGAATCCGAGATCCGCTGGTGCGGTGCTGCCCCCTGTTCAACCGAATCGTCCTGGTTCACCTCTGGCCTGTCGTCGTCAGCTGCCATCGCCCCCTCCTGTCGATCGCCTCGACTAACCATACGCTGCCCCCATACTCGGCTATCGGTGTCTCACATGTGTCTCAGATCTGGTGACAGCCCGCCGGGTGTGCGCTCAATGCCCTGGCACTAGCTGCCGAGGGCCAGGGGGAGCTTCAGGCCGCGGCGTGGCACGGCTGAGGAGGTCACGATGTTGGTGACCGTCTGGCCGTACTCGCCCAGCTTGGTGAGCACCTCCTCGAGGTGAGCGGTCGACGCCACCCGGGCGCGAATGACGTGGCTCTCTGCGCCGGTGACGCGATGGCATTCGAGGACCTCGGGGATGTCTCCGACCGCTGCGTCCAGTTCCCGGCCTGCCTCGCCGGTGGTATTCATGCGGATCACCGCTGTGATCGGAAGGCCGAGCTTCTCGGGATTGAGGCGGACCTCGAAACCGTCGATGACGCCGGCCTTCTCCAGCTTGCGAATCCGGTCGGCGATCGCCGGCGGCGTGAGCCCGACCCGTTCTGCCAACTCCTTGTAGCTGATCCGGGCATCCTGTTGCAGGGCCCCGAGGATCAGCCAGGTGATGTCGTCAAATCTCACAAGAAGCCATCCCCCGAAAGGACCCGGGTTGTTGCGCCCTCGCGTCTTTTGTAATAGAAAGTAATCATGCCACTTCGGATTATAAAGCAAGAAGCTTTCTGCTAGTCACCCGTCACAACGAAACGTGGAGCGCTCAAGCTGCAGTACCTTGAGACGAAGAACCAACTCAGGATCAAGAACCAAAGGTGAAGTGACATGAAGAGCAAGTTCGACCAGGCGTTCAACGAGCTGCTCGCCAGCTGGCGGCACCACGAAATGCTGCGGGCGAGCCACGCCCCGATCTCGGACCTCGTCGAGTCGCGTATGCAGTTGCAGCGAGCGCGTGTCGAGGTGTCCCAGGCGCGCCGCACGTTCTAGCCGAAGCGTACGGGTTCAGCTGGTGTGACGGGGTCGTCCCCGGGTCGGGGCGCCAAAGGATTCAACCTATTGCGCGAACTGGTCGATAGGGCGCCAGACCGGCTGCGGCCGGTTTGGAGGTACCCACATGAACGACCAGCGCGATCCTGCACTCATCGAACAACCCGTTGTCGATCCCTACCGCGAGCTGGCGGCACTGCCGCCACCGCCCATGCTGACCGCGGACATGCTGCCGACCCCCGGCCCGGACCGGACTGAAATCAACCGGCGCCTCGGCCAAGGCGTCGGTCAACTCATGCTGCTGGGAATCGGCATCATGCTGCTGGTATTCGGCGGGCTCAGCCTCTCCCAGACCGGCTTCGAGTTCGGAGCGGATGCGGTGTCCGCCTCGGTGGCAGGCCTCCATCACACGGCCCTCATGGCCGTCATCGACCTCGGATTGGGTTTCACGCTCGTCTCGGCCGGCGCCCGCAGCCGGCTGGACTGGGGCTCGGTCCGCCTCGTCGGCGGCGTCGGCCTCGCCTTCGGCGTCATCCTCCTGGCAGAGACGGATGTGTTGCGCGACTGGCTGGGCGCAGGCACCGCCAGTGGCTGGCTCTTCGTGGTCATCGGGGCGGTGCTGCTGGTCACCGCCATCGTGCATCCGATGGTGCTCGGCGACGACGGCGAACGCCTCTTCTAGCCCACCGCTCGCCGAGCGCGACCGTGGGTCAGGAGCATTCCCGCTCGAAGAAGGCCGCGATGTTGTCGGCCGCCTGCTGCACCTCATCGGTGTCGAGCAGAGCGGCGGCGGCTTCCAGCTCTGCGATGGTCGCCTGGTCCATCGACGCCATGCTTTGGGGGTCGGTGTAGTCGAAGCCGAGGTCTTCGAGCGTCTCCCAGAATTCGCCGAAAGCATCGGCGAACAGCTGCATGTCGGACCGTATCTCGGCTGGGGCCCGGTCGGCGAACTCTTGGAAGTAGTCGGCGGTGAACTCGACACCTCCGGCGCTCGAGCCGCCCGAGAAGGCGGCGCTGGCGGCGGAGACCGAGTCCATGGCCCAATTCAGGAGCTCGGGGCAATTGAGTGGGGACATGTCCGAACCATCGTCGAAGTCGATGGACGAGCCGGTAGTTGATGGGCCGACGGTGCCCGCCGGTGTGGTTGTGGCAGGGGCGGGCGAGTCGGCGTCGCCGTCCGAGCCTCCGCATCCTTGGAGGGCGAGCACGAGTGCGATGAAGACCGTGATGGAGCGCATAGCTAAATCCTTTCCTTTCACGCCATTGCACCACGACCGGGGTGAGGCGACTATGGGAGAAAGTCCGGTCTTTCCCGCCGCCGACCCACGCGCATGCAACAATTCCCTTCCCAGAGGAGACGAGGCATGACCAATCGCGACGGCATCGGGTCGCCGGAAGAGAACGGAGGAGCCACCGGGACCCTCGGCACCTTCGCCGGGGTCTTCACGCCGTCGATCCTCACCATCCTCGGCATCATCCTGTTCCTGCGCCTCGGGTTCGTCGTCGGGAATGCCGGGCTGGCAGGAACCCTCATCATCATCGGCGTCGCTACTGCCGTTTCCGTCCTGACCAGCGTTTCGCTGGCGGCGATCGCCACCAACATCGACGTCAAAGCCGGCGGCGACTATTACATGATCTCCCGTACCCTCGGCATCGAGTTCGGGGGCGCCATCGGGCTGGTGCTGTTCCTTGCCCAATCGGTTTCGATCGCCTTCTACGCCATCGGGTTCGGTGAGGCGGTAGCCGGAATTCTCGGCGTGGGAGGGGGGCTGCTGCCCCGGGTGTTGGGGGCCATCGCCATCGGCTCCCTGTTCTTCCTCGCCTGGAAAGGCGCCGATGTCGCCGCCAAGTTCCAGTTCGTCGTCATGGGACTGCTCATCCTGGCGCTGACCTCGTTCTACCTCGGTGCCATTCCCGGCTTCGACTCCGGCCTGGCCGGAGACAACATGTCGGCACCGTCCGGCGCTCTCGGATTCTGGGTGGTGTTCGCCATTTTCTTCCCGGCAGTCACCGGCTTCACACAGGGCGTGAGCCTCTCGGGTGACCTGAAGGACCCCGGCAAGAGCCTGCCATTGGGCACCTTCGCAGCCGTTGCCGTCTCCACCCTCGTGTATTTCAGCATCGCAGTCCTATTCGCCGGCAACGCCGGCAGCCGCACCCTGATCGACGACACCGGAGCGATGGGATCGATTTCCGCCTTCAGCCCGCTCATCGACGCCGGAGTCCTGGCCGCCACGCTGTCGTCGGCGATGGCATCGTTCCTGGGGGCACCCCGCATCCTCCAATCACTGGCGGCCGACCGTGTCTTCCCGCTGCTGGGTTTCTTTGCCAAAGGGCACGGCCCAACCGACAATCCCCGGCGGGGCGTGCTGCTGGCGGGCGGAATCGCCCTCGTGACCGTCGGCCTCGGCGACCTCAACGTCATCGCCCCGGTCGTGTCGATGTTCTTTCTCATTTCGTACGGGCTCCTCAACTACGCCACCTACTACGAGGCGCGGGCGAGCAGTCCGGCCTTTCGTCCCCGGTTCCGTTATTTCAACAAGCGGCTCAGCCTCGTAGGAGCGGTTGCCTGCCTCGGCGTGATGCTGGCCATCAACCCCATCGCCGGCGGGGCAGCCACCCTCCTGATGTTCGGCATCTACCGATACCTCGCCACCCGGGATCGGCCCGATCGGTGGGTCGACTCCTCCCACGCCCATCATTTCCAGCGGGCCAAGGAGAGCATCTCGGCCATGACCGACGAGCCCGAGCACGCCCGCAGCTGGCGGCCTCAGATCCTGGCCTTCTCGGCCGACCCGGAACGCCGCCGCCGGCTGCTCGAGTTCGCATCGTGGCTCGAAGGGGAAAGCGGACTCACTGCCACGGTCCATATCGTCGTCGGCTCGGGAGCCCTCAAGCGTCGGGAACGGGAGGAGGCCCAGGCTGCCCTCGCCGCCCAGATTGATGCCCTCGGGCTCTCGGTCCACGGGCGGGCCATCCTGGCTTCCCACGCCGGTGACGCCCTGCCGGTCATCATCCAGTCATTCGGGCTGGGACCGATGGAGGCCAATACCGTCCTCTTCGGCTGGCCCGAGCATCCCCGACCGGAGCAGCTCGAGAGTTTCTTCGACGTCGTGCGTGACGTGATGCGCCTCGGCGTCAACACCGTCGTGCTGTCGAGCGGTGAGAAGGCGTGGCGCGAAATCGAGGCGGTGCGTGCCAAGCACCGGCGCATCGACGTGTGGTTCGAGGTCGGCGACGACGCCTCCCGCCTGGCGCTCCTCAGCGCCTACCTCTTCACCCGCACCAACCACTGGGGACGCGCCACGATCCGCGTCCTCGGCACGGTGGGGCCAGACGGTGTGGCGGCGTCCGAGGCCGCGCTTCAGGAGATGGTCGACGAGGCCCGCATCCCGGCCGAGGTCAAGGCGATACCCGTCCTCGACGCCCGGACCATCACCACGGCCTCGGCCGAATCCGCCGTGGTGTTCCTGCCGATGAAGCTGCGGCGCCACGGGCAGGTCGGCCCGTTCGAGACCGATCACGCCCGCCTCGTCGAGGACCTGGCCCTCACCGCCTCGATTTTGGCAGCCCAGACCTTTGATCTGAACGCCGCCCCCGAATCGGGCTCACCCGCCCTGCTGGCGGCAGCCGAGGAGCGGGTCTCCCGCACTTCTGACCGGTTGCGGTCGCTGGAGGGCGACCTGGGCGAGGCGGAAGCGGCTCTCGAGCGGCTGGAAGCAGCCGCCGAGGACGATCTCACTCCAGAAGCCGACGCCCGGCGCGACGAAGCGGAGGAACGCGTCGAGCGACTCCGGCGCCGGGTGCTCTCGGCCCGGGCCCGCCTGGTCGAAGCCGAGGCGGAGGTGGCCGGCCTCATCGAGGCCGGCGGCGGGCCTCCGGTCGACGACGCCCCGGCGGTCGGTTGATCAGAGCAGAATCGACTCGCCCTGCCCGGGAGTGAGGACGGTGCGGCCGAGCCGCTCGGACGCGGCCTCCTCGAACGAGTCCATTGCCTCGGGATCGCCATGGACCGCGATCACCTGCTCGGGCTGGGTGGAAGCCGACGACAGCCAGTCGAGCAATTCTGAACGATCGGCGTGGACCGAGAAGGCAGGCACCGAGGCGATCTCGGCTCGCACCGGCCACCATTCCCCGTGGATCTTGATCTCCTCCTCCCCGGCCAGCAGCCGAGAACCTCGCGTGCCGCCCGCCTGATATCCGACCAGAGCCACCGCCGACGCCGGATTGGGGAGCTCGCGTTTGAGATGGTGCAGGACCCGGCCGCCGGTTGCCATACCCGAGGCTGAGATCACGATATAGGGCGGCTTCGCACGGTTGATCGCCTTGGAGTCGGCGACCGACTCGGTGATGGTGAGATCGCCGGGGTCGAGAACTTCCGGATGGCCGGCGATGTCATCGCGGATCTCATAGTGTGATTCCGCGATAGCCCGCACGTAGAAGCCGAGCGCCGATCGGGCCATGGGCGAGTCGAGAAACACGGGCATCTTCGGGATCGTGCCGGCCTGAACCAGCGTGCGAAGGGCATAGAGGATGACCTCGGTCCGGTCGATGGCGAATGCCGGGATGACAACCGCGCCGCCGCGATCGACGGCGCGGGCGATCGTGCTTCCCAGGGCTTCGGTTCCATCCTGCTCCACCTGCTCGGTGTCGCCGTAGGTCGTCTCCATCACCACCGTTCCCGCGGCCGGTGGCGGGTCGGGGGGGTCGAGCACCGGATGAAACGGCCGGCCCAGGTCGCCGGAGAAGTGCACGGGGGCGGTTCCGTCGTCGAACTCCAGCATGATCGAGGCCGAGCCCAGGATGTGGCCTGCCCGGGTGAGGTGAAGCGAGATCCCGTCGGCCACCGGCGTCGCAGACCGCCACGGGGCCACCCGGAACCGGGCGGCCGCCGCCATCGCGTCGCGTTCGGTGTAGAGGGGGAGGGCCGGGGTGTGTTTCGTGTAGCCCTTCTTGTTGGCACGCCGGGCGTCCTCCACCTGGATGCGACCCGAGTCGGCCATGACGACCCCGGCCAGCCTTCCGGTCGACTCAGACGCCCAGACGCTCCGTTCAAACCCGTTGCGCACCAGCGCCGGGAGATACCCGACGTGGTCGAGGTGGGCATGGGATACCACAACGGCGTCGATAGAAGCCGGGTCCACCGGGAACTCTTCCCAGTTGCGCTCACGCAGCTGCTTGGCACCCTGGAACATCCCGCAGTCGACGAGGACCCGGGCGCGCGGGGTGTCGACGAGAAACTTGGACCCGGTCACCGTCCGGGCGGCACCCAGGAACGTGATGAGGGGTCGAGGCGGGTGGGTCGCCATCAACCCAGACTAGGGCCGACCATTCTCCGCTCGCTCACGTGAGCAGGGCCAGGATCGCCGAAACCAGCAAGAACACCGCCACCGCCGTCAGCACTGCCACCGGCGCCGCCCGCTTGAGCGCCACCCGCTTGGCATACGCCCCGGCGGCGGACCCCAGGCCCGCCCCGAGCAGCCCGGCCCAGAAGGTGTTGTCCATCAACTCAGCCTAGGAACGAGCAGGTGTGGCAAGGAGAACATTGGTGGAACGAAAGGCTGCGAGGAAGCGTCTTAGTGGTCTGAGGAGTGATATCGCAACGCCCGGGGAGATGGTCTCAAGTCCGGGGCACCGATAGCGCTCACGAGATGTCCGACCACCTGTGCGCCAGCGCACCGAGTTCCGGGAGGAACCTTGACCACCTTCAAGACCGATGAGACCACTGAGACCCCGGGTCGTCGCCGCCGGTCCGTATGGACCTGGATCGCGGTCGGCGCCGCAATCATTGTTGTCCCGATCATCATCGCCATCCTTGCCCTCATGCTGGGGCGGAGCAGTGGAGAGGGCCCGAGCGGTTCGGTGCCGCCCCCAACGTCCTCGGTGCCACCCACACCGGCCACCCCCGTCGATGTGACCCTGTACTTTCTCGCCGACTACGTCGAGGGGAGCAACACGGCCGGACCGCATCTCATCCCCGTGACCCGCCGGGTAGAAGTCGTCGGGGAGGCCGATACCAGCACGCTCCTCGGGGCCTCGATCGTGGCTTTGCTCGAAGGACCGACTGCCGATGAGCTGGCGCGGGTGCCGGGCCTGGCTTCCAGCCTGCCCGCAGGCACGGAGCTGCTCGGGCTCACCATCGACAACACAGCCGATCCCGGAGTTGCCACCATCGACCTCAACTCGGTTGTGGCCTCGGGAGGAGGCACCTTCTCGATGACCTCTCGTCTTGCCCAGCTGATCTACACCGCGACCTGGCTCACCGGGATCGATCAGGTGGAGCTCTCCATCGACGGCGAGCCGGTGACCGTGTTCTCATCCGAGGGCATCGTGCTCGACGGGCCGCAGGCTCGTGGAGACTACCGCGACCTGCTGCCGTTGATTTTCGTCGAATCGCCGGTCTTTGGCGCCACGGTGACCTCACCCATCGAGATCACCGGTGTCAGCAATACCTTCGAAGCCACGATGCAATACCGGATCGAGACAGAGGATGGCACGGTGCTGGCCGAGGGATTCACGACTGCCACCTGCGGCACCGGCTGCTGGGGGGACTTCGACATCGTCGCCGACTACACCCTGGCCGAGCAATCGGATGGGTTCGTCGTCGTGTTCGAGAGCTCGGCCCGCGACGGCAGCCCGGTGAACGTGGTGCGGATCCCGGTGACACTCGAGGCGGCCGAGGGGGTGGCCCCGGTCGACCTCGACCTTGTCGCCGACCTTCCCGGCGGGATTCCGGTCGACGGCGCCGTCGTCGTGGAGCCCACCCTCACGCTGACCGGCAGCATGACCGGCGCCCCCGAACTGCTGGTCAACGGATCGGTCGTGCCGGTGACCGATGGCCGATTCGAAGTGACGGTGCAGCTCGCCCCCGGGGACAACGACATCGTCGTGCAAGCCGGCTCGGCAGGCGCCACCTACTCGGTGACCTATCTGCCCGATGGTGAGGTTCAGTTCGGCTTCGTCGACGGTTTTGTGCCGGCCGATGGCGCCGGGACGGTCACGGGACCGGACGGAACCGCCTACGAGAGCCCCGCACTGCTGTCGGTCGACTACGCCCAATGGCTCACCGGTGACGAGGCAGCCCAGGCGGCGTTCGAGGACGGCGTCATCGACTCGGTCGACGAGGGCGTTCCCAACGGTTACTACATCAGGAACCAGAACGATCAGCTCCGCAGCATTCCGGTGCGTGAAGGCGCCACCGTCTTCCTCGTCGACGCGTCGCCGGTGGTGGCGCCGGTGCCGGTCGAGCTCACCGCCTGGCTGGATCTGGTCGAGGTGGGGGGCGATGGGTCGTATTTCAACGCCGGGTCCCCGTTCACACCGTACTGGCTGGTGCTCGACGCCGACGGCTACCTGGTGCAGATCATTCAGCAATATGTCCCCTAGGCCGTCGGACACCGAATCGCCGACCCACGGTCGACCGACGTCCACCAGCGTCAGAGGGGCCGGGCTCTCGAGCCCGGCCCCTTCGTTGGGCGCGGTCCCTCCCGATACCGTCGTTGGGCTCTGGTGGCACGCTGCGGTGATGCGATCATGGACTCGGAGACCCATCGTCGCCGCCGAGTGATTGCGAGGGTGCCGATGCCCACTCGATGGGCGGCCGTGATCGTGGCAGCCGTGCTGGCCGGGTCGTGTGGCGACGCGACCCCGGCAGATCCGACCACCACAACCGTCCGGCCGACGACCAGCCGGCCCGCCGAAACCACTCCGCCTCCTACCACCAGTGCACCATCGTCGACCACCACCGCGCAGCCGGCGGCCGATCTGCCCGACCTCCTCGTTGCGCACAGCCGCGGCATCGACCAGGTCGGCCCCGGCATCAGCTGGTTCGACGATGCCGCGGTGGGGGTCGCCTACCCGGACCTCCAGGGTGGTGTCATCTTTCAGCGGGCGGCCGACTCGGTGGGGCCGATCGAGCACCTGACGGCCCCGGGGACCGATCCCTCCACTCTCATCGCAGTCGAGAACGCAGACCGGCTCGGGATTGTCGGCGTCTTCCTGTTGGACGGCGCTCCGACCCTCGCCTACACCCACGCCACTCGGCTGCCAAATGAATGCTCGGCCGATGACGACGAGTGCCTCTGGGGCTTCGACGTCAGGTACCTGCTCCTTTACAACCTGACGAGCGGCACCTCGCTCAACCTGGGTACGGTCGGGTCGTTCGAATCCGACTGGCACGGGTACTGGTTTGGAGCTGATCGGTACGCATCGGTGTGGGGCCCCTATGGCGACTTCGAGTCGTGCGTCGGCTTCGGCCCGGTTGCCGATCTCCTCGAGGGAGCAACCCCGGACCGATGGCTGTCGGCCCAGCAATGGTGCCGGATCGGCCCACCGGACGTGTGCCCGGATGAGGCGCTGTGCTCGGGGAACGTCGCCGTGGCGGTTGCTCCCGATGGTTCCACGTTCGCCTACATCGATGCCGGCTCGCCCGACCCGAGCCTGATAGTCGCGGACGCCACGACCGGCGCCGAACTTCGGCGGATCGCAGTGGGCCGTGATCACACCATGTGGGCTCTCGAGATCGACTTCGACGGCTCCTCGGTCCTCCTCAACCGCCGGTCTGAGACCAACGAACGGCTCCAGCCGCTGGTGGTCCGCCCCGATGGCGTGGTCGAAGAGCTGGAGTTCACAGGCCGGGCGACCTTCTGGAGCCGTCGCAGCTCGTGAGCGGGCGGCGGTCCCAATCCGATCAAGGCGCTGCGCCGGTTCTCGTCACCTAGGCTGCCCTCGAAAAGGAGCCCTGATGATGCGAGCACTCGTCGGCGCAGCCGGCGTGTTCCTGACCGCTACGTTCCCGGCTACCTGGCTGATGATGCTGTTTCTCGGGAACGTCGGTCTGGCGGTGTCCTATTGGGGCACGCTGCCGATCGGCATCCTCGTCTCGGCGCTGCTGGCGGGCGCCACCTCGCCCACGCAGGTCATCTCAGTTCAGCGGTAGGGCCGTCGCCCGATGAGAGATGTCGGGGCGACGCCGCGCCCACCACGATCCGGGCCGGGGGCGCTGGGTAGCCCCCGCCACCGTAACGATGGTCAGCGGCACCACCACGTACAGGAAGAGGAACGCCATCGCCAGGTCCTCGAAACTGGCCGAGTCTGCGGTCCACGAGGACACCATGACGGTCACCGCCAACATGGAGGCGATAACCCCCACGATGCCCCATGCCCGCTTGCCCTTGAGCCAGCAGACGGCGGTGGCGGCAATGGCAGCCAGGCTGCCGGCGGGCGCCAACACCCAAACGAACAAGTCCCAACGGTCCATCAGTCTTTCTTTCCGACGGCGCTTGGTCGAAGCCGTCTGGCGAATAGACGCCGGCGGGCGCCCGCAAGTTGCAGCTATTTCGCACGACACGGCCCGGCACCGGCGCCGGCCGGCGATGGGCTACCTATCCTGAGCCGCGGCCATCGTCGTCAAAGGGAACCAGCATGATCCTCTTCCACCCCCAGCGCCGCGACCGCCACTATCCGGACGAACGGTCCCGGGTGGTGATGGAAAAGACGATCGACTTCTTCGAATCGAAGGGAAAGGGGAAGCTGAAGGCCGACGACCATGCGGCCACCTGGTATCAGGATTTCGTCGACTTCGTCGGACGGGAGCGCATCTTCGCCACCATGTGCACGCCTTCGGGCTACGGCGCCCCCGAAGCCCGCTGGGATACCTGGCGCATCTGTGAGTTTGCCGAGATCCTCGGCTTCTACGGCCTGCCCTATTGGTACGTGTGGCAAGTGACGGTCCTGGGCCTGGGCCCCATCTGGATGAGCGACAACGAAGACATCAAACACCGCACCGCCACCCTGCTGGAGGAGGGTGCCATCTTCGGGTTCGGGCTCTCCGAGAAGGATCACGGAGCCGACCTGTACTCCACCGAGATGTCCTTGCAGCCGGCCGATGGGGCTCATGTGGCGAACGGCCGCAAGTACTACATCGGAAACGGTAACCAGGCCGCTCTGGTCTCGACCTTCGGCAAGTTCGCCGACAGCGGGGACTACGTCTTCTTCGCTGCCGACTCCCAGCACCCTGCCTACCGCTGCATCCAGAACGTCGTCCACAGCCAGAACTTCGTGTCCGAATTCGAGCTGGCCGGCTACCCGGTGACCGACGCCGACATCCTCTCCCGGGGTGACGACGCCTGGAACGCCGCCCTCAACACGGTCAACATCGGGAAATTCAATCTGGGATGGGCCTCGATAGGGATCTGCACCCACGCCTTCTACGAGGGGCTCCACCACGCCGCCCACCGGCACCTGTACGGCATGGCGGTGACCGATTTCCCCCACGCCCGCCGGCTCTTCACCGACGCCTATGCCCGGCTGGTGGCCATGAAGCTGGTGGCGCTGCGGGCGGCCGATTACATGCGCTCCGCCTCGCCCGAAGACCGGCGCTACCTGCTGTACAACCCGGTCGTGAAGATGAAGGTCACCACTCAGGGCGAAGACGTGATCAACCACGTATGGGACGTGATCGCCGCCAAAGGATTCGAGAAGGACACCTACTTCGAGATGGCCGCGCGCGACATCAGAGCCCTTCCCAAGCTGGAGGGCACCGTCCACGTCAATATCGCTCTCATCGTCAAATTCATGGAGAGCTATTTCTTCCGGCCGGCCGACCTGCCCGCCGTGCCCCGGCGTGACGACGGCGCCAACGACGATTTCCTCTTCCGGCAGGGACCGGCCAAGGGCCTCTCACAGATTCGCTTCCACGACTACGTGCCCGTGTTCGAGCGCTCGCCGGCGCCGAATGTGGCCATCTTCCTGGAACAGGCAGGGGCGTTCAAGGAGATGCTGGCCCAGGCGCCGCCGGACGAGGCACAGTCGCGGGACACCGACTTCCTGCTGGCGGTGGGTGAGCTGTTCACCCTGGTGGTGTACGCCCAGCTGCTGCTCGAGAACGTCGAGATCTACGACCTCGAGACCGATGTCGTCGATCAGATCTTCGACGTCATCGTGCGCGATTTCTCGCGGTTCGCCGTCGAGCTGCATGGCAAGCCGGGTGCCACCCCCGAGCAGATGAAGCAATGCCTGGCGATGATCCGCACGCCGGCCACCGACGAGGCACGATCCGACCGGGTGTGGCGCGAGCACGTGTATTCGCTGCGCGACGCCTATGAGATGTCTCCTTGAGCCAGTCGGATCGAACCGCGTCAGGAGACCAGAAAGCGCAAGAACCATTCGCCTGCCAGGTGCGAAACGCGTTCCAGGGTTCTGGGTTCGGAGAACAGGTGGGTGGCACCGGCAACAACGGTTAGCTCGGTCGGGCACGCCATCTGGGAGCGTGCCAGGCGGTTGAGGCCAAGCACCTGCTCATCGCGACTTCCCACGATGAGCAGTGTGGGGGACGAGACCGACGCCAGGTACCGGCCGGCCAGGTCGGGCCGTCCGCCCCTCGAGACCACGGCGGAAATGCCCACACCGATGCGGGCGGAGGCTACGAGAGCGGCGGCCGCTCCGGTGCTGGCGCCGAACAGGCCGAGCGGGACCTCTGTGTCTGTCTCGTCGGCCAGCCAACCGGTGGCGGTCTCCAGGCGCCCGGCCAGGAGCTCGATATCGAACACATTCCGACGCTCGTGGGCTTCTTCGGGGGTCAGCAGGTCGAACAGAAGGGTGGTGAGCCCGGCCCGGTTGAGATGGGCGGCGACCGCCTGATTACGCGGGCTGAGACGGCTCGAGTCGCTCCCGTGGGCAAACACCACGGCTCCGGTCGCACCGGGTGGGGAGGCCAGCAAGCCGGGCAGGGCTGGTGAGGTGCCGACGACCACCGAGCGGGGAGCACCCGGACCGGTCATGTCCCCGGGTCATCGGGCGCCAGGACACGGATTTCGGCGGCACCGGTGTTTCCGCCGGTGGAGCTGTCTATGTCGAATCGGAGAATCCGCCCGGTTGCCGGTACCGCCTGAAATCGGGGGTCGGCCGGGTTTCCGGCCGGGAACGGCCCCAGCACGTCACCTCCGTCGACGGTCACCGTGTAGGTGGTGGTGATGGCGCTGCCGTCGGCCATCGATCGGGTGATGTACTCGAACCCACCGATCTCTGTGGCTGCCCCCAGGTCGATCGTGATGAACCCGTCGTCGCCGTCACCTCGCGTCGACCATTCGGTGGCAAGGTCGCCGTCGATGGCGCGGGCAGCTGCGAATGAGTCGTTGAACTCGGAGCTGACGCCGGTCACGGTGGCGCTGAGAGCCAGGTTGGTGCGCAGATCGGCCGGATCGCCGGCGCCGCTGGGCAGGGGGGAGTCCGGGAGGGTGAAGGTGGCCATCTCGCTGCGAAAGAGTCGGCCATCGGCGGTAGCGCCCTGCACGGTGAAAAAGTAGGTTTCACCGGCCGCCGCCCCCGGGAGGAAAACGTCGTGCTGGATGATGCCGCTGCCGTTCATGCTGAGGGAGTTGTTCTGGTTGCCGAGCGCCTCGGTCGCTCCCCAGGTGATCGAGCAGATGCTCGGCTCGGTGGTCGTCACCCGGAAGATGGCCCGCCCGGGATCGAGCGGATCGAGCTCGAAGGTGAACTCGCTTGCCTGGATCTCGGAGAAGGGCAGCACCTCGGCATCGCCGTTCGACCCGCAGCCGGCGCCCACCAGGGCGATGAGGAGGGTAAGGAGGGCGGTTCTCATGACCCGGTTATACCGCTTGCCGTGGGCTACCGCATCAGCGCGGCTTGTCTGCGATCAGGGTGTACATGAGCGGAACCTGGTCACGCAGCTCTGCGGGGAACTGGAACCACCCCTCCTGGATCTCGTCCATCCACTCGTGCATCCGCCAGCACACCCGGTCGTGCTCGACGAACTGTCTGATACCGAAGCCTCGGTCGAGGAGAGAGGTGAAGATCTCACCGAGGCCGTGGTTCCACTCGTGGGCGATGGTTTTGGTGAGCCGGGCGTCCCCCGCGTACGAAGCGTCCATGTCCCACGTCTGTCTGCGGCCCTCGAAATAGGGAAACCCCAGCACGAGCAGGCGATCATCCCTGTCCTGGTCGAGCGCCCACGCCACCGGATGCCCCTCGGTGATGAACAGGCGGCCGCCCCGCCGGGTGAAGTGGTCGACGACGCCGGCCCACCCGTCGATGTCGGGGAGCCAGTTGAGGGCGCCGACACCGGTGTACACCATGTCGAACTGCTCGTCGAGTGCGGCGGGAGCGTCGTAGAGCTCCGACACGAAGAAGCGCCCCGGAGTATCGGTCTTCGCGAACAAGTCCCGGGCAGCTTCGATGGCCTTCGGAGAGAAGTCGATGCCGGTCACCGTCGCTCCCAGCCGGGCGAGCGACAGCGTGTCGGTGCCGATGTGGCATTGCAGGTGGAGCACATCCTGGCCTGTGATGTCGCCGAGCCGATCGCGGTCGAACTCGATGACGTTTGACAGGTGGCCGGGATCCACCAGGTACCGGTCCACCCGGTAGCCGGTGATGTGACCGGCCACCCGATCGTCCCAATTGGCCCGGTTGTCTTCGCGAAACTCGTCCACCGGCATGGCGGCAGCCTAGGGATCTCGCCCTCACACCTCCGGGGCCGGCGCGGGCCGGGTAGGTTGCGAGACACACGAAAGGAGCGCCGATGCCGCGCCCGGTGCATTTCGAACTACCCGCCGAGGACCCCGCCCGGGCCGCCACCTTCTACGAGAAGGTATTCGGGTGGGACATCCAGCGATGGGAAGGGGCACCCTACTGGCTGGTCACCTCCGGTCCCGATTCGGAGCCGGGCATCAACGGGGCCCTGGTCCAGAAGTCGGAGCGCTTCTCGCTGCCCGTGTTCGTGATCGAGGTGGCCGATATCGACGCGGCTGTGGCGGCGGTGGTGGAAGCCGGGGCGGTGATGGTCGTGGAGAAGAACCCGATTCCGGGGGTCGGCTATTCGGCGTACTTCGACGACCCGGAGGGAAACCGGATGGGTCTGTTCGAAACCGACGCATCGGTCACTCCCTCTTAGGCGGCCGCCATGGAGTTGCGGACGGCCGAGGTTCGCTGGTTCGAGGCCGGCCCGTGTCCTGCGGAGGTCGCCGACTGGTTTCATCGGGGGGAGCCGGCGGGCGAGCCCGAGCGGCGCACCGATGTGTATCTGAAGCTCCCCGACCGCGATGACCTGGGGGTGAAGTTGCGTGGCGCCGGCCAGCTCGATCTCAAGATGCGTACGGGAACCCTGGCCGGCCTCGTCTTGCCGGATGGATTTGCGGGCCGGGGCGAGACCTGGGCGAAGTGGAGCTTTCCGCTGGCGCCCGGGCGCGGCTTGCCCGGAGGTGAGGCGTGGATCGCGGTAGAGAAGGTTCGCTGGGCCCGCTGGTATCGGGTGGCCGGCGACCGGACCGTGACGGCCGTTGCCACGGGCTCGGGCCTGGCCGATGGCGGGGCCGCAGAGCTCGTGGAGATCGGCGTTGGGAGGCACCGGGGGTGGGGCTTCGGATTCGAGGCCTTCGGCTCGGCCCTGAGGGCGGAGACGGTTCTCGAGGCCACGGTGAGGGCGTTCGCACGCGACGCGCCTTCAGGCGGGTTCCCGGCCGTCAACAGCCACAGCTACCCGTCCTGGCTGCGGATGTGGCCTTCCCCGGAGTAGCTGCCGGCGCCTGCTCCTACTCGACCATGCGCTTGACGTTGGCGACCGTCTTGTCCATGGCAGCCTGGGCGCGGGAGCGCATCATGACCGGCCACAACAGCGCGCTCACCGGCACCAGGTACCAGCGAGGATTGAGCTCGAGCGTCTGTGTGAGGCGGGTGCCCTGCTCGATCGGATCGAGGCGAATCTCCAGGTTGAACTTCATCTGACCGTCGTCGCCCACATGCACCTGCCGGGTCATCGGTTCGAAATCCGTCACCATCCACTCGCTTTCGCTCTTGAATGGTGGAATGCCTCCGTACTCCTTGTAGGTGTACCCGAGGCCGAACTCACCCTCAGGGACACTGATCATCCGGTCGGTGGGATCTGCCAACTCCGGATATGTTGTCGGGTCGCACATGAGCTTCCAAATGGCCTCTGGGTGGGCCGAGATGTCGATGCTTGAAACCACTCGTGGCATGCTTGTCCTCCCTCCGTGAGCCTGATCCAACCTACCGAACTCACATCGACTGTGTGTCGCCCCTTCCCAACCATCGATGGCGGGGGAGTCAACCCCGGGCCGGCTGTGGTTCGACGGCTATTCGCTGAATACGTCGATCATGAACCTGACGTCGGGGCCGAGCGGGTAGAGAATCGGGCTGGTGCAGCCCTTTGCGACGTACTCGGCGACCTTGGCGCGGCATTCCTCAGGGGTCCCGGAGGCGGTGATGAGCTGGACGATCTCGTCCGGCACCAGCTTGGACGCCGCTTTTACCTCTTCGTGGGTAGCGGGCCAGCTCAGGGCGGCCCCGACATCGTCGAGCACGCTCTGGGGGACACCAGACGCCTTCATGATGTGCGGCTGCTGGCCGAGGTACTGGGTGACGAGCATGCGGGCCCCGTCGAGGGCGGCTCGGCGGTCCTCCGACACCGAACAGACCACCAGCTGGGGCCGGTCGATATCGTCGACCGTCCTCCCCGCCTTCTCCACTCCCCGGCCGAGCGCCTCCATGGCCCGCTCGTTATACGAGGGGGATACGAGATAATTGAGGAGGACCCCGTCGGCGATCTCGCCGGTCAGCTCCATCATCTTCATGCCGGTGGCGCCGATGTAGATCGGCACATCCTTGGGCCGGCGCTCCTGGTGCACATAGTCGAGGGCGACCCCGTCGAGGTGCACGAACTGCCCGTGGTAGGTGACGGTCTCGTCGTTGAGGAGTGCCCGCACCGCCTCAACGGTTTCCCGCATGGCGGTGAGCGGCTTGGATCGGCTGATTCCGACCTGGGCGGCCAGCGGATCCCACCAGGCGCCGATGCCGAGTATCACGCGGCCGGGCGCGAGGTCGTCGAGCGTGGAGAACGTCGACGCCAGCAGCGCGGCGTTGCGGGTCCAGTTGTTGACGACGCCCGAGCCGACCTTGATGCGATCAGTATGGGTGAGGAAGACGGCCATCGGCACGGTCGCTTCCCGCGCCAGCCGGCTCTCAGCCTGCCACACCGACGTGAAACCCCGCTCCTCCGCGTAGCGGACCATCTCCATTGCCTCACGGATGGGACGGGAGTCCTGCACATACATGCCGTATCCCGCGCTCGGATTCCCGGCCATAGTTCCTCCCGCCCTGCCGGTGCGTCCCACCGATCATACGCGGGTCGGGCCGTCCGGGGGCGGCGGTGCCGCCCCCGGACGGGGAGCGTGCTGTTCGCGGTGCCGTCCTGAGTTGGAGCATGTCGTTCGCGGTGGGGGAGGGGGTGCCGTCCGAGTTGCGAAGCAACTCGTAACTCGTACCCAGCGCGGAGGGGGTGCCGTCTGAGTTGCGAAGCAACTCGTGAGCAGCGCCGATGCCGTCCTGAGTTGGAGCATGTCGTTCGCGGTGGGGGAGGGGGTGCCGTCCGAGTTGCGAAGCAACTCGTAAGCAGCGCCGAAGGCGGTGCCGTCTGCGCTGGAGCGTGTCGTTCGCGGAGGGGGTGCCGTCTGAGTTGCGAAGCAACTCGTAAGCAGCGCCGAAGGCGCTGCCGTTAACCTGGCGGTGATGCCCCGCAGAGTTCTCATCGCCAAGCCCGGCCTCGATGGCCACGATCGCGGCGCCAAGGTGATCGCCCGGGCGCTTCGCGACGGGGGAGTCGAAGTCATCTATTCGGGGTTGCACCAGACCGCCGAGCAAATCGTCGAGACCGCCATCCAGGAAGACGTCGGCGGTGTCGGGTTGTCGGTGCTCTCGGGGGCGCACATGACGCTGTTCCCCAAGGTGGTCGAGGGTCTGCGAGCTCGCGGGGCCGAGGACATCATCGTGTTCGGGGGTGGGATCATCCCCGACGAGGACATCGAGCCGCTGACGGCAGCCGGCCTCGCCGCTATCTTCACTCCTGGCGCTCCGCTTTCGGCGATCGTGGAGTGGGTCAACCAACATATCCCGGAAAGCTGAGCAGTGGACCTCTTCGAATACCAGGGCAAGTCCCTCTTCGCGCGAGCCGGAGTCCCGGTACCCGACGGACGGCTCGCCAACTCTCCGACCGAAGCCCGCACCGCCGCCCAGACGCTGGGAGGAACGGTGGTCGTCAAGGCCCAGGTGCAGGTCGGAGGCCGGGGCAAGGCCGGCGGCATCAAGGTCGCCGACAACCCGGTCGCAGCGGAGAAAGCAGCTACCGAGATCCTCGGCATGGACATCAAGGGGCATACGGTCCACTCCGTCTGGGTGGAGCAGGCCTCCGACATCGCCGCCGAGTACTACGCCAGCTTCACGCTCGACCGATCCGCCAAGAAGCACCTGGCGATGGTGAGCGCCCAGGGCGGCGTAGACATCGAAGGTGTGGCTGAAGCCGATCCGGAGGCGGTCGTGCGGTTGCACATCGACCCGATCATCGGGCTGACAGACTGGCAGGCGCGCGAGCTCGTCTATCGGGCCAAGCTGGAGCCGACGGCGGCGCGCAAAGCCGCCGCCGCTCTCAAGAAGCTGTACGAAGCCTTCGTGTCCCTCGACTGCGACCTGGTCGAGGTCAACCCGCTCATCCTCACCGGCTCCGGTGAGGTGGTGGCACTCGACGCCAAGGTCACGCTCGACGCCAACGCCTTCTTCCGGCATCCCGACTTCGGAGAGTTCGAGACCGCTTTCCGCTGGGATCCGATCGAGGCAATGGCCAAGGAGCGTGATCTCAACTTCATCAAGCTGGACGGCAGCGTCGGCATCATCGGCAACGGCGCAGGGCTCGTCATGAGCACGCTCGACGTCGTCGACCTGGTGGGGGGCCGGGCCTCCAACTTCCTCGATGTCGGCGGCGGCGCCGGCGCCGACACCATCACAAACGCCCTCGAGGTCTTGACCCAGGACGACAGCGTCAAGTCGGTGCTCATAAACATCTTCGGAGGCATCACCCGCTGCGACCTCGTCGCCGAAGGCATCATCGAGGCGCTCGGTCGGCTCGAGCTGCCCTGGCCGATCGTGGTGCGACTCGACGGCACCAACGCCGAGGAGGGGCGGGCGATTCTGGCGGCCTCACCCCACGAGAAGATGATCGCCGCCGCCACCATGCGGCAGGCGGCCGAGAAGGCCGTCGAGCTGGCGGAGCAGGGCTGATGGCCATTCTCATCGACGAGACAACCAAGCTCGTGGTCCAGGGCCTCACCGGGCGCGAAGGCCAGTTTCACGGGTTCCGCAATCGCGACTACGGCACAAACCTGGTGGCCGGCGTCACCCCGGGCAAGGGCGGAACCAGCCTCGACGGGGTACCGATCTTCGACACCGTCTCGGAGGCAGTCGAAGCCACCGGGGCCAACACCGCCATGACCTTCGTCCCACCGCCGTTTGCCGCCGACGCCATCATGGAGGCCGCCGCCGCCGGCATCGGCCTCATCGTGGCAATCACCGAAGGTATTCCGGCCCACGACGAGGCTCGCGTCTACAACTACATCACCAGGACCTCAGGCGCCCGCCTGCTCGGGCCCAACTGCCCCGGCCTCCTTTCTCCCGGGAAATCCAACGTCGGGATCATGCCGCCCGAGATCGCCCTTCCCGGCCGGGTGGGCGTGGTGTCGCGGTCTGGCACGCTGACCTACCAGGCCGTGCACGAGCTGACCGTGCTCGGCATCGGCCAGTCCAGCTGTATCGGTATCGGCGGTGACCCGGTGCCCGGCACCTCGTTCGTCGATGTCCTCGAACTGTTTCAGGCCGACGACGAGACCGACGCCGTGGTCATGATCGGTGAGATCGGCGGCACCGCCGAAGAGGAGGCAGCCGATTTCATCGCCGCCAACGTGACCAAGCCGGTCGTCACCTACATCGCCGGGGTGACGGCGCCGCCCGGCAAGAAGATGGGCCATGCCGGTGCCATCATCTCCGGGGGCAAGGGCACCGCCGCCGCCAAGATGGAAGCACTGCGCTCAGTCGGCGCCACCGTCCTCGACGACCCCACCGAGATCGGCACCGCCATCAAGAGTCTGCTCGGCTAGGTGTCCTTCCCACAGAGGCGGCGGGTCGGGTGTCTGGAGACACTCGGGTTGCGTCCTAGGCTGGACTCGTGACCACGTTGCTGACCGGAAAAGAGCCGGCTGGGGCCATCAAGGACGAAGTCGCCGAGCGGATCATCAAGCTGGGTAAACGGGTTGGCCTCGCCACCGTGCTGGTGGGTGAGGATCCTGCCAGCGAGGTGTATGTCCGCATGAAGCACAAGGCCGCCGCCAAGGTGGGCATGTACACCTACGACCACAAGATCCCGGCGGATACGCCCCAGGCCGAGGTGGAGGATCTGGTTCGCAACCTCAACGCCGACCCGGCGGTCGATGGAATCCTGGTGCAGCTTCCCCTCCCCGCCGGGCTCGACCCCGACGCAGTGATCGACATCATCGACCCGGGGAAGGACGCCGACGGTCTCCATCCCCATAGCCTCGGGCTGGTGGTGCTGGAGCGGTCGGGTGGCGCCGTGCCGGCCACCCCGCAAGGAATCATGCGGATGCTCGACTTCTACGAGATCGACACCGAAGGCAAGCTGGCGGTCGTCATCGGGCGATCTCGGCTGGTGGGGCGGCCGATGGGCTTGCTCCTCAACCACAAGTCGGCCAACGCCACCGTCGTGCTTGCCCACTCCCGTACCAAGGATCTCCCCTCCATCACCGCCATGGCCGACATCTTGATCGTGGCGGCCGGCCGCCCGGGTCTCGTCTCGGCCGACGGGGTGAAGCCGGGGGCAGTGGTCATCGACGTCGGCATCAACCGGGTAGACGGCGAGCTGGTGGGCGACGTCGATTTCGATTCGATCTCCGAGGTGGCATCGGCTATCACCCCCGTCCCGGGAGGGGTTGGCCCCATGACCATCGCCAGCCTCCTGCTCAACACGGTCTCGCTGGCCGAGGCCCGAGCCGAGGCCGGCTGACCAGCAACGACGGACGACAACGAGGAGCACCCAATGGCGACCACTATCACAATGGGCCCAGACGGCCTGCAGGTACCAGACGACCCCGTCATCCCCTTCATCGACGGCGATGGAATCGGCCCCGACATTTGGCACGCGTCGGTGCGCGTCTTCGATGCTGCAGTAGATAAGGCGTACGGAGGGTCTCGCCGGGTCGCCTGGAAGCAGGTCAAGGCGGGGCAGGCTGCCTTCGACGAGACCGGTGAATGGCTTCCCGAGGAAACGGTCGACTTGTTCCGGCAGCATCTCGTCGGCATCAAGGGCCCGCTCACCACCCCGGTGGGTGGAGGCATCCGCAGCCTCAACGTCGCTCTGCGTCAGATTCTCGACTTGTACGCCTGCGTGCGGCCGGTGCGCTGGTTCACCGGAGTTCCCTCGCCGGTCAAGCATCCCGAGCTCATCGACATGGTGATCTATCGGGAGAACACCGAAGACGTCTATGCCGGCATGGAGCTGGAGTCCGGGACTCCCGAGGCCAAAGCAATGCTGGACTTCGTGCAGAAGGAATACGGCTGGACCCCGCGGCCCGACGCCGGCATCGGCCTGAAGCCGGTGTCGGTCACCGGATCGAAGCGTCTCATCCGGGCCGCCCTCGAGTACGCCCTGGCCAACAATCGCAGATCGGTGACGCTGGTCCACAAAGGCAACATCATGAAGTTCACCGAAGGCGCCTTCCGGGAATGGGGCTACGAGCTGGTGCGGGACGAATTCTCCGACCGGGCCGTCGGATGGGACGACTGTGGAGGTGACCCCGGTGACAGGATGCTGGTGAAGGATGTCATCGCGGACGCTTTTCTCCAGCAGATCCTCACCCGCCCGGCCGAGTATGACGTCATCGCCACCACCAACCTGAACGGTGACTACATCTCGGATGCTCTTGCCGCCCAGGTGGGCGGCATCGGCATCGCTCCCGGCGCCAACATCAACTACGAGACCGGCGTGGCGATCTTCGAGGCCACCCACGGAACCGCTCCCAAATACGCCGGCCAGGACAAAGTCAACCCGGGGTCGGTCATCCTCTCCGGGGCCCTCATGTTCAACTACCTCGGCTGGCCGGAGGTGGAGGCTGCCATCGTGCGAGGGCTGGAGGCGGCCGTGGCCGACAAGATCGTCACCTACGATTTCGAGCGTCTGATGGAGGGTGCCACCAAGGTCAAGACGTCGGAGTTCGCCGACGCCATGATCGAGCGCATGTAGCCGGCCGATGCCCCCGTGGGCCGGGGCCTGGACCGTTCCCACCGGTGCTGGGAAAACCATCCATACCACCAAGGGCGGGCTTAACTAGTCACGCTCTGGTTCCGAAGAACAATGGGTGATATCGCTCGTTGCCGTCGACCGAATCGCGCCGGCTGAACAGAACTCGGGACTCCAGTGAAACGGGGTCCCCTTTCTCAGTTTGTGGCGCTGGCGTTGCTCGCCACCGTCCTGGTGCAGGCCGGGTCGGTTCCTCCGGCTCTCGCCGGAGTCTCGGTGTCGGGCCGGGTGTTCGTCGACACCGCCGGCAACCTGCTGGCCGGGGCCGAGGCCATCGGCGACGCCGCCAATCCGGTCGAGGCGGGCGTGACGACTCAACTGTGGTTCGACGCCAACGGCAACAGTGTCCTGGACGCAGGCGATACGCAGGAAGACTTCGTAGACACCGACGCGTCCGGCGCCTACAACCTGTCCAGCATCGAGAACGGCGATCACTGGGTGGTGGTCGACAGCGGTGATATCAATACGGCCGGGGCCGTGGCCGAGCAGACGTACGGACCGATCGGGGCCGTGTGCACCAACGGTGACGGACCGGAGACCCAGACGATTCGTGGCACGGCCGGCGCCTGCTACGGGGGCCGGCGCGGAGACACCGCCGACAACTTCGACATCACCGGCAACGCCGAGCACATCGCCTACCTGGCGAACGGGGCGGTGGCATCGAACGTCGACTTCGGCTTCAGCTACAACGTCGTGACCCGGGTCAGCTATGCGGCCAGCGGAGGCGGGCAGGGTACCTTCACCGCGTTCATCGAGAATGCCAACAAGCTGGCGGGAGCGAACACGATGCGCTTCGTCCCGGCCGTTCCCACCAACGCCGCCGGCTCGGGCCGCAACTGGTGGCGAGTGACGGCGACGAACGGGGCCCCCCTCGACAACGCCTTTCCGATGGTCACCGACCCGTTCACAACCGTTGACGGAACCGCCCACAGCTTGCTCGACGGGACCATCCTGGAAGGAACGGCGGGCGATCCCAACCCCGGGGTGACCGGATACGTCGGACCGGTGGGGACCGGTGCCGACGGCCGGGCCGGGACGGGAGACGAGCCGCTGCTCGATGGCCTGGAGCGGCCTGAGCTCGAGATCAAGAACGACCGGTCGGTCCAGGCCAAGACCGGGCTCGATTTCCGGGCCGACGACTCGACCGTCCGGCGTATCGCCATCTACGGCTTCGGCGGCGTCTATCCGGCCGATCAGCTCTTCGGGGATGTGGTATTCGGGCAGTGGGGCGCGGGTGTGAACCGCGTCGTGTTCGAGGACAGCATCGTCGGAACCAGCGCCGAGGACTTTGCCGCCCCGCCGGCCGCGGAGCGCAGCTCGATCTCGGGGGTGCTGTCATTCGACAGCAGCGGCCGGGTACAGGGCAACCTCATGGGGTGGACGGACACCTCGGCCCTTCGTCTTCGCAATGCGGTGTCGCCCGGTGGGGGGGCCCCCTCGTTCCTCGTCGCAGACAACGAAGTCCGCAGCGCCGGTCTGGCATCGGACGTCTCCGACGGCATGGACAGCACCTCGTCCCAGGACATGGACATCCTGCGCAACCTCGTGACCGGCAGCGGCGCCTCCGGCATGGACTTCTACACCGGCGCCGGAGGCAACCTCATCGAGGACAACACGATCACCGGCAACGGCGTCGGCACGGTTGGCAACCCGTGGGGCGTGCCGAGCGAGCCGAACGGAATCACCGTGTACGGAAGCGGAGATGTGATCCGCCACAACGTCATCAGCGGCAACTACTCGGCGGGGATTCTGGTCACCGACGGCGCTACCAACGTGACCATCACCGAGAACTCGATGTTCGACAACGGCGAGGACGCCATCCCGGCCAAGAACCCGCCCACCTCCCCTCCCTCGGACCCGAGTGGGCAGGTCGGGATCGATCTGGTTGCCACCGGCGGCAACAACGGGTTCGGTGACCCGCCGTACTACACGCTCAACGACTCCGGCGACGGGGACGGCGGTGGCAATGGTCTGCTCAACTTCCCGATCATCGACACGGTCGCGATCGTCGGCTCCGATCTCGAGCTGACCGGATGGGCGCGGCCCGGATCGTCGATCGAGTTCTTCATCGCCGACACGGACCCAGCCGGGTTCGGAGAGGGTGAGACCTTTCTCGCCACCAGAGTGGAGGGATCCGGATCTGACCTGGACGGCGGCGCGAGCGCCTACTCGGGGGCAATCAACGGGATCGATCAGGGCAGCGACAACACCAACCGGTACCGCTTCCTCATCCCGCTGGCCTCGCTGCCGCCCGTGTCGGGGGGCATGGAGTTCACCGCCACCGCCACCGTCGGCACGCGCACTTCTGAGTTCAGCGGAGTGGCACCCCTCGACCTCGCCGTGGCCGGCCAGGTGTTCGAGGATGTGGCAGGCGACGGCGTCAAGGACGGCGGGGACCCCGGGCGCGACGGCGTCGACGTGTCGCTCTACGCCGACGATGGAGACGGGGTGCCCGACGGCGGGGACGCGCTGGTCGACTCCACGGTGACGGCCGGCGGAGGGAACTACACGCTGGCGGGAGGCATCGGCCTTCACTGGGTGCTGGTCGACTCGAGCGACGTCACTCCATCGGCGGGCGGCAGTGGCGTCGCCGAACAAACCTACGGCCCGATCGGTGGCATCTGCACGAACGGCGACGGCCCCGAAACTCAGCGGACGCTCGCCGCCAACGGCGCCTGCTTCGGTGGCCGGCGGGGAGATACGGCCGACAACTTCATCATCGGGACCGACGCCGAGCACGTGGCCGGCGTCACGCTCGATGCGTCGACGCTCGACTTCGGGTTCAGCTTCAACGTGGTGACCCGCACCGCCTACCTCAACGAACAGGGAACGCTCGAGCGATTCGTGCGGAACGCCAACAGCGTCACCGGGCCAAACGACATGCGGTTCGTGCCGGCCGTTCCCACCAACCAGAGCGGTGGCGGCGGAGATTGGTGGCGGATCACCGTCGGCAACGGTGCGCCGGTGAGCGAGGCCTTCCCGCCCATCACGGCCAACTCCACCTCCATCGACGGCACGGCTCACAGCCTCCTCGACGGCACGGTTCTGGAGGGCACCGCCGGCGACCCCAATCCCGGCTCGACCGGATACGCCGGCCCGGTCGGAACCGGAGCCGACGGCGTCTCGGGCACCGGTGACGAGCCAACACTCGACGGGGTCCTCAAGCCGGAGCTGGAGATCGTCAACGACCGCGCCGTCCAGGCCACTCGCGGGTTCTACATCCAGGCCGACGACGTCACCGTCCGGCGCCTCGCCATCTACGGCTTCGGTCAGACCGACCTGAACGACCAGCTGGGCGAGGCCTTTCGGGTTGGCCAATTCGGAAACGGCAACACCGGTTTCCTGTTCGAGGACAACATCATCGGAGCCGGCGCCGGCGGCTTCACCGACCCTGGTGCCGGGAATCGGCTCTCCAGCTCGGCGTTCCAGATGTCCGAGTCGACCGGGACCATCCGGGGCAACCTGATCGGATTCACCCGCAAGTCGGCAGTCCGAACCTGGGACTTTGCCGCCCCCGGCCCGGGCATTCCTTCGGTGGTGATCACCGGCAACGAGATCCGGCAGGCCGGCATCACGAGCGATGTCTACGACGGTGTCGATGCGGTCCGCAGCGTCGGGATCCACCTCATCGGCAACCTGGTGACCGAGAGCGGCGGAGATGGGTTCGACACCTGGACCGATAGCGTGACGCCGGGTGACAATCTGGTCGAAGACAACACGATCTCGTTCAACGGCCGCAACTACTTCGACGACACCGCCGGCGCCCCCGAGCCGCACGGCATGCGCCTGTTCGGCGTCGACCACGTCGTTCGTCACAACGTCATCCACGACAACTACGGCTCCGCCATCATGGTCGACGACAACGCCGGGGGGATCATCATCACCGAGAACTCCATGTTCGGGAACGGTGACCTGGTGAGCGGAGCCGCCCCTCCCGGCCCACCGACCCAGAAGCCGGGTATCGACCTGATCGCCACCGGAGGAGACACCGAGTGGGGCGAAGACCACCTCGGCCCCATCTACCCGACCCTCAACGATGACGGTGACGCCGACACCGGCGGCAACGACCTCACCAACTATCCCGTCATCGACACCGCCGAGATCGCCGGCGCCAACCTGGTGCTGACCGGCTGGTCGGCGACCGGGGCGGACATCGAGTTCTTCGTCGCCGATCCCGACCCGTTCGGCCTGGGTGAGGGTGAAACGTTCCTGACCCGCCAGACCGAAGGCGTCGCCGACGGCGACGGCGGCCTTGGCAGCTACACGTCGCCGGTCAACGGAATCGACCAGGGCGACGAGACCAACGTGGCCCGTTTCTCGTTCACGGTGCCGCTCGCCTCGCTGGCGTCTCCGGTCGTGGGCGGTGAGCAACTGACGGCCACCGGAGCAGTCGGCGGTCAAACATCGGAATTCGGGGGCCTCGTGACCGTCACCTCCAGCTCATTCAGCGGCACCGTTTTCGAAGACATTGCCGGCGATGCCGTCAAGGACGGCGGCGACCCGGGGCGCGGGTCGGTGGATGTCCGCCTCTACCTGGACGACGGAGACGGCGTTCCCGACGGTGGAGACACGCTGGTCGACAGCGATACCACCGCAGCCGACGGAAGCTATGCCCTTGTTGCGGGTGCCGGGAACCACTGGATAGTGGTCGACTCCGGCGACGTAACACCCTCCGCCGGCGGGGGCGGCGTTGCCGAGCAGACGTTTGGCCCGATCGGAGCGGTGTGCACGAACGGCGATTCGCCGGAGACCCAAACGAGCCGCGCAACGGCCGGGCCCTGTTACGGCGGCCGGCGAGGCGACGTGGTGGACAATTTCGACATCAGCTCGAACGCCGAGCACGTGGCCCTGGTGGCCGGCGTCGCCGCCGGCCTCGACTTTGGATTCAGCTTCAACGTGGTCACCCGAACGAGCGACGCCGACAGCCAGGGCACTCTTCGCCGCTTCGTCAATAACTCCATCGCCGGGACCGGTGCCAACGCCATGCGATTCGTTCCCGCCGTCCCGGTCACCGTCGACCTCGATGCCGTCCCGGGCACCGGTGACGAATGGTGGACGATCGTGCTCTCAGCGCCGCTCCCCGCCCTGACGGCGTCCGATACCACGATCGACGGCACCGCCTACGACCTTGCGGATGGCTCGACCGTGCGCGATACCAACCTCGGCACCGGCGGCAATCCGGAGCTGGCGGGCGCCGGCGTGGGTACCGGAGCGGATGGTGTCGCCGGAACCGGCGACGATCCCTCGCTGCCCCCGTACCCGCGTCCCGAGCTGGAGATCGACGCCGACAATACGAGCGATCCGCTCACGATCTCATCCAGCAATACGACGATCCGGCGCCTCGCCCTCTTCGATGCCGATGCGTTCCAGGCCGCCGTCGTCGTGAGCGGGGGAACCGGCAGCCTCATCGAGAGCAACTTCCTCGGTCCGAGGGCCGACGGCACGGATCCGGGAGCGGGAGACCGCATCCAGCACGGGATCGATGTCAACGGCGGCGAGGCGGATGTGTTCGACAACTTCATCGCATACGGTGAGGACGGGGGCGTGCTCGCGCGGGACTCGGCCGCCATTCGCGGCAACGACATCTACCGGATGGCGCTGAGCGACCCGAACGGTGACGGCATCAGCGTCGAAGGATCGGTGGTGGCCGACTCCATCGACGTGCGCGAAAACCGCGTCCATCGCGTTGGCGGGTACACATTCGAGTCGTGGCAGGCCGCCGGCGGGTACACCGTGGAGGACAACACGTTCATGAACGCGGGCGAGGGCGGCGGAGTAGAAGACGGAGGAGTGCGCGTGTTCGGGTCGGACTCCATCTTCCGTCACAACATCGTCTCCAACAACGCAGGCCACGGACTGGTGCTCGCCGAATGGACCTCGCCGGGTGACAACGCTCGCAACTTGATTTCTCAGAACTCGTTCTCCGGCAACGGCGGGGTCGCGATCGACCAGGACCACACGAACATCGGCGGGGCCCCGCCGAACGGAGACGGAATCACCCTCAACTCAGGAGCGCCCGCAACCTGCGGGTACGACGCCTCCCGCACCAACGAGGGCATCGACTACCCGGTCATCACGAGCGCGCTCGACGGCGGCGCCACGACCACAGTGGTCGGAACCGCCTGCCCGGGAGCCACCGTCGAGGTCTACCGCGCCCTCGCTAACGGCTTCACCGACAACACCGATCCGGTCGGTGGAACCGGTACCGACCACGGCGAGGGCCAGGTCTACGTCGGGTCCGCGGTGGCCGACGGGTCGGGCAATTGGAGCTTCGTCGATGCGGGACTCAATTCGACCGATGTGATCACCGCCCTCGCCCTGGATGCCACCGCCAACACGTCGGAGTTCGGAGCCAACGCCATCGTGACGGCTGCAGCTACCAGCAGCGTTTCCGGCACCGTCTTCGAGGACATCGCCGGTGATGCGCTCCCCGGCATCGAGGCGGTCGGTGATGCCACCAACCCCGGAGTGGGCGGCGTCAACGTCTACCTGTTCAACGACGACGGTGGTGTCGCCGGCCAGCCCGACCCGACCGACACCCTCGCCGCCGGCCCCATCGCCAGCGCCGGCGACGGCAGCTACAGCTTCCCGGCGCTGGCCGACGGCACCTACTTCGTCGCCGTCGAGTCGCTGACCGTCGCGCCTTCCCAGCCTCTCCAGGCCGCCGGCTACGCGGGCGTGGCGTGGGCGGAGCAGACCTGGGCGGCGGACGGGGCCTATTGCGCCGACGGCGCCGGGGGCACCATCCAGCTGGCCGCAGCCGGACCGTGCTACGGCGGGGCCGGGGGAGCCACTCCCGACGCGGCCAATCCTGCGGACGCAACCACCTTCGAGCACATCACCCGGGCCGTCGTGTCGGGCGCCAGCGTGGGGGCAGTCGATTTCGGCTTCTCGTTCAACGTGTTCGTGTCGGACAGCGGCTTCACCAACTGGCCGGTCTACACCTCACCGCACGAGCAGGGATCACTCGATCAGGCGCTGCTCAACGCCTTCGTGCTCGACGGCCCCAACTCGCTGCGGTTCGTCCCGGCGGTTCCGCCGACGGTGACCACCGGAAGCGGTGATTGGTGGAGCATCGACTTCATTGCCGGCGGAGATGATGCCCCCATCGACATCGAGGACGAGGACACCGTCGTCGACGGGACCGCCTTCTCATTCACCGACGGGATCACGGTCCGTGACACCAACCCCGGTTTCATGGGGGCCAACGCCGCCGGGGGCATGACCGTCGGCGTGGACGGGCTGCCCCTCCCGCAGGTCGAGAAGCCGGAACTGGAGATCATCGGCCGACTCGACGTGTCAGATCAGCGCCCTGAGCCCGACGTGGCCGATCGTTCGGTCATCCGCGATCTCGCCATCTGGGGGTCGGTGGCCAACGGAAACCTCAACCTGAACGGCTTCAACGCCGGTGTCACCAGCGACCTGGTCTTCGAGCGCCTGGTGATCGGAAGCCGGCCGGACGCTTTTGCCGACGCCGGAGCGGGCAGCCTGGCCGCCATCCGGGCGGGCAACGGCAACTGGCCGAACGTCACGGTAAGGGACAGCTTGATCGGCTGGGCCGGGTTGCACGGCATGATCACCGACCCCGGATGGACCATCACCGGCAACGAGATCCGGGCTTTGAGCAACTACGGGGTGTATTCGGTGGCCGGGACGGCGGTTGTCTCCGGCAATCTGCTGGCCGAGAACCTCGGCAACAAGTCGGACAATGCCGTCGGCGACCTGTGGGAGAACAACTCGATCGTCGACAGCACCAGCTACGGACTGGCGCTGGAGTCGGGTGGTCACACGGCCCGGCGCAACATCATCACCGGCAACGGTGCCGACGGGATCGAGGTGTGGAGCGACCAGGGCAGCGCTCACACGCCCTCGATCGGCAACATCATCAGCGAGAACCTGTTCGGCGGCAACGGCGGCATCGCCATCGACCTGTGGGATTCGGGGGCGGGCAGCGATGGCATCACCGTCAACGACGGTGCCACCGATCCACTCTCAGGCAACGAAGGCCTGGATCAGCCCGTCGTCACGAGCACCAGCTATGTGGGTGGCACCGCCACCATCAACGGCACGGCCTGCAGCGGGTGCCTGATCGAGATCTATCGCGGGGTGGCAGACCCGGACGCATCCGACACCCGCAGCCTGGGCGACGCCGACGACGGGAATTACGGCGAAGGCGTGCAGCTCCTCACGCCGCTCGGCTCGCCGGTGGTGGCCGCCGGCGGCTCGTTCGCGTTCGTCACCGGCGCCCTGGCAGCCGGCGAGTACGTGACGATGACGGCTCGCGATCCCGGCACCGGCAATACCTCGGAGTTCTCCAGGAACGCCCGGGTCGGCTGGGAGGTCGCAGGCACGGTGTTCGAAGACGTCGACGGCAACGTGCTCGACGGGGGCGAGCTGATCGGCGACGCCGGGAACCCGGTGGTAGACGGCGTGGACGTGTGGATCTATCTCGACGACGGGGACAACATCCCCGACGGCGGCGACACGCTGGAGGCCGGGCCGGTCGCCACTGCCGGTGGCGGAGCCTTCGCCTTCCCGAACCTGCCCGACGGCGTGTTCTGGGTGGTCGCAGACTCGCGGGACATGTCACCGGCGGCGGGCATCGACGCCTCCTATTCGGCTACCACGCCTCAGTCGGACCAGACCTACGGACCGGGCGGCGGCTGGTGTGCCGACGGGCTGGGGGGAACGGTCGAGCGGGCCGGCGGCGGGCCGTGCTTCGGAGGCAAGGACGGGTCGGCCGCCGACAATCCTGCCACCCTGGCCGGCGCCGAGCACCTCGCCCGCATCGTCGTGTCCGGGTCTGATGTGGCCAACGTCGACTTCGGGTTCAGCTACAACGTCGTGACCAACCTGCAAGCTGCGTTCGGAGCTTCGCTCGACGTCGCCTCCTACCAGGGCTCACTCGACCAATTCCTTCGTAACGCCAACGCAATCACAGGGCCGAACGCAATGCGATTCGTTCCGGCTGTCCCCACCAACGGGGCCGGGGGCGGTGGCACCTGGTGGCGGATCGACTACTCGGGCATGGCTGCCGGCCAGACCCCGGTCATGAGCCACGACGCCGGCACAACCGTCGACGGAACCGCCTTCAGCCTGGCAGACGGGACCACGGTGCTCGACACCAACCCGGGCTTCCTCGGCGCCAATGCCGGGGGCGGCATGACGGTGGGAGTCGACGGGATCGCCTTGCCGCAGGTCGAAAGGCCCGAGCTGGAGTTGATGCGGTCGGATTCGGGCATCGGCGACGCCTTTGCGGTCGACTACAACGCAGCCACCGGGCAGGTCCCCGACGGCTTCACCCTGAACGACCTGAGCACCTGGGGCTTCGCCAACGGAGTCCGCATGGTGGGTGGAGCGCTGCGTCCGAGCGGAATCACTATTCAGCGCAACGTCATCGGCGCCGCCCCCGACGGTCTTGTCGACCCGTTGGTGCCGGGCACGCTGTGGGCGCTCTATCTCCGGGCAGTCGACGACGGGTTCATCACGGACAATCTGCTGGGATTCGTCGACCGCGATGGAGTCGTTATCGCCGACACCACCGGTTGGACGGTTACGGGCAACGAGATTCGTGAAGCCGCCCAGGTCGTTGCCGGCGCCGATGGCCTCAACGACGGAGCCGGCAGCAGCGGGAACGCCATCATCGGCAACCTCATCGTCGACTCGGGTGGCATGGGCATCGACGGCACCAGCACCGGCTCGGTGATTCAGAACAACTCGGTCAGCGGATCCGGGGTGCTGGGCCTCCAGACCGCAGGCATTCGCAAGACCGACGGGCCCAACACCATCTCCCGCAACGTCCTCACCGCCAACGCCGGCCCGGGCGTGCTCATCCCCGACTCGGACAGCGGCAATCACATCAGCGAGAACGACTTCTCGGCCAACGGCAGCATCGCCATCGACCTGGTTGTAGCGGGAGGAAGCACCGACGGCGGGGACGGGATCTCCGTCAACGACGGCGCAACCGTCGGGACCACCGGCAACCTGGGCTTCGACTATCCGATCATCGACAGTGCCACCATCTCCGGAGGCAACCTCACCGTTACCGGCTGGGCGCGACCGGGCGCACAAATCGAGTTCTACGAGGCAGCCGGGCTGTTGGACGACGAGAACACCGGCGGCACTGCTCACGGGGAGGGCATCGATTGGCTGTTCACCGCCACCGAAGGCTCCGGCTCCGACGCCGACGGATCCTCCGGCGGGTACGCCGACCCCGATTACGGTTCTGACGCCGCCGCCGAGCGCTTCAGCTTCACCGTGGTTGCACCGGCCGGGCTGGCAGCCGGCGACGAGATTTCGGCGACGGGCACCGATGGCGGTTCGAACACTTCCGAGTTCGGGCCGAACGCAGTCGTCGGCTTCGGAATCGCCGGGACCATCTTCGTCGACACGGCGGGTGACGGTCTGGCGGACGGGCCGATCGGCCCGGCTCCCAATCCGTTCGAGGCCGGCACCCGCGTCGAGCTGTTCCTCGACGGCGGTGATGGCCTGCCCGACGGTACAGATGATGTCTACCAAGGCTTCACCGTTTCGTCCCTGGCCGACGGCAGCTATGCCTTCACGGGCCTGGCGGCCGGTGTCTATTGGGTGACCGTCGACTCGCAGGGTGTGGTGGAGGGCCCGTACAACGCCGGTTACTCGGGGGCCGACACCTGGCCCGAGCAAACCTACGGGCCGGCCGGGGCGGCCAGCTTTGACGGGGCCGCCTGGTCGTTCGCCGCGGCGGCAGGGCCTTTCTACGGGGGCGCCGAATGGGACGTGTCCGATGACTTCCCCCTCACCACCTCGTTGGCGACTGCCGAGCACATCGCCAGGGTCGACACCACCGGGGGATCGGCCGGCACCATGGATTTCGGCTTCAGCTTCAACGTGGTTACGAACACCCGGGGCGGGAGCGCCGCACAGGATCCGGGGGCAGGCGCAGGCCAGCGATCCGTTCAGGGCTCGCTGCGCCAGTTCCTCACCAACGCCAACGCCATCGACGGTCCACACACCCTGCGGTTCGTGCCGGCGGGTCCCACCAACGCAACCGACGGGGCCGGGCACGACTGGTGGAGTGTCGTGGTCACCGCCGGGCTGCCTGCCATCACCGATGAGGACACCTCGATCGACGGACGGGCGTACAGCTCGGCCGACGGCACCACCATTCGGGACGACAACGGCGGCGTTCTCGGCGCCGGTGGAACGGTGGGAGTGGCGGCCGTCGGGCTTTCCCCGGTCGCCCGGCCCGAGCTGGAGATCGTCAACGACCGGGTGACGAATCCGGTGCCGATCGGGCTGGATGTTGCGGCCGGCGACGTCACGATCGAGCGAATCGGCATCTACGGGTTCGGTGATGTGTTGGGTGGCAACATCCGGGTGGGCTCCGGCGCCGCCTCCAACTTCACAGGCACCCAGATCCGCAACAGCGTCATCGGAAGTGGCGCCGCCGCCTTCGCCGACCCGGGCGCGGTCGCCCGCAGCTCGCATTTCAACGTGATCGTGCGCGGCGCCGACGCCGGCACCGTGGCCGACAATCTCATCGGCTTCGGTGGCAACTCCGGGATCCTGTTGCTGGATCAGGCAGACGTCTGGACCATCACCGGAAACGAGGTGCGAGGAAACGCCATCAGCTCCACCAACTCAGACGGCATCGGCACCCAGGGAGGCGGCAGCGACGGGCACACCGTGAGCGGCAACCTGATCGTTGGCCAGCAGGGGTTCGGTCTCGAGCTCAACGGCTCGCTCGGCTCTCACACCGTCACCGACAACACGATCACCGGAAACGGGTTTGGCGGCACCGAGACCGGCGGCATCGATTTGTACGGAACCGGTAGCACCATTCAGGGCAACATCATCTCCTCGAACGCGGGCCCCGGCGTGCTGGTGCAAGCGTTCGAGGCAGCCCGTCCCGGTACCCCCGCCGTCAACAATCGCATTTCCGCCAACCATTTCACGCTCAACGGTGGTCCCAGCATCGACCTGAATGCGTTCGGGTCAGACCGCCAGCTGGGCGACGGCATCACCCTCAACGACGGCGGGCCCGCCAACCTGTGCGGCTACAACAACACGGCCGGTGCCGAGCACGGGAACGAAGGCCTCGACTACCCGACGATCACGAGTGCGCTGTGGGACGGCGCTTCCGTCACCGTCGACGGCACCGGCTGTGAGAACGCCACAATCGAGATCTATCGGGCGGTGGCCGGAGCCGGCGATACCGACGGCAATGGTGACGACCACGGCGAAGGCGTCGAGTTCATCGGCAGCACCGTGTCGTCGCCGGCCGGTGCCTTCACCTTCGTCACCGCCGGGTTTGCGCTGGGGGACGAGGTGTCGGCCATCGCCATCGACGGTGCCGGCAACACCTCGGAGTTTGCGTTGAACCTGACGGTGATCGACGCCGAGAGCATCGCCGGGACCGTGTTTGAGGACGTGGCGGGCGACGTCCTCAACGACGGTGTGGTGGGCGATGCCAACAACCCCGGCGCGGCAAACGCCACGGTCCGGCTGTACCTGGATACCGGCAACGGAGTGCCCGACGGCGGTGACGTGCTCATCTCGACACTGGCCACCGACGCGGCCGGTGGCTACTCGTTCACCGGGCTGGCTCCCGGCACCTATTACGTGGCGGTCGACTCCCAGACCGTCGACACCGCTGCCGGATACCACCCGGTGGCGACGCCGGAGAACGTGGTGTGGGCCGAGCAGACCTACGGACCGGCCGGCTCGTACGACGGCTCCGGCTTCACTGGAGCGGCAGGCGCCCACTACGGAGGCGCAGGAGGGTCGATTGCCGACGACTTCACCACGCTGGCGGGCTCCGAGCACGTCGCCAGGGTGATAATCGCCGGGGCCGGAGTGACCGGCGTCGACTTCGGGTTCTCGTTCAACGTCGTGACCAACCTCGACGCATCGGTCGACGCCATCTGGTCCAATCAGACTCATCAGGGCTCACTGGACCAGTTCCTTCGCAATGCCAAGCTCATCGTCGGGCCCAACGCCATGCGCTTCGTGCCGGCAGTTCCCGCCTCCCAGGACCCCGATGCCACCCCGGGAAGCGGCGACGAGTGGTGGCGCATCGACCTGTCGGCAGCTCCCACCGCCCTGGCCTGGATAACCGACCCATTCACGACCGTGGACGGAACCGCGTTCGACTCCGCCGACGGGGCCACCGTGCTGGACACCAACAGCGGATACCTCGGCGCCAACGCAGGCGGGGGAGTGACGGTAGGGACTGCGGCCGTCCCGCTGCCTCAGGTCGCCCGGCCGGAGTTGGAGTTGTACGGTCCCGGCGGCATCAACTTCGGGCTGGTGCTCAACGTATTTCCACCGGCCGGCACCGCCGGGGATGACGCCACGATCACCGACATCGCCATCGACCGGTTCAGTGTTGCCGTGCGGGGAACCAGCATCGACGACCTCACCGTGAGCCGGTCGGTGATCGGATCGGGGCCGCGCACGTTCGCCGATCCGGGAGGCCAGTCGGCAGGAGTCAGCGTCGACCTGTCGAGCCGGCTCGTGGTGAGCGACAGCCTCGTCGGGTTCAACTCGAGTGCCAACGTCCAGGCCGTCACCGGAACCGACATCACCGTGACCGGCAGCGAGCTCCGGGGCGGCACCACGGGCAGCGGATCGGTCGCTCTCTCCGACGCCGGCCAGGACAGTCTCATCCAGGGCAACCTCATCGCCGGGTCCGGCAATGACGGCATCTATGTGAGCGGAAGCGTCGCCCCCGCCGGCATCGTCGACAACGACGTGACGGGTCACGGTGGGACCGGCATCCGGCTGGCCGAGTCGACCGGAGGCCACACCGTCGCCCGCAACGTCGTGTCTGGAAACGGTGGGGACGGCGTGGCGGTGGCCGCCAACAGCCCCAACAACCTCATCACCGAGAATGCGTTCGGTGGCAATGGTGAGTCGGCGATCGATCTGGGCACCGGGGGAACGGCCGGAGACGGGATCACCGTCAACTCGGGTGTGGCGCCCGCGTGCGGATACGAGGCGGGCGCCCGCGCCAACGACGGCATCGACTACCCCACCATCGTCTCGGCAGTCGACACCGGCCCGAGCTCGACGGTGACCGGCACCGCCTGCGCCAACGCCCGGATCGAGATCTACCGGGCCGTGGCCGGATCCGGCGACACCCTGGCCGGCACCGACTACGGCGAGGGGACGGTGTTCCTCGGCTTCACCACCGCGGACGCCCTCGGGGTCTGGACCTACGTCGATGCCGCCGTATCGCTCGGAGACGAGCTGTCGACGATCGCCATCGACGCAGCCGGCAACACCTCAGAGTTCTCACCAAATGCCTCCGTGGTGGCATTCCAGATCGCCGGAAAAGTGTTCGAAGACATCGTCGGGGATGTCCTCAACGATGGCGTCATCAACGACGCCGGCAATCCGGGCTCCGGCAACGTCACGCTCCACCTGTATCAGGATGGCGGCGATGGTGTGCCGGACGGGGTGGACGACGGAGCTGCCATCGCCACGACAACGACGGATGCAACGCCGGGAGCAACCCTCGGCGACTACTCATTCGGTGCCCTCCCGAGCGGCACCTACTGGGTGGTCGCAGACTCCAAGACCGTCACGCCCTCCGCCGGCGTCAACAGCTCGCCCAGCGACGACGATGACGTGTGGGCCGAACAGACCTACGCCGCCGCCGGCGGGTACGACGGGGCGGGATTCCTGGCGGCCGCCGGACCGCTCTACGGCGGCAGAAGCGGGGCGGGGGCCGACGACGCCTCCGGGCTGGCGACCTCCGAGCACGTCACCCGCGTCGTGGTGGGAGGGTCCGACGTTGCCGGGGTCGATTTCGGCTTCTCCTTCGATGTAGTCACCAACCTGGAGGCGGGAGACGGCACAGATGCCGATCCTTCCGCCGACCGGGTCTTCCAGGGGTCGCTGCGCCAGTTCATCCTCAACGCCAACGCCGTGGCGGGTGCCAACACGATGCGGTTCACGCCGGCCGTTGCGGTCAACGGCTCAGACGGCGCCGGCAACGACTGGTGGCGGGTCGATGTGGCCACCGTCCTTCCCGTCATCGATGATGCCTTCACTTCGATCGACGGGACCGCCCGTGACGTGGCAGACGGAATATCGGTGCTGGACTCCAACGCGGCGGCCGTGGGGGCCAACCTCACCGTTGGGGTGGGTGGGTTGTTCACGACCCCGGTGCTCGATCCCGAGCTGGAGGTCAAAGGTGACGACGTGATCTTGAAGGGCCTCGAGTTCGCAAGCACCGCCGACGACAGCACAGTGCGCGAGCTCGCCATCAACCGGTTCCAGTGGTGGTCCATCGACCTCGACGGCGTGGCACCGGACACCCTCGACTCGATCGTCGTCGAGAACACGGTGCTGGGCGGAACGAGCCCCGCCGACTTCTCGCTGGATGCCGCCAGCGTCATGAGCAGCGGGGTGGCCGGCGACGACCTGACCAACTCGACCATCCGCAACAACATCATCGGGTATCTGTCGGGCCACGGCATCCATCTCGACGACGGGTCGGCCGACAACCTGGTCGAGGCCAACGAGGTGCGGGCCGTCAACACCGGCATCTATCTCAAAGGGTCCGGGGCCGGACAGCCGGCCAGGATGACGCTGCGGGGCAACGCCTTCCTGGAGGGAAGCTTCTGGGGCATCCGCACCTGGAACAGCGCCGGCGATCATGTCATCACCGAGAACACGGTTCGGCTGGGCGGGGCTTGGGGCATCGACCTCGATGGCCCCAACTTCACCGTCACCGGCAACATCATCACCGACAACGGTGACGACGGCATCTACGTTCGACCTTCGGTCAGCGATGCCCTCATCTCCCAGAACCGGTTCGGGAACAATGCCGAGCTGGCCATCGACCTCTTCGGAGTCAACGACATCGACCTCAACGACGACGGCGATGCCGACCTCGGAGCGAACGGTCTGCTCAACTTCCCCGTGATCGAATCCGCCTTCGTGGTTGCCGGCAACCTGACGGTGACGGGTTTTGCCGGGCCGGGAGTCGGCATCGAGTTCTACGAAGCAGTCGGGGCGGCAAATGATCAGAATGGCGGCGGTACCCCCCACGGGGAGGGCATCGCCTATCTGTTCGGGGACACCGAGGGCTCAGCCAGTGACGCCGACCCCACGGCGGGCTCGTACTCGTCGCCCGACTTCGGAGCCGACTCCTCGGCGCAACGATTCAGCTTCACCGTGCCGCTCCCGGCGGGTCTGGCCGTCGGCGAGCAGATCTCGGCGCTGGCCATCGACGCCACCGGCAACACCTCCGAGTTCGGTCCCAATGCGACCGTGGTGGCGGGTCAGAACATCTCAGGGGTCATCTTCGAAGACATCGCCGGGGATCTGCTCGCCGACGGGGCCATCGGCGGCCCCCTCAACCCGGGAGCTGCCAACGCCACGGTCCGGTTGTATCGGGACACAGGAAACGGCATACCCGGCGGCAGCGATGTCCTCGTTGCCACGGCGACGTCCAGCCCGGCCGGTGCATACGCCTTCACCGGCCTCGGCCCGGGAACCTATTTCGTCGCCGTGGACTCGAGAACCGTATCGCCGGCCGCCGGTGTGAATGCATCTCCCGCCGATGACGACGATGTGTGGGCCGAGCAGACCTACGGGCCCGCCGGCGCCTACGACGGCGGGTTCGCGGGAGCCGCCGGTGCCTTCTTCGGCGGGAAGACCGCCAACCTTGCCGACGACGCTGCCTCGCTGGCCTCGGCCGAACATATTGCCCGGGCCATCATCGCCGGTGGAGCTGTTGCCAACCTCGATTTCGGGTTCAGCTTCAACGTCGTGACCAACCTCGAAGCCGGTGATGCGACGGACGCCGATCCCGCTGCCGACCGGGTGTTCCAGGGGTCGCTGCGCCAGTTCGTCCTCAATGCCAACGCGCTGGCAGGCGCCAACCGGCTCCGCTTCACCCCGGCGGTTGCGACCAACGCCACCGACGGCGGCGGCAACGACTGGTGGCGGATAGATGTGACCAGCCCGTTGCCGGTCATCGACGACGCCTTCACCACCATCGACGGGACCGCCCACGACGCGGCCGACGGGGCCACCGTCGTCGATTCCAACCCGCAGATTCTCGGCTATGTCGGCCCGGTGGGCACCGGCCCCGACGGCGTCGCCGGCACGGGGGACGAGCCGGCCCTCTCCGGAGTGGCGGCACCCGAGCTGGAGATAACCGGTCCCCAGTCGTTCGACGGGCTGCAGCTGGCGGCCGGGGCCGACGACTTCGTGCTGGAGAACATCAGCATGTGGGGCTTCGACAGCATCCTCAGAGAAACCGGCGTCGGCCGTTCGATCGTTCGCACCAGCATCCTCGGCTCCGGGCCGGGCGCCATCGCCGACCCGGGTGCCGGTCTGCGCACGTGGACCTCGGCGGTCGTGCCGGACGCCTCCCCGGATGGGCTGGTCGAGGGCAGCTTCATCGGCTTCACGGGCGGTTCGGCGCTCTCCCTCGATCCGGTTTCCCCGCTCGGCTCGGACTGGACGGTGCGCCGCAACGAGATCCGCGACGGGGCGACGATCCGGGCGGTTGCGACCGTGTGGGACGGCGTCCAGATCGGTGACAGCGCGCTCGTCGAGGAGAACTACATCACCAATAGCGGGGGCCACGGCATCGACGGGTGGCGCTCGGACGGGCCGGCAGTCATTCGCGAGAACACCATCACCGGCAATGGGCATGGAAACGGAACGCCCCGCCAAACCGCCGGCATTCGCCTGTATGGATCGGGCCACGTGATCGAACACAACCTCATCACCGGCAACGTCGGGCCCGGCATCAGCCTCACCGGTGACGTCCCGGCCTGGCCGGACGGCTCACCCGCCATACAGAACCGGGTGAGCATGAACCAGTTTGGCGGAAATGGTGGCATCTCGATCGACCTGGTGGCGACCGGCGGCGGCGACGGTGAACAGGGTGACGGGATCACACCCAACGACGGGTCCACCGATCCCACCCACGGAAACATCGCCATCGACTATCCGGTGATCGCCAGCGCCACCATCGGCGGCGGCACGACCACCGTGGTGGGAACCGGTTGTGCCGCCTGTGAAGTCGAGGTCTACCGGGCGGCGCCCGACGCCGACTTCTCCGACAACACCGACCCGGTTGGTGGAACCGGGTCAGACCACGGTGAGGGGCTCGAATACCTGGGTACCACCTTTGCCGACGGGACGGGCAACTGGTCCCTGGTCACGACAGCGCTCGTGACCGGCGATGCGGTGAGCTCCATCGCCATCGACGCCGCCGGCAACACATCGGAGTTCGGTGCCAACCTCGTCGTCGGAACACCCGACCTGTCCGTGACCAAGGTGGATTCACTGGTCGGCGACGGAAACGGAAACGGCAAGGTCGACCCGGGCGACACGGTGCGTTATCTCATCACGATCTCCAACACCGGCGACGGCTTCCTGACAGGGATAACCCTCTCCGACCCGCTCGTCGATCCCGAGATCACGCTCTACGACGGCACCGTCGTCGCCAGCCAGGGGAGTGTTGTCACCGGCAACAGCCCCGGAGACACCTCGGTTATCGTCGACGTCGGCGCGCTGGCCCCGGCCGCCAGCGCCACAGTCCAGTTCAACGTCCAGGCATCGAGCGGCGCCTCGCCGTATGTGGCTTCAGTCTCCAACCAGGGCATCGTGGCCAGCGACCAGCTGGCGGACAGGCTCACCGACGACCCCGACGATGCCACCTCGAACAGCGATCCGACTGCCGTGACGCTCAATCACATTCCGAGCCTGGCCGACGACGCCTTGACTGTCTCCGAGGACAGCGGGACCAGCGCAGTGGCGGCCCCAGGGGTGCTGGGCAACGACACGGTGCACGACGGGGTGAGCACACTCGCCATCGCGAGCGGGCCGGCCAACGGAGCCGCCAACATCGCTCTCGACGGATCCTACGACTACACCCCCGACCCCCACTACTTCGGTCTCGACTCGTTCGACTACGAGGTGTGCGACCTCGACGGCGACTGCCGCACCGCCACGGTGGCGATCACGGTGGATCCGGTGAACGATGAGCCGGGGTTTGTGCCGGGTGGTGATGTGGTGGTGGCCGAGGACAGCGGTGCCTATAGCGCTCCGTGGGCTTCGAGTATCTCGGTGGGTCCGGCCAACGAGTCGGCCCAGATCGGC
>JBFKDW010000015.1:0-45411 GCA_041619515.1 Acidimicrobiia bacterium
CCGGTGGCCGACGCCAACGGCTCGGCCGATATCACGATCGAGTTGCGAGATGACGGAGGCACGGCCAATGGTGGGGACGACACCTCTCCCAGTGTCACCTTCACCATCACGGTGTCGGATGTGAACGATCCACCCGTCGCCTCCGACATCACGCTGACCGTCAACGAGTCGGATCCGAATGGCAGCTACCTCGGCACCGTGCCGGCGGTGGACATCGACCTACCGCCCGACACGCTCACCTGGAGCATCCTCAGCGGGAACGCGGACGGTGCCTTCGATATCGACCCTCCGACCGGTGACATCATCCTCGTCGACAACTCACCACTCGACTACGAGCTCACGCCGACCTATGTCCTGGTCGTCGAGGTGTCGGATGGTAATGGGGGCTCCGACACCGCCTCAGTGACGATCGACGTGTTCGGATCCCGCCTCTCCACGACCCTCACCGACACTCTCCTGGTCGATGCCGACGGCGACACCGTCGCCTCACCCGGAGATAGCCTGAGGTACACGGCCACCATCACCAATGCCGGCAACGGTGCCGCCTTCGGCGTGCTCTTCTCCGATCTCGTCACCGACCCCTCGCTCGCATTCATGTCCGGGACGGTGGCGACCAGCCAGGGAACAGTCCTCGTCGGCGGGCTGGCCGGCGACTCCAACGTCGTCGTCGACGCCGCCACCGTGGCCGCCGGGGCAGTGATCACGGTCACCTACGACGTGGTGATCGAGCCCTCTCTGCCTCCGGGGACGACGGTGGTCGCCACCCAGGGTGTGGTCTCGGGCCGGGGCATCGGAGCCCACCTGACCGACGACCCGGACACCGTGCCGCCCTCCGATCCCACGGCGACCGCAGTCTCGCCCGTTCCGCAGCTCTCAGCCGACAAAGCCGCCTCCCTGTCCGTCGACGCCGATGGAGACGGTTTCGTCTCGCCCGGAGACACGATCCGGTACACGATCACCATGCGCAACGACGGCAACGCCGACGTCGGCAACCTCACCTTCCACGATATCCTCGCCGACTCCAATCTGGAGCTCCTGGCAGGAACCACGGTCACGAGTCTGGGGTCGGTGACGTCGGGCAACGGCGCCGGTGATCTCTCCGTGGAGGTCTTCGTCGGGACCTTGCCGGGCGCCGGGGGAACTGCAACCGTCGAGTTCGACGCCCGCATCCGCTCGCCGTTCCCGACCGGAGCAAACTCGGTGAGCAATCAGGGATCGCTGTCTGGGAGCAACACACCCGCAGTCCTCACCGATGACCCGAGTCTGCCCGGCGCGACGGACCCAACTCTGATCCCCGTGGCGGCCACACCCGATGTCACTGCTAGCAAGGACGATTTCCTGCTGGTCGACGGCGACGGCGACGGTGTGGCCGCCCCGGGCGACGTCATCCGGTACACGGTCGTCGTCGCCAACAACGGGTCGTCCGATGCGGCCGGCGTGGTGTTCGGCGACGATGTTGCCGACCCGCTGATGACGCTCGTCCCGGGCTCGGTGACGGCCACTAGCGGAACCATCACGTCCGGCAATGAGCCCGGCGCCACCGTCGTTGCAGTCGACATCGGCGCAGTGTCCGGAGGGGGCGGATCGGTCGCGATCACGTTCGATGTCAAGATTGCCGATTCCGTGCCGCACGGGACGGCTTCGGTGAGCAACGTCGGTTCGGTCGGGCCGGTGGCTACCGAAGATCCCAACGGCGGGGGCCCCACCGTGACGCCGCTCGAGGCCGGTCCCGATCTCGAAATAGCCAAGACCGACCTCGGGGCGGGGGCCGAGCCCGGCGGGGTGCTTCTGTACATGATCTCGTATCAGAACCGGGGCACCGAGGACGCCGCCGGCGTGGTGCTCACCGAAACTGTCCCGGACCATGCCACCTACCGGGCGTCCGGCAGCAGCAGCGGTTGGAGCTGCCCCGACGGTGCTGCGGCCGGATCCGTGTGCACGTTGCCGGTCGGCGTGGTCCCGACCGGGTCGGCCGGCGCAGCGGCATTTGCCGTCACCGTCGACGCGACGATCCCGGCCGGGGTGTTCGCGTTGTCCAACACCGCTTCCATCGCAGGCATCGGACCGGACATCAATCCGGCCAACAACGAAGTCACCCTCCCGACCTCGCTCGGCGAAGCCCTCATCACCGGGTCGGTGTGGGTGGACCTCGACAACGACGGCAGCTTCGAGGCCGGCGAGCCGGCCCTGGCCGGAGCGGCCGTTCGGCTGACCCATGTCGCCAGCGGGACGGTGACGCCCGGAGTGGTCGCAGCCGACGGATCGTTTGCGTTCGGCGGCCTGGCGGCCGGTGATTTCCTCGTCGAGATCGATGATTCGTCGGTGCCGGCGGGTGTGAGCGCGACCAGCGCCACGATGGCGCTCATCAGCTCCGGCCCCGGCACCCCGGTCCCCGCCGGCGTGATCTCCGTTGCATCCGGCCAGGTATGGAGCGTCCAATTCCCGTACGCGGGAACCGGCTCGCTGGGCGGGACAGTGTGGAAAGACCTCGACGGAGATGGTATCCGGGAGGCCGGTGAGCCGGCCATCGGGGGGGTGACCGTCACCGCGTCTGCCTCCGGCTATGAGTGGACTTCGGTGAGCGACGCTGCGGGCGCATATCGCTTCGAGCTCCTGGCGCCCGACACCTACGTCGTCGACGTCACGGACGGTGCGCCTGCCAATGCGGCGGCAACCGGAAGCGGGCTGCCGGTCACCATCGGCTTGGCTCCGGGGCTCGCTCTCGGCTCGCTCGACATCGGATTCCACGAGATGGCCGACCTGGCGCTGGCCGTCAACCTCTACGACGCGCCGAATGTCGGCGCTCCAGTCACGTACCTGTTCACAATCACCAACAACGGCCCGGCCGCTTCCGGGCCGGTATCGGCCACCAGCCTGCTGCCCGGTGGGTTCGACCTCACCACCGCCGGTGGAGGCGGCTGGAACTGCGAGCTGTCTGCCCAGCTGGTGTGCTCAGGGCCCCCGCTCGCCGCCGGCGCAACCTCGACGCTGGCGGTCACCGGTGTCATCACAGCCTCTGAAGGAGTCACCCTCACGATCCTGGGAGCGGTCACCTCCACCACCCCGGATTCGGACCTGTCCAACAACCAGGCAGCGCTGAGCGCAGGCGTTGGTCAGCTTCCGCAGACCGGCATCAACGCCGATACGGTCGGGCTGTACGGGCTGCTCCTGCTGCTGGCCGGCCTCCTCCTGCTGCTGGCTGCGTTCCTGGCCGACCGGCAGCGCCGCCGCGACGGGGGCTCCTTCCCCGCCTGAACCATCCCCCGGCCACCCTGACGGCGGGCACCACTCCGGCGCTAGCCTGAAATGTGTTCTGAGCACAGGAGGCGCGATGAGCAAGGTGACGGTTGTCGGGGCCGGCAAATACGGGTCAACGACCGCGATGCGGTTGGCGGAAGCCGATATCGTCGACGAAGTCGTGATGACCGACATCGTCGAGGGGCTGCCCCAGGGCCTGGCGCTCGACATCAACCAATCGCGTCCGCTGCTCGGCTACCGCACGCGTATCACCGGCGCCAACGACTATGCGGCCACTGCCGGCAGCGATGTCGTGGTCATCACCGCCGGCCTGCCCCGCAAGCCCGGCATGAGCCGAATGGACCTGCTGGAAGTCAACGCCAAGATCGTCAAGGACGTGACGCTGCAGATTGCCAGTCACTCTCCTGACGCCATCATCATCAATGTGACAAATCCTCTCGACCACATGACAACCCTGGCAGCCGAAGTTTCGGGCTTCTCCACCGAGCGGGTGATGGGCCAGGCTGGGATGCTCGACTCGGCCCGGTTCGCCCACTTCATCGCCGAAGCCACGGGTGCCGACATTCTCGAAGTAGAGGCTCTCACCCTCGGAAGCCACGGGGAGACGATGGTGCCGGTGCCTTCGCAGACCAAGGTGGGCCCCAAACTGCTCTCGGACGTGCTCGATGCCTCCGCCGTCGAGGAGCTGGTCGACCGCACTCGCAAGGGCGGTGCCGAGGTGGTGGCGCTGCTCAAGACCGGCAGCGCCTACTTCGCGCCCTCCGCCGCCGCTTCCAAGATGGTCGAAGCCGTCATCGGCGACACGGGCCAAATGATGCCCGTTTGCGCATGGATGAGCGGTGAGTACGGCATCTCCGACGTTTATCTCGGTGTCCCCGCCCGGCTCGGCAGGGAAGGGGTCAAGGAGATCGTGGAATTGCCGCTCACCGATACCGAGGCCGCGGCCCTCACCGCCGCCGCCGCTGCGGTGAAGGAGAAGGTGGACGAGCTCCACGAACTCGAGCTCGACTGAGGGCCCGGCCGGCACCCCTATTACCATGGCGGCGCGAACAAACCCACCGTAAGGAGTACCCATGGCCGTGAAGTTCCTCTCGGAGGACTGGCTGAGCGCCTCGAACCAGACCCTGGCAGCCGACGCCGACTACAGGTCGGCCACCGAAACGACCGATCTCACCCTGCAATTCGTGGTCACCGACGCCCCGGGTGGGGATGTCGAATACAACGTCACCATGGCAGACGGCACCACCACCTTTGCTCCCGGCGCCCTCGAGGGCGCCGATGCCACCATCCGCAACGGCTACGACACCGCCAAGGCCATCTCGCAGGGCGATCTCAACACCCAGGCGGCATTCATCTCCGGCAAGCTCAAAGTCGAGGGCAACCTCGCCAAGATCATGATGAACCAGAGTGCCCTGACGGCGCTGGCCAACGGGCTGAAAGACATGGAGATCGAGTACTAGAAGAGCCCGCCTCCCGGCAGTGTCGCCGAGGGGCCGTGACCTAGCTCTTCTGTCCGGCCAGCCGCCGCTGCTTCACCTTGGCGCGGGCGTAGTCACGGTTCATGAGGGCGATGAAGTCGAGGCTGATGTCCTTGGGACAGGCCGAGGCGCATTCGCCGATGTTGGTGCAGGACCCGAAGAACTCCTCCATCGTGTCGACCATATCGACGGTCCGCGACCAGCGCTCCGGCTGGCCCTGGGGCAGGAGGTTCAGCTGCGTGATCTTGGCGGCGGTGAAGAGCTGGGCGGCACCGTTCGGGCAGGCTGCCACGCATGCTCCGCATCCGATGCAGGCGGCGGCGTCCATGGCAGCATCGGCTGCCTCTTTCGGGACGGGGATCAGGTTGGCGTCGGGGGCGCTCCCGGTGGGAACGGATATGAATCCCCCCGCCTCGATGATCCGGTCCAGTGCGCTCCGATCCACCACCAGGTCGCGCACAATCGGGAATCCGGCAGCTCGCCACGGCTCGATCGTGATGACCGCACCGTCGGTGAACTTGCGCATGTGCAGCTGACAGGTGGCCGTGCTCCGCTGAGGCCCGTGCGGGATGCCGTCGATCATGAGGCTGCACGTTCCACAGATGCCTTCCCGGCAATCGTGGTCGAACTCGATGGGAAGCTGCCCCCCTTCGATGAGCTGCTCGTTGACGGTGTCGAGCATCTCGAGGAACGACATCTCCGGGCTGATGCCCTTGGCGTCGTAGATGACGAATGCTCCGGGGCGATCGGGGCCCTCCTGGCGCCACACTTTGAGGGTGAGGTTCACTTGTAGCTCCTGGTGGTGAGCTCGACGTTTTCGAAGACGAGCTCTTCTCTGTGTAGGTTCGGCTCGCTCTCGGGCCCCGCCCACTCCCAGGAGGCGACGTGCGCGAACTCGTCGTCACGGCGCAGCGCCTCGCCCTCCGCGGTCTGAAACTCCTCGCGGAAATGGCCGCCGCACGACTCCTCGCGATACAGGGCATCACGGCACATCAGCTCACCCAGCTCCAGGAAGTCGGCCACCCTGCCTGCCTTCTCCAGTGACTGGTTGAGGCTCTCGTTTTCCCCGAGGACGCGCAGGTCCCCGTAGAACTCGTCGCGCAGTGCCGGGATCTCGCTCAATGCTTTCTCCAGCCCGGACTGACTGCGGGACATCCCGCAGTATTCGATGAGGATCTTGCCGAGCTCGCGGTGGAACCAGTCGACCGTGCGGGACCCGTTGATATTGAGGAACATGTCGAGCCGATCCTTGACGTCGCGCTCGGCCTCGTGGAACACGGGGTCGTCGGTCGAGACCGGCTCGGTGTTCAGGTACGCCGCCAGGTAGTTCCCGATGGTGTACGGGAGCACGAAGTACCCGTCGGCGAGGCCCTGCATGAGCGCGCTGGCCCCGAGGCGATTGGCTCCGTGGTCACTGAAATTGGCCTCACCGATGCTGTAGAGCCCGGGCACGGTGGTCATGAGCTCGTAATCAACCCACAAGCCGCCCATCGTGTAGTGGGGAGCGGGGTAGATGCGCATCGGCACCTGGTAGGGGTTCTCGTCGGTGATGCGCTCGTACATCTCGAAGAGGTTGCTGTAGCGGCTTTCGATGACGTCTCGTCCGAGCCGCTCGATGGCATCGTGGAAGTCGAGGTACACGCCGTTGTGAAGCGGCCCAACGCCCTTGTTCTGGTCGATCTGCTGCTTGGCCGCCCGCGAGGCGACATCGCGGGGGACGAGGTTGCCAAACGACGGATATCGGCGTTCGAGGTAGTAGTCGCGCTCGCTCTCGGGGATCTGGCCCGGCGGACGAGGGTCCTCGGCGCGGGCGGGAACCCAGATGCGACCGTCGTTCCTCAGCGACTCGGACATGAGCGTCAGCTTCGACTGGAACTCGTCGCTGGCCGGGATACAGGTGGGGTGGATTTGGGTGAAGCTCGGATTCGCGAACTGCGCCCCCTTGCGATACGCCCGCCAGATGGCGGTGCCGTTGCATGCCATCGCATTGGTGCTGAGGTAGTAGGCGTTGCTGTAGCCGCCGGTGGCCAGCACGACCGCATGAGCGGAGTGAGTCGTGATGTCGCCGGTGGTGAGGTCACGTACCACCACCCCTACGGCCCGGCCGTCCTTCAGCACTACCTCGAGCATCTCGGACCTGGTGTGGAGTTTGACGGTGCCCAACCCGACCTGGCGAGCCAGCGCCTGGTACGAGCCGAGGAGAAGTTGCTGGCCCGTCTGACCCCTGGCATAGAACGTGCGTGACACCTGGACGCCGCCGAAGGAACGATTGTCGAGCAGTCCGCCGTATTCGCGGGCGAACGGGACGCCCTGGGCCGTGCACTGATCGATGATCTCGTTGCTGACCTCGGCCAGCCGGTAGACGTTGGCTTCGCGTGAGCGATAGTCGCCGCCCTTGATGGTGTCGTAGAAAAGCCGGAAGATGCTGTCGCCGTCGCCTCGGTAGTTCTTGGCGGCGTTGATCCCTCCCTGGGCAGCGATGCTGTGTGCCCGTCTGGCGCTGTCGTGATACGTGAAGACGTCGACGTTGTATCCCAGCTCGCCGAAGGTGGCGGCGGCCGAGGCACCGGCCAATCCGGTGCCGATGACGATGATCTCGAACTTCCGCTTGTTGGTGGGAGCGACGAGCTTCATGCCCCTGCGGTACGTCTCCCACTTCTCTGCCAGTGGGCCCGGCGGGACCTTGGAATCGAGCCGCACGGTGCTGTCGAGAGTCACGACCCCACCAGACCGGTCGTTATCGCCAGCGGGATGCTCACGTTTCCGACAACGATGACCGCCGTGAGGCCCAGCGCGAAGTTGCGTCGCCACTTGTTGAATCTCGGGCTGGTGACACCAAGGCTCTGGAACAGGCTCCAGGTCCCGTGCAGGATGTGGAGGCCGAGCGCCAGGTTGGCGACGACGTACCACCCGGCGGTAACCGGGTTTTCGAGGCCGAGGATGAGGTTGCTGCGGGCGTCACCGCGCACGAAGTCGGGGTTGAGCCACTCGACGCCCCAGGTGAGGTGGGCGAGGTGGTAGACGATGAAGGCGAGCACGATGATGCCGGTGGTGAGCATGTAACGGGAGGCGAAGGTGGCTTCCACCCACTGTTGCCGCTCGTAGCCGATCGGCTTGGCCTTGCGGTTCTTCCACCACAGGGTGAACCCGGCGTGCACGTGGACCGCGAAGGCGGCGAGCAGGCCGAGCCTGGCCAGCCACAGGATGAACGTGCGGCTGAAGATGGGCTCGCCGAAATCTCGCAAGCCCTCGGCGTATTCGTTGAATCGGGCCGGCTCTTCGTACAGGTGCAGGTTGCCGAACATGTGGAAGAAGACGAACCCGAGCCCGACGATTCCAGAAACAGCCATGACCCATTTACGGCCGACGTTCGAGCCATAGAACTCGAGAAACCAGGGGAGGGAACGTTTCGCAGGTGGTGCCTTGGTGGTGGTCATGGCTACGCCAAAGTTAGCAATCCGGCCGTCCCCAACCGAACTGCCGCCTCGCGCCGATCTCCGCCCCGCAGGCTTGGGTCCTCCCCCTCCGTCATGGGACGGGCCAAGCTCGAGGGGTCCAGGACGAGCATGGCCGAGATCCAGATTTGACCCGCGCGCGCCGGCTGCCTAAATTACAAGAACGTAATTACACGTCTGTGAGAGGTGGGAGTTGGACACGAAGCTGATTGAGGCCCTGGTGCTCGACAAATTGTCGTGGCAGGACTTTGCGAACTGCAGTGGGGCCGATCAAGACCTGTTCTTCCCCGAACGAGGCGCATCGACCCGCAAGGCAAAAGCGATCTGTGGCGCCTGTACCGTCAAAGCCGAATGTCTCGAGTTCGCCATCACCCAGGGTGAGCGATTCGGGATATGGGGCGGCATGTCCGAGCGTGAGCGGCGCAAGATCCGCCGGCAGCGGGCGCTGATCGCCAAGGCTCGCGAGGTTTCCTGAGCGGGGAGCCGATCCCCGCAGCCTCGCAGGCGGACATGCCGGGCTGCGCTCGCTAACCCTCCGTTTCCGGCGACGGCTCGTGCGGCGCCGCTCTTGGCTCTAGGATTCGCCTCGAGCACCTGATAGGGGACCAATGGGCGCCGCCATCGGCATCATCATCTTCATCGCTGTGGTGGCGATCATTGCCTACTTCGTGTTCCGCGGGGTCAAGGCCCCCCCACCCGAGCTGGGAACGAAGAAAGCAGGCGGCGAGCCAATCCGGCCGGTGCCACCGGTCGCCGAATTCCACGTCAAGGGCGAAGCCGCCAATGTCTACTTCGATGTCCCGCTTCCGGATGCCGGCGACGCCGTGCTCGAGAAGCTGCTGCTGCACGAGGCCGTCGAGGTGGTCCGCGAGAAGCGCCACACCCTCCCCATCGACCAGGTAGTACGGGTCGTGGCGTTCGCAAGAGGCGCAGACGGGTTCACCCAGATCGGCGTGGTGGGGCTCGAGACCCCCGGCACGCTGCCACCGCCGGCGCCCCCGCCCACAGTCTTCAAACACACTGCTCCCGACCCGCTCGCCGCCTTTGGGAGCTCCTCCAGCAGCGCCGCCCCGGGAGTGACCGCCCGGGTGCCCGAGGAGGGCCTCGGGCCGGCCGGGGCCGACCTCGCGCTTCCAACCCGCATCGAGTCCGGCCTGCGTTTGCAGGGCTTGGAACCGGCGTCGACGCCGGCGGGCGAAATGGTGCTCGGGCTCCTGAGACTGACCGGTTTCACGGTATCGGAGATCGAGGGGACCGAGGGGCACCAGAGCTATACGGCATCCAATCCATCGGGGCGAACCTACATCTGGGTGGATCCCTTCGCCGAGGCGGAGCATCCAGAGCTGAGCGAAAAGGTCATCAATCGGTTCATGGTCGCCTTCGGGCAATCGGGCCACGATCGCGGCCTGCTCGTCTCCGACAAGTTCGGGCCCTTCCTCGTGTACGAGAAGGAGCGGCGCGAGCCGCGGGTGCGTTTCGTGACCCGTGAGCGGCTCCAGCAATTCGTGGATTCGCTCGCGCTGACGTGACGCGTCCGGTTCGGAGTCGGGAGCCCGTGAATCTCCGATCGCTTGTCGAACCCGCCGGCCTGCCCGGCCGGCGGCATAGGAGCGGCCACGACAGGAGGAAGCGGTATCCTGCGGTCGAAAGAGGAGGCACATGCGCGGACTCGGCTGGCCAGAGCTGATTGTGATTCTCGTCGTCGTGATTCTGCTGTTCGGGGCGTCGCGGCTGCCGATGCTCGCCCGCAGCATCGGATCCTCCGCCAGAGAGTTCCGGAAGGGCCTCGAGTCCGGCTCGGGGGAAGAAGTCGAGGATGAGAGCTCCAACGGTTCGTAGGACCCCTCCGGGGCGGGAACTCTTTTACGCCCGCGTTCCGTTACTTGTCTAGATGGCCTCGAGCGAGGCCGTACCCACCTGGGAGCAAGTGGCCAGTGACTATGGGCGTGTCATCTACAACTTTGCCTACCGGCTCACCGGTAACCGTGATGACGCCTCCGATCTGTCTCAGGAAGTCCTCCTCCGCGTCCGGCGGGGCCTTCCCAGCTACCAGCCCGGCTCGTTCGAGGGATGGCTGTGGCGCATCACGAGGAATGCCTTCCTCGACGAGGTCCGCAAGCGGCAGCGGCGCCCGACCACGGAGCTTCCCGATGAGGATCGCTCACCTCTGGCGGCTGCACCGGCCCCCGAACAGGTGCTGGACGAGACCCGGCTCAGCCAAGACGTGCAGCGTGCCCTGCTGGAGCTCCCGTACGATTTTCGGGAGGCGGTTGTGATGTGCGACGTGGTTGGTCTCACCTACCAGGAGATCGCGGACGCGGTGGACGTTCCCGTCGGCACGGTCCGGAGCCGCATCCATCGGGGCCGTCTCATGCTGCGCGAAGCCCTGGAGGCTGTGTGATGCATCTCGGTGACCGGTTGTCGGCCTATCTCGACTCGCAGACCGATGAGTCGTCCCGGCTCTCGATCGAGTCACACCTCGCCGGCTGCGAAACGTGCAGTGAGGAGCTGGCCTCGGTTGCCGCCGCCCGCACCCGGCTGCGGGCTCTCCCTCTCCTCGAGCCGCCTGTAGGAGCTCTCGAGCCGATCGCCGAGGTGGTCCCGCTGCGCCGGGCCCGCCGGGTACTGGCCGCTGCCGCCGCGGTCACCGCCCTGGTCGTCGGAGTCGGCTTTGGGGTCAACGGCAACCAGAGCGTTCCGCTCGAGCTCGATGCCGTGGTCGAGCAGCACATGGCCCGGGCCTCGGTCGACCCGGGGTTCAACGTAATCCAGGTGCAGGCGGTGTTCGGCCGATGATCCTCGCAGCCGGCCTCGTCTTCGTGACGCTTCTGGGGGGACTCCCCTCCGCCGACCTCGTCGATGACCTGGACTCGGCAAGGGACGCCGAGTTCTCCGGGCGGTTGCTCGTGGTCTGCTGGGCCCCCGACGGTGTCGTAGCTCGCGTGGCCGACATCGAGCAGGCCGACGGCTTCACGATGGTGACCGGCGCCGACCGGTCGTTCATGATTGGCGATGGCAAGATGATCGAGCAGTATGCCGGCGGCATCCACTACCTGGAGATGCTGCCATCGTCCGACTGGCGTCTCTGGGAGGGCTACACGGTGCGGGACGTCCCGAGCATGACCGGCCTGTTGGAAGCACGGACGATCGAGATTCTCGAAGGGCAATCCGTGAGGGCGCGCTTCGTGCTCGATCCTGCCACCTCGGCGCCTCTCACCACCGAGGTGTACACCGGAGACGGCTCTCTGTTCCGATACTCGTCTCTCATCGAGCTTCGCCCGCGCACCGGCACCGGCATGCTCGACATGGACGAGATGCCGGCGCCCGAGCAGCCGGCACCGGCGGCCGCCGAGACGCTCCCGCGAGAAGCCGGGCACTATTGGGCTGCCGATTCCTACGCCGGTCCCGGCGGTGTCCAGATGTTCTTCACCGACGGACTGTTCCGTTTCTCGGTGTTCGAGATCAGCCGCAAGAGCGACGGCGGCGGCCTAGCCGATGCACCGTCCGCCAAGATCGGCCGGCACGGTGGCTACCACCGGCTCCACACGCCGGGAGCGGTGAGTGTGTTCTGGCGCACCCCAGACCATGCCTACGTCCTTGTCGGCGACCTGCCGCCCGACCACCTCGAAGCGGTGCTGTCGGACCTGCCGACTCCCAGCCGGCCCAACCTCCTCAAGCGGGCATGGCGCTGGGCGTTCGGATAGCCAATCACATCGGGCGTTTGCCGCGCAGGGTGCACCTTTCCGAAATCAGCCGGCCTGCGGTGAACACGAAGAGCGCCGGCATCTCCGGGACGTCCCCTCGAGACGGGCGGGCTCGGTTTGAGGCTTTCGACCTATCGAGCTTCTGGCAGAGCGAGAGTATCGTCTTCTTCGAGATGAGTCCCAGAGGCCTACCGATGCTTGGCACCCTCGGAGTTCGGCACTACGCTGAGTGAACGACCACTGAGAGTGGGCTAAGGTGAAGTCGTGGCTAACGGGGTAAGAGGGCGGAGAATCCAGATGACGCAAAGCGCGCAGACCATAACGCATCCATCGCAGCTTCCGTCTGCGGGCGCCAAAGAGACCACCCGCAAGCGTGGGATGTACGAGCGGGTCGTGAAGGGGTTTCTCGACAGGTTGATCGGTCTCGTGCTGGCATTGCTGACGCTTCCGATTCTGATTCCGGTGATGATCGCGGTGTTCATCGATCTCGGGCTCCCCATCTTCCTCCGGCAGGAGCGGGTCGGCCTCGACGGCAAGGTCTTCAAGGTCGTGAAATTCCGCTCGATGGAGCCCGATCGACGGGCCACCCAGGCACCCTCGTTCGTCGGCAGCGACCGGCGTGTCAACCACAAATCAGAGGACGACCCCCGCCTGACACCCGTCGGCCGTTTCATTCGCAAATGGAGCCTCGACGAGCTGCCCCAGCTGTGGAACGTGGTGATGGGGCAGATGAGCCTCGTCGGGCCCCGGCCGGAGATGGTCCAGATCGTTGAGCGCTACGAGCCGTGGCAGCACGCCCGCCATCAGGTGAAACCGGGTGTCACCGGGCTGTGGCAGGTGTCGGCTCGGGGCGAGGTTCCGATGCACGAGGCCACCCACATCGACCTCGAATACGTCGACACGATTTCGCTTCGCACCGACCTGCGGATCCTGGCGCGCACCATCCCTGCCGCACTCGGGAGTCGCACCGGCCACTAGACCGAGAGGAAAGCCGGCTCTCGGAATTGGTTTACACTGACATCAGAGGGGGATAGGTTCCCGGCGACCCGCACCCCCTTCGCACCACCAAAAAGGAAATGATCGATGGACACCCTTCGCCCCAGAGAATTCGATGAGATCGCTGCCCTCGAGCAGCCGAGCATTGTCGCGTCGATGTGGCGCTACCGGTGGCTGGTGGCACTCATCGTTGCCGGCTTCATCGGGCTGGGTCTCGCATTCCAGGCGTACGTGCCGTCGGTCTTTCAGGCCACCGCCGAGATGGTGGTCGAGGACCCGCGCTCATCCCAGTTGTTCAATGTTGGTGAGATCGTCACAGGCGGGCAGAGCCCGCAGCGCTACGTTGCCGACCAGGTAGAGATCCTCAAGTCGCCGCGGGTGGCATTCCAGGCCGAGTCGCTCATCGACCTCTGGGCCTCGACCGATCCCGAAACGCTCGGGGACGATTGGCCGACCTGGCTCGATCCGGCGGACGTACAGGACATGTCGATATCCCAGGGCGAGTTCCTCGGCTCGGTAAGCATCTCGTCCAGCCGCGACAGCAACCAGATCGAGGTCTCGTTCACCGCCGACACCGCCAAGCGGGCCCGCATCGGTGCCAACGCCATCGTGGAGTCCTATCAAGACGTCCGTTTCGAACAGCTGGAGGACACGGCGAACGCGGCCGTGCAGCAGATCCGGCGCCGTGAGCAGGAACTGGCCGTCATCCTCGATCAGATTCAATTCGACATCGACAACCTGGTCGCTCTCGACGAGGTGCGCAGCGGTCTCGATGTCGAGTTCGAGAAGGATCTTGCAGCCTTCCTCGAGCTCCAGCTTCGCCTCGACCGCCTCGATCCCACCAGCGACGCCGCTGATGTGACGCGGATTCAACTCGACGACCTCCTCCAGGACTTCGAGACGACGGCGGTGATCGACACCATCGAGGCAGGCGACTCCGAGCTGCAAGCGCTCATCGCGCAGCAGGAGGCCGGGATCAGCGAGTTGGCCGCCCTGTCGGGCCGGGCCAACTCGATCCTCATCGATCTCGAGCTGACCGGCACGGGGGTCAACAACCTCTCGCTGGCGCCGACGCCGATCACGACGACGGGATCGGGCCCCGCCCGAATTCTCGCCGCGGCCATTGTCCTCGGCCTCGCCGTCGCCGCCGCGCTCACCTACTTCCTGGCGTCCCGCCGCCGGGCGTTCGGGAGCAGGACGCTGCCCGAGCTGGTGCTGAATGCGCCATTGCTCGCCGAGGTCCCCGACTTCACGCTGGAGGGCATCAAGTCGTCGCTGCCGGTTACCCAGGCTCCCACCTCTGCCTCTGCCGAAGCGTTCCGGTTTGCCGCCGCCGCCGTCGACATCCGTGCCTCGGCAGCCGGAGCCAAGTCGCTCATGATGGTGTCGGCAACGCTCGCCAGCGGTAAGACGACCGCAGCCGCCAACACTGCTATCGCGGCGGCTCGCGAAGGCCTGCGTGTGCTCGTCATCGACGCCGACTTCGGCAACCAGGAGCTGACCAGCATGTTCCTCGGCGAGGAACAGCCCGCAGCCGGGATCACCGAGGTGGTCGCCGGCTTGGTGCCGCTCGATCAGGCGGTGCGCCAGATCGTCGTCACCGACGATCGATCATTGTTCCTGTTGTGGCGGGGACGTCAGCCGGTGGAAGCCGCCAACTTCTTCCGAACCGAAGACACCCAGCGCTTCTTCACCGAGGTGAAGGAGCAATTCGACCTGGTCATCATCGACGGCCCTCCCCTCTTGCAGGTGGCCTACGCGAGCACGCTGGTCCGGTATGTGGACGCGGTGGTTGCGATCGTGGCGCACAACAGCCGGGTCGGGGAGCTGGAGGAAGTCGCCGATCGCCTCCACTTCATCGAAACGCCTGCCATCGGCTACATATACACCAAGGCACCGCTGCGAGCGGAGATGACCGCTTCGGAGGGCTCGATGAAGGACATCCTCGGTCTCGGAGGGGAGTCCGCCGGGCGAACGCCGGCGGGGTCGGGCCGGATCACCCGCCGGGCCCGCCGCAACAACTCCGAATAGCCCCGGGCCCGAGCCGCTAGGCGCTGGCCGACTATTCGATGGCCCCCCGAATGGCGCGCTCGAGCTGGGCATGAGCGGATTCCGTGCTGAGGTTCGGCGTGTTGGCCAGCCCGCTGGCATTGTGAAAATGCGACATGGCACGACCGAACTCACGGGCGATGGCCTTCCGGGACCCGGGCGACACCAGCCGGACCCGGTCGGGATCGACGGCCGCCTCGGCCACCGTCTTGGCCCCCCCGTTGGCGAAGACGATGACGGGTGCCCCCCGCTGCATCGCCTCGGCGAGCGCAGTGCCACCCTCTTCCCGCACCCCGGCGAAGACCACCGCTCCGGCCCGGTCGAGCAGATCCATCGCCTCCGCATACGGCAGCCAGCCCCGTAGCTCGACCCGATCTGCCAGGTCGAGCTCCTCGATGAGTCCCTCGACTGCGGCCCGCTCCGGGCCGTCGCCGACGATCACCATTCGGACCTCAGGCCCCGCCTCGGCGAGCCCTCGCAGCGCGAACCGAACCCCCTTGCGCGGCTCGAAGGACGACAGGAAGAGCATGAATCGCTCGCGGGGCACGGCCCGGCGCTCGACCTCGGTGAACATGACGTGGTTGAGCAGCACGTCCGAAGGACGGGCCCGCCCCAGCCGCTTGCGCGTCTCCTCGTTCTGGAGGATCCTCACCCGGGCTGTGCGCCACGTGTGCCGGGTGGAGCGCGCCAGAGAGAAGAGCCGAACCGCCACCAGGTCGAATATCTCCGACACGAGGCCCGTCGTCCCCAGCGCCGGCCACATGCTCAACGGGGTGGTGACCGCCCCGCCCACCGGCCCCCATACGAGAGGGATGTCCAGGTGACGGCCCGGCGACGGCAGCCAGTAGACCGAGTACGTGGCATGGTGCACTGCGTCGAACCGTTGCTCTGCGTGGAGGCGACGAGCCGCTCGCAATGCCTTGCGCTGCCATCCGAGATAGGTGACGAAGTAGCCGACGAGATGGCTGCGCGACTTCTCAGTCGGCTCGTGCGGCACGCGGCGGGCCCACCCGGGCTCGTCCACCAGCTCGAAGCGCAGCGGCGAGCCGGGATTGGCCTGCTCCCATTCGCGGATGGCCCCGATGTGCTCGGGCCCGACGAGCACAACCGGGTCGGCGAATCGGGCGACGGATTGAACCAGGCTCCAACCCACACCGGGCTCCGACCCGCGTCCCGGCTCACAGGCGTAGGCCACGATCAGCACACGGGGGCGCCCGGGGGCGGTCTCTGGTGGGTTCGGCGGTTCGGTCATCCGCCTTCGGTCGCCCGCGCCCATGCCGGAGTTCGCCGCCCCCAACGCACCACCGTTCCTTCCACGGCGACGAAGGCGCCGAGCCCGAAGATGCACCACACCCACACTGCCGCTTGCGGGCCTTCGAGGCTCGGATCGAAGATGCCGTTGATGAGGGCCGCGACGGCGGCCACCATGCACCAGGCGAGGAACCCGGCTTTCTGATCCTGGCCGGCGAACAGCAGCCGTTTGCGGGCCTTCCACAGGTGCCGGAACCACGTCCCCCAGAGGAAGATCCACAGCGCGGCGCCGAGCAGGCCCATGCGGGCGACTACGGACAGGTGGGAATTGTGGGGGTTGCGCAGCTCGGGGCCCACGTCAGCCCCGGCGAAGAAGTCGTATTTGCTGGCGAGGTTGGGACCGAACCCGAATCCCGACAGGAACCGCTTGGCGCTGAGCGTGTCGGTCATGACGAGCTTCCACAGCTCGAGCCGCCACGCCACGGTGCCGTCGTCCTCGTTGGTCCCGTCTTCGTCGGCCTGGAAGTCGAGCGACAGCAGGTTGGAGAAGAGCTGGTCGACCGACACGGTGCGGCGCTCCAGATCGAATCTGAGGTTGAACGAGAACGCCAGCACGATGGCGGCCAGGAGGACGACGAGGATCCCCGCCATGAAGGGCCGGGCGCTGCGACCGGCAAAGTAGATGATGACGAGGGCAACGAACCCGGCCACGAGCGACCCCCGGTTCTGGGTTCCCGCCATCGCCAGCAGCAGCAAGCCTCCAACCGTGTAGAGCACGTTGCGGACGCTGTCGCGCCGCTCCAGCTCCGGCGCCACCACCAGCAGCAGAAACGCCACCAGCAAGGCCGCCTGCACGCCCAGGTTGCCGGGCTTGTGGGCGGTGATCTGGACCTCCGAATCCGGTACCCTCAGGTCGGTGATGACGTTTGCCATCAGCAGCCGGACCACCCCCACCACGAGGAAAACCGGGATGATGCGCGTGTAGGCGCGCAGGAAGAAGTCATAGGCCGGCTCCCACGCTCGGGCAAGGGCGCCGATGACGACTGCGAACAGCCCGTAGTACCAGATGGCGGCATCCCGCGCCACGTCACGGATGTCGTAGTCGCCGGTGGCTGCGATGACGGTGAGAAGGGTCCCAAATCCCATGAACACGAGCAGCGCCTGCATGGGCGGGCTCAGCCGGACGAATCGGAGCGCCTCTTTCGACCTGAAGGCAACGTAGAGACCGCTTGCCAGCACGACCTCGCCGATGAAAATCGGAGTCCCCGGCACATGGAGCCAGGCGAAGGTGCGGTCGAACAGGAGATACCCGGCGAGCAAGAAGGCGAGCGCTCTCGCCAGAAAGACGTACCGGGCAGCTTGGTGACGCCGCTCGCTCGCGAGGGCGGCCTGAATGACCTGGCCGCTGCGATAGCCGGGACCCTCGGAAGGCGGGCGGATTGCATTCGTCATCGCGCCTCCCACCTCTCGTGTCGTGTCCCCGGCACCGGCCGGTCGCTAGCCCCGGTTTTCGTGCAGCTGCTTTTCGATCCAGCGGTAGGTTCCCACCAGGCCTTCCTCGAGGGTGGTGGTGGGCTCCCAGCCAAGGACCTCGCGCAGCTTAGTGTTGTCCGAATTGCGTCCCCGGACCCCCTGGGGGCCATCGACGTGCTTGAGCTTGATGTTGCGCTTGCCGGAGATCTCGATGATGATCTCGGCCAGCTCGTTGATGGTGACCATCCGGTCGCGTCCCAGGTTGAGTGGCTCGGTGTAGTCGGACATCATGAGGCGATAGATGCCCTCCACCGTGTCGTCGACATGGCAGAAGGAGCGGGTCTGCTCACCGTCGCCCCAGATCTCGATCGTGCCGCCGTCCTCGACGTCGGCAACCTTGCGGCACAGCGCGGCAGGCGCCTTTTCCCTGCCACCCGTCCACGTGCCGTATGGGCCGTAGATGTTGTGGAACCGCACCACGCGGACGTCCATCCCGTAGTCGAGGTGGTAATAGTGGGCGGCGATCTCCGAAATGAGCTTCTCCCACCCGTACGCATCCTGCGGTGCAGCCGGATATGCATCTTCCTCTTTGAGGGGCGTGACATCGGCGTCTTCCTGCAGATACTCCGGGTAGATGCAGGCCGAGGAGGTGTACAGGTAGCGGTTGACGCCATTCTCACGTGCCGCTTCCAGCGTGTGCAGGTTGATGAGCGCATTGTTGTGGAGGATGGTGGAGTGATTGGCGGAGATGAACCCCATCCCGCCCATGTCGGCCGCGAGGGCGTACACGTGGTCCACGTCCTTGGTGGCTTCCAGGCAAGCCTCCCAGCGCCGCAAGTCGAGCAGCTTGAACTCGTCGGCGTCGATGTCGGTGTACTCGGGCTCTTTGATATCGACGCCCCTCACCCAATAGCCCCGCTTGCGGAGGTCGGTTACGAGGTGGTGGCCGATGAAACCGCCGGCACCGGTTACGAGTACGCGTTCCATGATCGAAATATCCTTTTCCTAGGGATGGTAAGCGAGTAGCCCCGTAGCTACTCAGTGTAGTTCACTTTCTGTGGTCGTATTGGGAGGCGCCGGGGCGGCCTCCAGCTCGCCTGGTTGGACGAGACGGGGAGGCCGTTTCAGCATCTTCATGAGAAAGCGCGGGTTGTTTCCGAGGTACCGCTTCCAGAGCCGGCGGGGCTCCTTCACCAGTCGGTACAGCCACTCGAGACCCCGCTGCTGCATCCACCCGGGGGCCTGGGGGAGCAATCCGGCGTGGATGTCGAAGGCGGCCCCGACTCCGAGGATGGCCGGCGCCGACAGCTTGCCGATATTGGCATCCATCCACCGCTCCTGCTTGGGCGTGCTCAAGCCGACCCATACGAAGTCGGGGTCCGCCTGGTTGATGGCCTGGGCGATCTCGTCGGACTCGGCTTCGGTGAGGGGCCGAAACGGAGGCGAAAAGGTGCCGACGACCTTGAGGCCTGGAAACTTCTCCTGCAGGCGGCGGGCGAGCAGCTCCGGCACACCTTCTTTGCCGCCGTAAAAGTAGTGGGTCCACCCGGCTGCGGCCGAGCGTGCGCACATCTCGAGCATGAGATCGGGACCATAGACCCGCGACATGTGCTCGGCCCCCGCCCGCCGGCCGGCCCACACCATGGGCATGCCGTCGGGGGTAGTGAGCCCGGATCGGTTGTGAATTGCACGCAGGGCCGGATCGGCCTGGGATTCCATCACGCCATGCACTCCGGTCACACACACGTAGTGCTGCTCTTTCTCGTCGACCCATCGGGCGAGTTCGGCAACGGCCATGTGCATGTTTATTGCACTGATGCCAACACCCAGTACGTCGACCCGCGGGATAGCCATGGGGGGATTATCGACCGGGCGGTTACCGACCTGAAATGGTACGGACGACCCTTTTGTACATCGCCAAGAGGTTGGCGAGACCCTGGGCCTCTGAGTAGTGCGCCTCGTACTGGGCCCGGGCGACGGACCCGGCTTGGGCCACCGCCTCTTCGTCTTCCAGGCGGGCAAGCCCCTTGGCGAGGTCGTCGGGGTCATTGGGACGGGTCAGCCACTCGGGCCCCAGCGGCGCAACGACTTCCGGTATGGGGCCGACGTCCGATGCCAGGACCGGCAGGCCGGCTGCCAGTGCCTCGAGCAGCACCATGCTGAGGCCCTCGTACCAGATGGAGGGCAGCACGAGGGCGCGAGCCGCGAGCATCTTCTCGCGGACCAGCAGCTGATCCTGCTGGCCGAGCAACTGGACTCCGGGAACGCCCCGTCTGCGCAGGTCGGCTTCGAGGGGCCCGTCCCCGATGATTTCCAGCCGGTAGTCCAGGCCCGCCCGGTCCCAGGCCTCGACGAGCACGTCGGGTGCTTTCTCGCCGGTGAGGCGCCCGACGAACAGAACGAGGTCGGAATCCTCTACCGCCCGCGAGCGAGCGCCCGGATCGGGCACGAAGTTGGGTTTGACCGCAATCCGGTCCTCCGGGATGCCGCTCTCGATGAACCGCTCGCGGGCGAACTCGGTGAGGGCCAGGATGAGGTCGACATCTTTGCGCCAGGTTCCTCGCCTTCGGTTGAAGGCGATGGTGGCCGCCGACGCCACCGATTGCGAATAGCTGTCGAGGTAGCACTTGTAGCGGACGCCGTACCAGGCGTTCTGGCTGGCAACACAGAGCTCGCACGGCTTTCCGTCCCGGAGGAGCATGGCGTTGGCGCATGCCAGCCGGTAGTTGTGCAGGGTGAGCATGGTGGGTGAGCCCGCCTCCCGGGCGCTGCGGAAAACCGAGGGCGACAGGTGATACCAGGTGTTGTGAACGTGGGTGACGTCGGGCTCGTGTACCCGCACCAGGTCTCGTATCCGGCGGGCAGCTGCCAGGTTCCAGGGCCCGCGGATGATGTCGCCGCCGGCCGCAAGGGGACCGGATGGGTTTTGTTCGCGGTGCTCGATCACGGAGTGCCCGGCGCTGCGCAGCAGCTCGGCCTCGTTCAAGGCAACTGAATCCTCGCCTCCCGGTTGCCGGTACTGGGTGTGGATTTGGAGGATCTTCACGAGATTTCAGTGTACGACCAAAGCAGCCACCCGATCTGCATTTCGGCACTGAATGCGTCGTCTTCAGCCTCAAGTGTTCACTCTCGGCGGTCGATAACACGTGACGTAGCTGACTCGACCACTGTGAGGAAGAATGAAGCGCCTGGCCGCTGCCGTGACCGCCCTCGTCATCTTGATACCACTCCACGGAGCCATCGCCGGGGCGGGTGACACGTCGGGTACCGAGATGGCGTTCTACGACCCGGGTAGCTCCCGCTGGCAACTGCCGGATGCATCGGCCTTCTATTACGGCGCTCCCGGCGACACCCCCCTGCTGTGTGACTGGAACGGTGACGGAATCGCCACCGTCGGCGTGTACCGGGAGAGCACCGGGTACCTGCTGCTCCATGACGGGCTCAGCACCGGAGCGGCCAGCTACGAGTTCTACTATGGAATACCCGGGGACCGGCCCTTGTGCGGCGACTGGAATGGGGACGGGATCGACACCATCGCCATCTTCCGGCCATCCGAGTCGCGGTTCTATTTGCGCAACGTCAACTCCCAGGGGTTCGGGCAGAAGGAGTTCCGGTTCGGATTCCCGAACGGGGTTCCCTTCGCCGGCGACTTCAATGGAGACGGCATCGACACGGTCGGAGTCCGCGATCCGAAGAACGGGTTTGTCGCCCTGGCCCGGGGACATGTCTCCGACAGCCCGGTGATGGAAGCCTATTTCGGAGCGTCCACCGACACGCTGGTGGTCGGAGACTGGGACGGGGACGGGATCGATCGCATCGCCGTGTATCAGCCGGCCACCAAGACCCTGGCGGTGACCAACCTGTTCGGCTCCACCAAGATCGCGGCGGTGTACGACCTGGGCGGAGTGTCCGGCATACCGCTCGCTGCCGAATTCAACCCTGCCAGCGGCCTTCACACCACCCACGCCGAATACACCGGCCAGCTGAAGGACGTCGTCACTCCCAAAGACCCCCCCGTGGCGGAGCCCCCGCCGGAGAAGGAGCTCCCTCCGGAAAAAGAGTCGACCGGCGAGGTGCCTGATACGGAGCCCGCTTCACCCATCGTCAAGCCGGCGGTCCCGATCCCGGCCGATGCGGTGCGGATCGCGCCGGGAACCAGCATTCAGAACGCGGTCAACCAGCATGGCGGCAACACCACCTTCCTGCTGACCGCCGGCGTTCACCGGGAGCAGCAAGTCAAACCCAAGTCGGGCCAGACCTTCATCGGAGAGGCCGGGGCGGTCATGAGCGGAGCCCGGCTGCTGTCCGGCTGGCAGCGTGACGGGAGCCGCTGGTTCGTAGGCGGCCAGACCCAATCGGGCCGCCAGCACGGGTCCTGTGAGTCCCATGCTCCCCGGTGCGCGTATCCCGAGGAACTGTTCATCAACGACGTCAGGATGAAGCACGTCACGGGCAAGGATCAGGTCGGGCCCGGCACGTGGTTCTTCGACTACGGATCCGACCGGATCTACATCGGCGACGATCCGGCCGGCAAGCGGGTCGAGACCTCCGTCACCGAGAAGGCCTTCTACGGCCAGGTGAGCGACGTCACCATCACCGGCCTCGTGATAGAGAAGTACGCCGGGCCGGCACAGGTGGGTGCCATCGACACCAGGGACAACCCGAGCGGCAAGACCAACGGCTCCAACTGGCTCATCGCCAACAACGAGGTGCGCAACAATCACGGCGTCGGCATCAAGTCGACCAACGGCAGCAAGGTCGTCGGCAACTACGTGCATCACAACGGCCAGCTCGGTCTCGGCGGCGACGGTCCCGGAATGGTCATCGAGAACAACGAGATCTCGTACAACAACGCGGCCGGCTATGCCTACGGATGGGAAGGCGGCGGCACGAAGTGGTCGCATTCGACCGATCTCGTCGTGCGCAACAACTACTCGCACCACAACGTCGGGCCCGGGTTGTGGACCGACATCGACAACATCCGGACCACCTACGAGGGCAACCGGGTGACCGACAACGTCGGAATCGGAATCTTCCACGAGATCTCCTACGACGCGGTCATCCGCAACAACTACATCGAGGGCAACGGGTTCGGCCAAACGGCATGGCTGTGGGGAGCCGGCATCGTGGTGGCGGCCTCGCCGAACGTGGAGATCTACGGCAATGAGGTCATCAACAACGGAGATGGCATCGCCGGCATCCAGCAGGACCGGTCGGATGCGCCATCGTCCTACGGCCCGCAGCTCGTCACCAACCTGTACGTCCACGACAACCGGATCACGATGGCCCAGGGTCAGACCGGGCTGGTGCAGGACACCGGAGACAACGGGATCTTCACCAATCGGAACAATCGGTTCGTGAACAACGTGTACGTGCTCGGCGGTGACGGGCACCAATTCGAATGGAACAACGGTGGCCGCACCCTGGCCGAGTGGTCCGCATTCGGTCAGTCCTGACAGCTCGGCCGGTTCCTCGATTTGGGCATTGTGACGCAGAGTGCTTAGAGTCGCCACGCGCTGACACAGGTTACATGACGATGGGCAGGAGAACTCGGACCACAAGCCGCCGTATGGTGGCGGCATTTGCGCTCATCGCGTCTGCGCTGGTTGCGATCGGTCCGGCGGCCGCCGCCGGCTCCGAGCAAGTTGCCTTCTACGATGCCGGGCTCGGGCTGTGGCGCATGGAAGGGATCGGCGACTTCTACTACGGGGTGCCGGAGGACCGTCCCTTGCTGTGCGACTGGAACGGGGACGGGACCGACACCGTCGGCCTGTTCCGATCCGACACCGGCTTCCTCCACCTGCGCCAATCCAACGACTTCGGCTTTGCGGACGTCTCGATCTTCTTCGGCATCCCGGGTGACCGCCCGGTGTGCGGGGACTGGAACGGTGATGGCGTCGACACCATCGGCGTCTACCGGCCGTCGACGGCCACCTTCTACCTCCGCAACAGCAACACCACCGGCTTTGCCGATCAGCAGTTCGTGTTCGGCGACGGCTACGGGACTCCGATCGCAGGCAATTGGAACGGCGACGGAAAGGACACCGTCGGCCTCTGGAAGCTGGCGCACGGCTATTTCGAGCTCTCGTACGGCAACACCAGCACTCTCGGGCCCTACGGGCATTTCGGTAATCCCGGCGAGCCCGTCGTTACCGGTGACTTCGACGGCGACGGTCGTGACACACTGGGTGTCTATCGACCCGGGAACGGCCACCTCTACCTGCACGGCCTCGGCGAAGCTTCCGGCGCTCCCCTCGAGTACGTCGTCGGCCGCCATGTGGGGATTCCGGCGGCGGGGGCAACCGGCGGCCGGGTGCCCGACCCGGTGGGCTCGGGCGGGCCCCAACCCGAGCCGGAGGTCCCACCCGGGGCCATCAGCGTGTACCCCGGGTCGAGCATCCAGGACGCCATCGACGGCGCGCCGGACGGGTCGACGTTCTACATTCGCGCCGGGGTCCACCGCATGCAGCGGTTCCGGCCCAAGCCCGGGAACGTGATCATCGGCGAGCCGGGAGCAGTGCTCAACGGCTCGCGGCTGCTGACCGGCTGGTCGCAGGATGGCGGCCAATGGTGGGTGGGCGGCCAGACTCAGGACGGCGGCCGGCACGGCCGCTGCGAGAGCTCGGCTCCCCGCTGCAGCCACGGCGAGGACCTCTTCATCGACAACGTGCGGCTCGACCACGTCGACAGCCGATCCCAGGTCGGTCCCGGCCGCTGGTTCTTCGATTACGGGGCCGATCGCATCTACATCGGAGATAATCCATCGGGCAGGACGGTGGAAACCAGCGTGACCGCCGGGGCGATCGTCGGCAACTCTCCGAACGTGACGATCACCGGCCTCATCGTCGAGAAATACGCCAACCTCGCCCAGCACGGTGCGATCGACAATCGATACAACAATTCCGACGCCGGGGGCGACAACTGGGTGATTTCCGGCAACGAGGTGCGCCTCAATCACGGGGTCGGCATCAAGGTAGGAAAGAACGCCAGGGTCGAGCGGAACAACATCCATCACAACGGCCAGCTCGGGGTGGGAGCGGTCGGCTCCGGATCGCTGTTCGAGGGCAACGAGATCGCCTACAACGGTGATATCCCCTACGAGGTGGATTGGGAGCGAGGTGCCACCAAGTTCGCGGAAACCACCAACGTCCAGCTGATCAACAACTATGTGCACCACAACTACGGTCCCGGCCTGTGGGCCGACCTCAATTGCAAAGACATGCTGTTTGCCGACAACACAATCGTCGGGAACTCCAAGGCGGGGATCTATTACGAGATCAGCTACGACGCCGTCATCCGCGACAACTATCTCGAGGGCAACGGGCTTGCCTTCGATCCCTGGCTGTGGGGCGGCGGCATCGTCATCTCCTCATCCCCGAACGTCGAGATCTACGGGAACACGGTCGTCAACAACGGCGACGGGATCGGGGCGGTGGAGCAGGACCGCAGCAGCGACCCGGCACGGTATGGGCCGCTCCAGATACGGAACCTGTACGTGCACGACAACAACGTCACGATGTCACAGGGCCTGACCGGCGTGGCGCAAGACCACGGGAACAATGCGATCTTCAGCAGCCAGAACAACCGGTTCGAGAACAACACCTACAACATCGGCTCCGGCAACTTCTTCGAGTGGGACAACGGGCAGCGCACCTATGATGCCTGGCTCGCCTACGGCCTCGATTAGCCGAGCGACGGCACCTCCATAGACTCCCGCCGATGAAAGCCTCGGGCCGTGCGCTGGCCCTCCCCGGTATCGCGCTCGCAACGGTCCTCCTCGTCGCCGCCATCGTCCTGTGGCCGTCGAGCCCCGCCCCGAGCCAGCCGTCGACGCCGGAGACGACCACCACGACGTCGAGCACCGCCGCCACCGGCACGGAAACCACTGCTGTCGATCCGGGGCCGACCACCACGACCGTTCCCGCCGGCCCACCAACCATCGTGGTGGCTCCCGGAGACGATCTCGCCCGCCTGGCGGCATCTGAGCCGCCGGGAACCACCTTCGTGCTCGAGCCGGGCATCCACCGGGGCGAATCCATCGTGCCCCGCGACGGGCAAACCTTCATCGGGTACCCGGGCTCGATCCTGAGCGGGGCCGAGGTCCTGAGCTCGTGGGTGGAACGCAACGGCTTGTGGCTCATCGACGGGCAGGAGGCGGAGGGCCGGGCGCACGGTCAGTGTCTCGACGACCGTCCCCGCTGCGTGCATCCCGAGGATCTCTTCATCGACGACCGGGTGCTGAGACACGTCGGCTCGGTCTCACAGGTCGGGCCCGGAACCTGGTTCTTCGACTACGGGAGCGACACGATCTACCTGGGCGAGGACCCCGCCGGCCGGGTGGTCGAGCTGAGTGTGGTACAGCAAGCGTTCTCCGGTGCCGCCCACAACGTGACAATCCGCCGGCTGGTTGTCGAGAAGTACGCCAACCCCGCCCAGGTGGGCGCGATCGACAGCCGCGCCGACGGTGAGGACCTCGTCGGCGGATCGGACTGGATGATCGTGGCCAACGTCGTGCGATGGAATCATGGGGTCGGGGTTGCGGCCACCACCGGGGCCACTGTGCGCGACAACCTGGTGTACGAGAACGGACAGCTCGGTGTTGCCGCCAAAGGGGCCGGGGTCAGCTTCATCGGCAACGAGATCTATGGCAACAACACAGCAGGTTTCAGCTCGGGCTGGGAGGCGGGAGGATCCAAGTTCGCCTACACCAGCGGCCTCGTGGTGAGAGACAACTACGTCCACAACAACGCCGGTGTCGGCTTGTGGACCGACATCGACAACATCGACACGGTGTTCGACTCCAATCGGGTCATCGACAACGACCGTATCGGCATCTTCCACGAGATCAGCTACGACGCCGTCATCTCCAACAACGAGGTGCGGGGGAACGGATTCGGCTTCGACGCCTGGCTGTGGGGAGCCGGCATCGCAGTGGCGACGTCGGTCAACGTCGAGGTGTTCGGGAACGTCGTCGAGGGAAACGCCGACGGCATCGTCGGCATCGATCAGGACCGGACCGGTGCCCCCGCCTCATACGGACCGCTGTCGCTCGAGAACCTGGCCGTGCACGACAACATCATCACCGGCAACGAGGGGTGGACCGGCCTGGGCCAGGACCTGGGCGACAACTCGGTCTTCACCTCCCGCAACAACCGGTTCTACGACAATGTCTTCGACCAGGATGGGCTCCACTTCTTCTGGCTCAACGACCCTCGCACCTATCAGCAGTGGCTCGACTACGGGCAGTCCTGAGAGGCGAGGACCGTCCCGACCGCAGGCGACCCGGCGCCGGTGTTCTCAGCGCCCCGGGCAGCGGTTAGCGCGGCTGTTTCGCCTTCCGCACCGATTTGCCCTTCCTGGCCGCTCCGTTGTCCCGGGCGGTGCCGCTGCCTCCACCGCCGAGTATGTCCTTGAGCGAGCCCTCCACTTCGGTCTGATCAGCCCGGAGCGGCGAACGGTTGTAGACATAGCCCATCGGCTTCGTCCCTATGAAGGCGAGGCGGTCCACCACCTCCTCGAGCTCGCCGACGGGGCCGCCGTGGTTGACCACCAGCAGGGCGGCGTCGGCATAGCGGGAAATGATGCTGGTGTACGCCACGTGAAGCAGCGGAGGGGTGTCTATCAGCACGAGGTCGAACTCGTCCCGGATGCCTTCGAAGAACACCCGGGTGGCGGCGCTCCTGAAGAAGTTTGCTGCGATCACCGGCCGATGGCCGCGTGCGAGGAGGTTCAAGGAGGCCCCGTCGGCCACCGGCACGGTTACGATTGCCCGCCGCAGATCGGCGCCCGTCTCGACCACCTCGGTGATCCCCGTCGCCGGCGGGATATCTCCCACCAGCATCTGGCTCAGGTTCTGGCTGCCGAAGTCGGCGTCGATCACGAGCACCCGATTGCCTTCCCGGGCGGCTGCCATGGCCGCGTTCGCCATGACCGTCGTCTTGCCGTCTCGTGCGTTGCCGGAGACGACGACCAGCGAACGGGCTCCAGACGCCGCCGATTGGATGTCGATGGCCGCAGCGGCGAAGCGGAACGACTCGGCGGTCCTTGTTTGCGGCATGTCCTGGACGGGAAGCGCCGTGGTGATGTGCTCGTCCCCGAAGCGGGGGATCTCGGCAATGATCGGGGCCTCGACGATGATCTCCGGTTCGGCCCGGCTGGTGAAGCTGCGGCGGCGAATAGCCACCGAGTAGGCAATGGCGAGTGCCGCCAGGGCCCCGGCCACCGCTCCGATGATCCCCGCCCGCGTCTCCTCCCGGCCGTCGCCCTTGGGAAGCTGGGCTTCTGAGATGAGGGCGATGCCGCGTGTCACCAGCTTGGAGTCGACGGCAATCTGGTCGCGGCGAACTTCGAGTGTTGCCCGCCGTTCGATCGTGCTTTGCAGCTCCTGGATGAGGGGGCTCAGAGTGGGGTTGGTGCCCTCGGCGTTCTGAATCTCCTGGTATGTCCGGACTTGCACGAGCAGGTCGGCGAGCTCGAGCCTGATCTCGGCCGCCCTGGCGGTGGATGTCGTCGAGACCAGCTCGCTCTGCAGGGCCACGATCCGGTCGATGGCGGCAGTGAACTGGTTGTCCAGCTCTTCCCGCTGCGAACTGGCCGACCGGGCCACCGTGACTCGACGCTGGAGCTCGGCCACCTGTTCGTCGACGAGTGCCAGGGAGGCGTCGAGCTCGTCGAGCGCTGCCTGAGCGCTCGCCTCCGCGGTCTGCTCCTTGATCGTCTGGTAGGCACCGATGAGCGCGTTGGCCACGATCTGTGCCTCTTCCCGATCCGAACTGGCGACTCGAATGGTGATCAGGCTGCTGCTGGAGTCGCCTTCGACACTCGACATGTCGCTGACATCGTCGTCAAAATCGGGGAGGACGGACAGGATGATCTCCTCGGCTCCCCGCTCCACGGCCGGCGAGTCGAGGATCTCAACCTGGTCGGCCGTGTACCGCTCCGACTGGGCGCTGCTTCGGGAATCGAACACTCCGATGGAGCCGGGATCTTCCACGACCAGCTCGGCCTTGGCGGTGAAGACGGGCGGGGTGAAGGTCGCCCAGGCAACGCCCAGCGCTCCGCCCAGCATCACGATCAGCGCTACGAGCCACTTATAGCGCCAGACCGCGCCGGGAATCGTCGGGTCGAGAGGTGAGATGTCGTTCATGAACTCTTGCCTAGCTAGGGGTTGGATATCGGCGGGGGACTCGGGGTGGTTGAGGGGTTAGGACAGCAGGGTTCGTGCCGCCCACGCCACCGGGTCGGCGAGCTCACCCGGATCGGGGAGGGCGTCGACCTCGTTCCAGACGGTAGCAGTTGCCTCGCGTCCCCACCGCCGCTCGAGCTCCTCAAAGAAGGCGATTGCGGCCCGGTACTCGGGTCGGCGAAGCTCGATGCCGAGCATCTTCTGGAGGAATACCTCGCCCTGCGATGGTGTCGCCCGGCGGCGATCGACTGCCTCGCGAATCCTGGCCAATTGGGGCAGCAGCTTGGCGTCGAGGCGGTCGAGCAGGTATCCGACGTAGCCCTCGACCACCGCCAGCAGCGCTTGAATCCGGGCCAGGTCCTCAGCCTGGCGGGGCCCGGTGAACATGCCGGTGAGAAACGACGGATCCTGCATCATCTGCCCGAGCCGTTCGGGGTCAAAGCCGGCCTCGAGGTCGACCGGCACCGAGGTTGGGTCCAGCTCCAGGCCGGTGACATAGGTTTCGACCGTATTGCGGAATCGGGTTGCCACCGCCGGCACCGCAAGCAGCCGGTTCTGGACCAGCTCATGGGCCGCCACCCAGAGGTGGGCCTGCGCTTCGTCCACGTCGTGTGATTCGGTGAACTCGCCGATGTTGGGCGCTACGAAGCGAAGGGATCGGGACCCGAGCGGCGGCAGGGCGGCGTCGAAATTGGCAAGCGTGCGGTGGCTGCTGGAGCCCACCATCGAACCGATTTGCAGCCCGACCATGATCGAGAACACGGGAGCGAACGGGTTGGACTCGTCCTGTCCGAGCGTGGCTGCAAGCGGCTCGGCGAGGTAGCCGTACTCGGCAATGGTTGCCGTCGTCCACTGCCGCCGGTCGAGAACGGCGACCGGCGGTGGGGTCAGGTCGACGGCAGCGGCCTCTGCCAGCGTCCGCCCGGCGAAGTCGACGAGCCCCTGCCAGTGGGCGTCGGCCCCGGCGGGGACGACACCCGGTTCGCCGGCGACGCTGCTGCCGAGCTCTTCGGCGAGGGCCCAATTGACGGTCCCCGACGAGGACAGCAGCTCGGCCAATCGATCGAATATGTTGTCGCTCACGGCGTCGGATTCCGAGCGCCGAGGACGAGGGTGACGCTGAGCGGGGTCCCCGCCCTGCTCACCTCGACGTTGACCAGATCCCCCGGGCCGAATCGCCGCAGCGCAGAGATCAAGCCTTCCATGGTGGTCACGCCCCGGCCGTCCACCGTGGTGATGATGTCGCCGATCTCAATGCCCGACCCGCCGGCGCTGGATCCTTCCAGCAGCTGCGATACCAGCACCCCGACCGGTGCTTGGCCGCCGTCGGGCTGGGCCGCCAGCTCGGTTGAGCCCCGGATGCCGAGGAAGCCGTGCCCGCTGTATCCGCGGGCGATGATCTCATCGGTCACCCGGGTCATGACCTCAATCGGCGTCGCAAAGCCGAGGCCTTCGGGGCCGAGGTCGCTCACTCCCACCGCAGTGGTGATGCCGATCAGCTTGCCTTCGGCGTCGACGAGCGCGCCACCGCTCGACCCCCGGGTGAATGGGGCGTCGGTCTGAACCATGCCGTAGAGGTCGTCGTCGTCGGTGTCACCTTCGACCAGACGATCGAACGCCGACAGAACCCCGACCGTGACCGTGGGGCTGCCGCGCAGGCCGAGGGGATTGCCGATGGCGATGGCCGTGTCGCCCACCTGCAGCGTGTCGGTGCTTCCGCGTTCGATCGCGACCAGGCCCTCCGCTTCGATCTTGATCACGGCCAGGTCGGTGAGCTCGTCCACTCCAACGACGGTGCCTTCGTAGCGGCGGCCGTCGGCCAGGACCACACCGACTGAGGCATTGTCCTTGACGACGTGCTCGTTGGTTGCGATATAGCCCTCGTCGGCATCGAGGATGATCCCGGAGCCGGAGCCGACCCGGGAGGGGCCGGCGAAGATCTCAACGGTGACCACCGATGGTGTCACCCGGCGGGCAACGGCGGCTGCCAGGCTGTTGACCGTGACGTTTTCCGGCGTGACGATCTCGGTGCGTACGATCTGGGTGACCCGATCCGTTACCGCCTCGGGCCGGCCCAGGTCGGTAGCGAAAACGGTGGCGAGAGCGACGCCGGCACCCAGGAAGCCGGCTGCCATCGGAACCACCCAGGCGGTCCGCCGCTTGGCGGCAGGTGCCGGGGCGGCGGTTTGGGCCTCCGGTAGTGTTGCCATCGGGGCGGGCCATTCAATCGGGAGTCGCTCAGGATCGTGCATTATCGTCAATTGTATGGGTGCAGAAGGACATCGGGACCACGTGCGTGTTTCTGAAACACCGCTTGATCCCACATCCCTCCTCGATCGCGTCTTCGATCCACGCGCCGGTGCCGTCGTGTCCTTTCTCGGCGTGGTCCGGAACCACTCGCCGGGCAAAGCCGGAGTCACCCACCTGGTCTACGAGGCCTATCTCGAGGTGGTTGAGGCCAAGATCTCCGAGCTGGTTACGCAGGCGAGAGCAGCCTGGCCGCTGATCGGTGTCGGAGTGGAGCATCGGGTGGGCCGGGTCGAGGTTGGTGAAGCCTCGGTGGCCGTCGTCGTCAGCTCTGCCCACCGCGCGGATGCGTTCGAGGCCGCCCGCTTTCTCATCGATGAGCTCAAAGCCACAGCTCCCATCTGGAAGCAGGAGCATTGGGGTGACGGGTCCGAGTGGATCGAAGGGGCCTGACCCCGGACATTCAGGACGCGCATGTCGTTCTCGAGGCGGCAGTGTCAGGCGGCTGGGTAGTGGCTCGGGCACCCCTGTGAGTCGATTCAGCCGGTTCGCCCGAGCACCATTTCGGCTACTTCACGCACCATGGGGTTGCGGTCCTTGCGGGCCGCCACGAAGGCAGCTTCGACGTCGGGGCCGTCAAAGGCCGTCAAAGCCACCACCGCCCGCCGCCGGACCTGGGGTTTGCCCGAAGATGCGGCCTCCAGCAGGGTGGGCAGTGCCCGGGCATCGCCGATCGCACCGAGTGCGGCGACGGCGGCTTCGCGCACGATCGGCTCGGGGTGGGCGGTGGCGGTCTCGATGAGCCAGGGCACGGCGGCTGTATCACCAATCTCGCCGAGGGCGGTGGTGGCGGCCTCTACGACCCTGGTGGCATCGTCCCGGGTGGCTGCCGTCACCGCCTCGTAGGCGTCGGTGCCCAACCCCCCGAGGACTTCGACGGCTTCGGCTCGAACCTCGGTGTCGGGGTCGCCCGTGGCAAGTGGGATGAGCGGCGCGAGAGCAGCCGCGCCGAGGGATGCGCTGGCTGCCGCCGCCAGGCGGCGAACTTCGGCGGAGGGGTGACGGAGGTGGGGAAGGATGCGTCCCCGCGCGATCTCCTCCAGAGCGATGCGTTGTGCGTCCACGACACAGAGAGTAGGGCGTTGGTATGGTTTCCCTGCCGAGAAGGAGGGAGCGCGGGCTTGCTCGCGGTAAACAACGTCGAAGTCGTCTACAACGACGTGATTCTGGTTCTCCGCGGAATCAGCCTTTCGGTTCCCGACGGTGACATCGTGGCTCTGCTCGGCGCCAACGGTGCAGGCAAGACCACCGTGCTGCGGGCTATCTCTGGCTTGCTCGACGTGCACGAGGGGGAGATCACCAAAGGCGACATCACGCTCGACGCCGATCCGATCCAGGACCTTCCCGCGTCCAAAGTGGTCGAGAGCGGAGTGACGCAGGTGATGGAGGGGCGGCGGATCTTCGCCCAGTTCACCGTCGACGAGAACCTGCGGGTTGGGGCCCACACCAATAGGGCCGGCATGGCCGAGAACCTCGATCGGGTGTACGGCCTGTTTCCCGTCCTTGCCGACCGCCGCCGGGCGGTCGCCGGGTATCTTTCCGGCGGCGAGCAGCAGATGCTCGCCATGGGCAGGGCGCTCATGTCCGGCCCCCGCTTCTTGCTCCTGGACGAGCCCAGCCTCGGTCTTGCGCCGCTGCTCGTCGCCCAGATCCGCGATTTGATCGTTGAGATCAATGCCCAGGGGACCGGAGTGCTGCTGGTCGAGCAAAACGCCATGATGGCGCTGTCGATCGCGTCGCATGGATACGTGATGGAAACCGGCAAGATCGTCATGGACAAGCCTGCCTCCCAATTGCTGGCCGACGAGGACGTGCGCGAGTTCTATCTCGGCCTCGGTGGCGACGAATCGGTCAGGTCCTTCCGCGACGTGAAGCACTACCGGCGAAGGAAACGCTGGGGATGACTAGTCACGAGCGGAGCCTTGCCGCCTACCTGAAATCCGACCATGCCGGCCATGATGGCCCGGTGCTCGAGTTCGAGAATGTCCACCTCAGTTTCGGTGGCTTGAAGGTGCTCGACAACGTTTCCTTCGAGGTCGAGCCCGGGGAGCTGTTTGCCATCATCGGGCCGAACGGCGCCGGCAAGACCTCGGCGTTCAACTGCCTTTCGGGCGTATACCAGCCCCAGGAGGGATCGATCCGCTTTCTCGGGAAGGACATCCTCGGGATGCGCCCCAACAAGATCGCGGCGCTCGGCGTTGCCCGGACTTTCCAGAATGTCGAGCTGTTCGAGCGGCTCACCGTGCTCGACAACCTGATGCTGGGCCGCCACCTGCATTTCAGCTACGGGGCACCGTCGGCGAGCGCGTTCTTCGGCCGGGCCCGGCGCGAGGAGCTCGCCAATCGCGAGGTGGTCGAGGACATCGTGGATTTCCTGGACATCCAGCAGTTTCGGAAGTCCTACGTCGGTTTTCTCCCGTACGGTGTTCAAAAGCGCGTCGAGCTCGGCCGAGCACTGGCGATGGAGCCGCGCCTCTTGCTGCTCGACGAACCGGTGGCAGGCATGAACCTGGAGGAAACCGAGGACATGGCCCGCTTCATGCTCGATATTCGCAACGAGCTGGGCATTGCCATGATCCTCGTCGAGCACGACATGCGGATGGTGATGGATCTCGCCGACCGGGTGCTCGTGGTCGACTTTGGCCGGCCGGTCGCCCTCGGGCGGCCCGCCGAGGTGCAGAGCAATCCCGACGTCATCAGCGCCTATCTCGGCGAGGAGCACGATGTCGTTGGAGAAGGAGAAACCCTGTGACCGTGACGACCCCCTCCCCGCGAGCGGTGGACCTCATCACCAATCCGATTCGACTGCGTGATCGGGCCGAGCGGATGCCGGCGCAGGTGGCGCTGCGCGAGAAGTACCTGGGCATCTGGCGGGATATCACATTCCGGGAGTATTGGGAGGCCGCCGAGACTGTTGCCTACGCCCTGCTGGCCATGGGCATCGAGCCGGGCGATCGGGTAGCCATCCATTCGGAGAACCGGCCCGAATGGTTGTACGCCGATCTCGGGATTCAGGCGGTGCGGGCCGCCAGTATGGGCCTGTATCCGACAAATCCGGCAGCCGAAGTCAAGTACCTGCTCGAGAACTCCGGCTCCCGGCTTCTCTTTGCCGAGGATCAGGAGCAGGCAGACAAGGCCCTGGCGGTCAAGGACTCGCTTCCCGCCCTCGAGCGCATCGTCTACATCGAGCCCCGGGGGATACGAGATCGCTACGACGACGACATCCTGATGTCGTGGCCGGATTTCCTGGCTGAGGGTCGCCGGTACCGTGATCAGCATCCGGGGGCACTCGACGCCGTAATGGCTTCCGCCGCCGGGGACGATATCGCCACCCTGGTCTACACCTCGGGCACCACCGGCCCACCCAAGGGCGCCATGCTGACCGTCGAGAACGTGAACTTCGCCATCGATCGGGTGGGCGGCGACGGCGGGTTCGTCGACCCGCAACCCGACGAGAACGATCTCATCATCTCGTACCTGCCGCTGTGCCACGTCTACGAGCGTGCTTTCTCGGAATGGTTCGGCCTCAGCGCCGGCACGGTCGTCAACTTCGCCGAGTCGATCGACACGATCCAAACCGACCTGCGAGAGATCCAGCCGTCGATCTTCCAGTCGGTGCCCCGCATATACGAGCGGATGCACGCCGGTGTGCTCATCCGGGCCGCCTCCGCCTCCCGGCTCAAGAAGCTCAACTACCGGGTGTGGATCAACGTCGCCGACCGGATCGGCCGCACGCTGGAGGCGAACAGCGGTCGCCACACCCCGGCCACCCGGGTGCTGTACGCGCTCGGCTACGTGTTCCTCTACCGGGCGTTGAAGGAGCGGCTCGGGTTGCGCCGCTGCCGCCACGCCATTTCCGGTGCGGCGCCCATCGCTCCCGAGATCCTCCGGTTCTTCATGGGCATCGGCGTCCCCATCTACGAGGCGTACGGAATGACCGAGAACGCGGTGGTCGCCACCACCAACCGTCCGGGCCGCGTCAAGCTGGGAACTGTGGGGGAGCCCTATCCGGACATCGAGCTGCGGATCGATGACCAGTCCGGGGAAATACTCGTCCGCCACGACGGTGTGTTTGCCGGCTACTGGGGCATGGAGGAAGCAACCGCGGAGGCGATCGACGAGGACGGCTGGCTCCACACCGGCGACGTCGGCGAGTGGGTCGACGGCACGCACGTGAAGATCGTCGACCGGATGAAGGACATCATCATCACAGCAGGCGGCAAGAACATCTCTCCCTCGGAGATCGAGAACACGCTCAAGACCTCACCGTTCATCGGCGAGGCGGTCGTGATCGGTGATCGTCGCAAGTACCTGGCGGCACTCATCGGAATCGACTATGAGGTGGTCTCGAGCTGGGCGCAGTCACGCGGAGTCACGCACACGACGTATCAGGACCTGACCGAGAAGCCGGAGGTGCGGGCGCTCGTGGATCGAGTGGTGCAGGAGACGAACGAGAAATTCGCTCGCGTGGAGCACATCCGCAAGTTCGCGTTCTTCACGAAGGAGCTGGACGAAGACGACGGTGAGCTCACCGCCACCATGAAAGTGAAGCGGGCCTCGATCGAGCGGCGCTTCAGTGACCTCATCGAAGGGATGTACGCGTGATCGACCGGCCGTTGAGGGGTTGAGACCGTCATGACCCAGTTCATCCAGGCAACAGTCAACGGCCTCAGCTTGGCCGCCGTGTACGCGCTCATCGCCATCGGCTTCGTCGTGATCTACAAGTCGACCCAGGTGCTCTCATTCGCCCAGCCGGCGCTGGTGCTCACCGGGGCGTACTTCATCAGCTATTTCGCCTTCTCGCTCGGCTGGAACTTCTGGTTTGGCCTGGGCCTGGCGATCCTCATCGCCGTAGCGCTCGGCCTGTCGGTGGAGCGTATTGCCATTCGTCCGATGATCGGCAAGCCGGTGTTCTCGGTTGCCATTCTCACCATCGGCGTCGATGTGGCCATTCGCACCGTCGTCAACGACCTCATCGGTGTCGATTTTCGGGGCGTCGGCTCGCCATGGACCGGCCAGTGGGACTGGGGTGACGCCGTCGTCCGCCATGCCCAGGTGGCGACCGTGATCATCACGATCGTGCTGGTAGCCGCCGTCGTCGCGTTCTTCCGATACTCGCGACTCGGCCTGGCGATGCGGGCTGCCGCCTTCGACCAGGAGGTTGCCCTGGCGCAGGGAATCTCGGTGGCCGTTGTATTCGCCGTTGCCTGGGGCATGGCCGGGGGCCTGGCAGCGGTGGCGGGCATGCTGATCGGCACCAGCTTCGCCGGAGTGTCGGCCGGCAGCGCGTTCGTGGCGCTCAAGGCGCTGCCCGCCATCGTGGTGGGTGGGATCGACTCGCTGCCGGGGGCGGTCGTCGGCTCGCTGGTCGTCGGTCTCGCCGAGGCGTACGCGGCCACCTACCAAGCCGGAAACTTCGATTTCCTCGGTTCCAATTTCTCGCAAGTCGTGCCGTGGCTGGTGATGTTCGTGGTGCTGCTGGTGCGGCCGTACGGGTTGTTCGGCACCCGGGAGGTGGAGCGGGTATGAGAGGCCGTCCTGGGCTCGTGACCTCGTACCGGCGAGACATCGCTCTGTTTCGCACGGGTACCCAGCGCCTCTGGCTGGCCGTGCTGCTCGCCATCGCACTGTGGCTGCCGTTGTGGATCCCGAACAGCTGGCTGGTTCCCGCCGCCATCTCCCTGTTCGCCGCCATCGGCGCCATCGGGCTCAACCTGGTGACGGGCTACGCGGGCCAGGTGTCGCTCGGCCATGCGTTCTTTCTCGGGGTCGGCGCCTACACGGCGACGGCGCTGTCGACCGTGGAGGGTCCCGGCACGCGCGGCCTGCTCGCCTACGGGCTCGACATGATCATCTGGCTTCCGGCCGCCGGCCTGGTGGCTGCACTCCTCGGTGTGATCGTGGCGCCGGTGGCCCTCCGCCTCAAAGGCTTGTATCTGGCGTTCGTCACTCTCGGCCTCGTGTTCTTGGGACAGCACGTGTTTCAATCGTGGAAAGAGCTGACCGGGGGGGCGGGGATCGGGCGCCGGGCGGCCGAGCTGAGCCTGCTCGGTTTCCACTTCGATGAGGACGGCGAGGTGTTCGGGCTCTTCCTCACCGACACGCAGAAGATCTACTTCCTCGGCTTCGGGCTGCTGGTGGTGTTCGCCCTCGTCGCCAAGAACCTTGCCCGGTCCCGCGTCGGCCGAGCGTTCTCCGCCATTCGGGATCGCGACATCGCCGCCGAGATCATGGGCATCGATCTCACCCGCTACAAGGTGATCGCATTCGCCATCTCGTCGTTCTACGCCGGGGTGGCCGGCGCGCTCCTCTTCACTGTGACCGGGTTCCTGGAGCCGAACGCCTTCAATCTGCAGCTGTCGATCTTCTATGTGGCCATGGTGCTCATCGGCGGGGTGGCGACCATCTCCGGGTCCATCATGGGGGCGCTGTTCGTCACGATGCTGCCGAATCTCATCGATTCTGCCAGCGACTTCCTCCCGTACGACCCGGCGACCGGGCCCCTCAACACCGGCCAGCTCGAGGCAATCCTGTTCGGCCTGCTCATCGTCGTGTTCCTGATATTCGAGCCCCTCGGGCTGTACGGACTGTGGATCAGAGTCAGGAACTATTGGAAAGCGTGGCCGTTCTCGTATTGACCCCCTCGGTGGGTGGCTCGAGACCCGGTGAGGCCGGAATCTGCCAGCAAAACCTTTCCAACCCATCTATCGTGGCCATGAATCGATCGGTTCACTCACCTTCACAGGAGGAAGACAGCTGATGAGGAAGGCTTTCCGGCTGATCGCGCTCTTCGCGGCATTGGCGCTCGTGGCAGCGGCATGCGGTGACGACACCAGCGACAGCACCGCACCGCCGGCGGCGACGACTACAACCGCCGACCCCGGCACGGGCGATACGACCACTACTACTGAAGAGACCATGACCGGCCCGAGTTTCGACATCGGGGTGACCGAGGAACCGTGCACGGACGGTGATCCCGGGCGCGGCTGCATTCTGCTGGGGTCGGTCACCGATCAGACCGGCACCTTCGCGGCTGCGTCGCCCGGCCTGCTTGCCGGCCACCAGCTCTTCTGGGCCCGGGTGAATGCCAGCGGAGGCATCGGTGGCTTGTTCGACGTGGAGATCGTCGACAGCGCAATCGTGAACAACAACTACGACCCTGCCACCCACGTCGAGGCCTACCAGGAGATCCGTGAGGAAGTGCTGGCATTGGCCGAATCGCTCGGCACACCGCAGTCGATCGCGGCGCTGCCCGACATGATCGATGACAACATGGTGGCGGCACCCGCTACCTGGTGGTCCGGCTGGAGCTATCCCGAGAGCGACGCCAATCTCATCCTGGAAGCGGGGGCCAGCTACTGCGTTGAGGCCATGAACGCCGTCGATTTCGCGCTCGCCAACTTCCCGGGCGGGGCGGCTACCGTCGGCGTCGTCCACTTCCCCGGTGACTTCGGCGAGGACTATCGGGCCGGCGTCAGGCTTGCGGCCGAGAAGAACGGGCTCGACATCATCTTCGAGCAGCAGACCCTGCCCATCGCTCTCGACGCCGAGCAGACCGAGGCGGTAAACGCCGTTGTCTCAGGGGGTGCCGACGTCACCTTCCTCGTGATGGGCCCCAATGAGACCGCGACCGTCGTCGGCAAAGCGGCCGCGGCCGGTCATGCCAAGCCCTTCATCGGTGCAGGTCCCACCTGGAACGCCCTGCTTCTGCAGAGCCCGGCCGGCCCTGCCTTTGAAGCCGGCATCTACTTCAACTCGGCTCCGTGGGGCCCGTGGGCGACCGACACGCCCGGCCACAACGCCATGCGAGCTGCGGCCGAGGCGGCCGGCGTTCCGGCCAGCAACTTCGTCAGCGCCGGATGGGTGGAGCAGTACCCACTCAAGGCGGCCCTCGAAGCCGCCGTGGCGGCAGGCGACATCACCCGGGCGGGAGTGGCGGCCGCCGCCAAGTCACTCGGTGAGGTCGACTTCGAGGGAATGGTCGAGACCATCGCCGATTACGGCGCCAACCCGATCGTGACGGCCAGCGTCGTCTCGGCGGTCGATCCGACTGCACCGGATGGCGTGTCGCTGCTGGCAGGCCCCTTCACGGGCCCGACCGCAGCCGCTCATGATTACGACGGCCCCTGTGGCGGCTAGTTGACCCGGATCCATGGAAGAGAGCGCCCGGTCGGGCGCTCTCTTCCGATGCGTGCTGCGCCCGGCCGGACCCCGGGCGCCCCCCCGCCGGCTTGTGTTGGGCGGATGGCAAGCGATTAGGCTCGCCGGACGATGGCTACGACGTATCTGCCACTTGCATCGACGGTGCTCCCGCGCAAACGGGCGGTGACCGTTGCCCTCGTGGTTTCCTTTGCACTCTTCACGGCGGCTGCAGCTCAGTTCCGCATCAGCCTGCCGTTCACTCCCGTCCCGATCACCGGGCAGACATTCGCGGTGCTGCTGGCAGGGGGAGTGCTCGGCAGGCAGGCCGGTGCCGCCAGCCAGTTGCTGTATTGGGTGGCCGGCCTGGTGTTCCCGTTCTACGCGGGGGGAGGCAAGGGCTGGGACGTGGCGACGGGGGCAACCGGCGGATATCTCATCGGGTTCATCGCCGCGGCCTGGGTGGTCGGGATTCTGGCCGAGCGGGGCCAGGATCGCACGGTGGCAGCCGCCATGCCCGCGTTCCTGGCAGGCACCGTCATCATCTATCTGTTCGGTGTCCCGTGGCTCGCCCACATCGGTGACTACTCGTGGCAGCGGGCGGTCGAGCTGGGCGCGGTGCCGTTCATCATCGGTGATCTGATGAAGGTGGCTCTGGCCGGCCTGCTCCTCCCCGGCGCCTGGCGGCTCACCGGTCGCTGAGCCACTTCCAGGTCGACGGCAGGCCGGCTCCGTCTGGAACCGAGCCGGCCTGTTTGAGCGTTCACTGGATGTACCATCAGCGATCCCATGACCGAGCTTGCCACCACCCTCGAGTACCCGCCCCCGCCCACCGAGCATCCCCGCAGACGCCGTTTCTCGCCGGGCTGGGTGGCCGTCGGCCTGTTGCTGCTGGGCTTCGTGCTCATCCTGGCTGCCGGCATCCGGGTTCCTTACCTGGCGACCTCGCCCGGTCCGGTGGTGGAGGTCCACGGGATCGTCGAGGTCGACGGTGCCGACTCCTACGAGCCCGCCGGTGAGCTGTTCTTCCTGACGATCTCTCGCCCGACTCAGTCATTGACGATCCTGGAGTTGTTCGAGGCGTGGAGGGACCCGGCGGTTGACATTGTCGATCGCGACCTCATCGTCCCGGAAGGCCAGACGAGTGACGAGCGGCGGCTGCAGAACCTGCAGATGATGATGAATTCCCAGCAGATCGCCGTAGCGGTTGCTCTGGATCGCCTCGGCTACGAGGTCGAGGTGGTAGGCACCGGGGCATTGGTGGCTGAAGTCAACGAGGGCAGTGGGGGAGCGGGCATCGTCGAGGCGGGGGACATTGTGGTGGCGGTCGATGGCACCGACGTCCAGTTCGTTCAGGAGCTGATCAACGAGGTGCGAAAGCGCGAGGTCGGCGACACGGTCACCCTCACCGTGAGCCGCGACAACGAGTTGATCGACCTGCAGGTGGTGCTCGGCGAGAGCGCCACGGATCCGGGCTTGCCGGTCGTCGGCGTCACCGTTTCCGACGCCGGGGCGGCGTTCGATTTCCCCATCACCGTCAACATCGACGCGGGATCGGTGGGTGGCTCGTCGGCGGGGATGATGCTGACCCTGGCCGTCTACAACCGCCTCTCGGAGGAGGACATCACCAGGGGCCATCGTATTGCCGGCACCGGCACGATGTCCACCGACGGCTCGGTGGGGCCCATCGGTGGCATGAAACAGAAGACGATCGGCGCCATCGGGGTCGGCGCCGAGTATCTGCTCGTTCCCGCAGAGGATTTTGAGGCTGCCTTCGAGGCGGCGGATGGCAGGATCGAGGTCGTGTCCGTGGCAACTATCGACGACGCATTGGCATTCCTGGAATCCCTCGCGCCGGCATAAATCTCTGGCCGCAACCGTGGTTGGACGGTATGGTGATTTCGCTATGAACGATTTTCGCGATCTCGGTGAGCTCGAATTCGAGGTGACCCGGCGCGGATACGACCGCGACCAGGTGGATGCGTATCTGGCCGGGCTGCGGGCGGAGCTGGCCAGGCTTCAGAGTGAGATCGCCCAGCCCGCCGCAGTTCCCACCGATGGCAGCTACCCCGAGCCGGTGCAGGCAGAGCTCGATCGGGTGGCGGCAGAGGTGGAATCTGTGATCACCGCAGCCAGGGAGGCTGCCGAGGGCCTGCGAACCCGGGCGGCGTCGGAGGCGAGCCGGTGGCGGGAAGAGGCCGACGCCGACGCCCGCCGGTGGCGGGCCGAAGCGGAAGAAGAGACGAGCCGCCTGCGCAGCGAGGCCGAGGCCTCCGCGGCGCGGATGGTTTCCGAGGCACAGGAAGACAGCGCCAAGCGGCGCAGCGACGCAGACGCCTATGCCGCCCGCGTGCGCGAGGAAGCCGACGTGTACTCCCAGCAGACACGCGAGGTTGCCGAGTCGGAGGCGGCCCAGATCACCTCTGAGGCCGACGCCTACGCCCGTCAGACGCGCCACGACGCCGAAGCGGAGTCCGCCGAGCTGCGAGAGAACGCCGATTCGTACGCTTCCCGGGTCACCACGGCTGCCGACACCTATGCCGCCCAGACGAGGGCGGCGGCCGAGGCGGAAGCCGCCGAGGCCCGGGAACTGGCACGCAGCGACGCCGCCGCCTGGCGGGCGGAAGCCGAGACCGAAGCCAATCGGCTCCGGGAGGAGGCCGACGCCTATGCCCGGGAGATCCGGACGGGCGCCGCCGCCGAGGCCGAACAGCTGACCTCAGAAGCACGGGCCGCCGCTTCCGAAGCCCGTACCTCAGCCGAGGACTACGCCGCCACCCTTCGGCAGAGTGCGGATGCCGAGACCGCCCGGCAGCGGAACGAGGCGCAGCTCGCTGCTGAGCTGGCCCGGTCGACGGTGTGGGAAGAAGCCACCGCCATTCTGGACAATGTTGCTCGCGAGGTGCTCGAGGTGCGACAGCGAGGCGAGAACGAGTCCCTGGCGATCATCGCTGAGGGCGAACAGCAGTCGCATCGGCTGGTGAGCCAGGCACGCCAGTCGGCCGAGGAGCAACGGCGGGCGGCTCGCATCGAGGCCGATCGGCTCGTCGGCGACGCCCAGGCACAGCACGACGAGATCATCGAGTCCGCCAATCGGGCGGCGGCGGCCGCGCAGGAGAGGGCACAGGCGCTCGAGCGCCGGCGCTCGGAGCTGATGGGCCAGCTCGAGAAGGCCCAGAAGGCGATGCGCAGCCTGGAGGAGGAGCTCGAAACCAGGCGAGAGACGCTGCGAGACCGTGAGATCCCGGCCGATTCCAGCACGGTCAAGATCGTCCCCCAATCCGAACCGGACGAGCTGGCGGGGGTGAGGGTCATTCCCTCGGCGCGGGTTCCGACCGCCACGCCGGTCACGGCCGAAGAGATCATGGACGAGGTTCGCAACCTGCGCGAGCAGCGCTCCGACGTCGTCGGTGAGCCCGACGACGACTCCGAAGTGTCTGCCCCGGTGGCCGCCGAGGCCGGGCCGGACGAGGGCGAGGGCGAGGCCTCCGAGGCTCCGGAGTCTCCGGCCGCCGGCAACGACATCGATGCCCTCTTCGCCAACCTCAGGCAGGCCGGCACCCGGTCGGCGGGTGCCGGGACCGCCACCCGCAGCAGCCGGCCGCGACCGGCCGGCGACGTCGACCCCGACGAGCTGCGGGAGCGGCTGTTGCTGCCCGTTCAGAACAGTGCCCACCGGGAGATAAAGCGCCAGCTGACCGAGCAACAGAACCTTGCTTTGGAACAACTGCGCATCATCGGCGCCGACTGGAACCCGGACGCCGGCCTGCACGAAGCGGCGTTTCGCCCGGCAATCACCGAACTGGCCGTGGAGAGCACCCGGGCCGGCTACCTGGCGGCCCGCGAGCTGGGCATCCGCCGCGACGGCCCGCCGGAGCTCGCGCCCGATGACGTTGAGGTGCCGGCCGCCGGCTTCGCTATCGAGCTCACCGATGCGGTTGCCGATGCCCTCACCGTGAGCCGGGCGGCGAACGAGCCGAACCGGAAGGTCTCGGCCGCGGTGTCCCGCATCTATCGCACGTGGCGAACCGGTGCCTCCGAGCAGCGACTGCGGGAGCTGTCCGGCGCGGCCTACGCCCATGCCCTCCGTGAAGCGCTGCGGATGGAAGGATACGAAGACGCCGATTGGGCACTCGGTGACTGGGCGTCCGCCCGGCACGCCTCCTAGCTTCGGAGCTTGATCCACATCCTCCCGGCAGCTTCCGGCGTCTGGTATTGGCGAGCCGCCACCGTAGACTGCCGCTGTGATTCACCGAGATCCTGAAGAGAGTCCGCCGCCGCGCCCTCCCCGGCGCCCTGGTCGGAACCGCAATATCTTGCGGGCGGCTGCGGTCATTCTGCTCGTGGTGGCGCTCACCGCCCGGGGAGCTGCGGTTGCCTGGACGGACTACCTCTGGTTCAGCTCGCTCGATTTCCCCGGCGTTTGGCGGACCCTGGTGTTCACCCGCATTTTCATCGTGATCATCGCCACGGTGCTCGCGTTCCTCGTCATCTACCTCAACCTGCGGCTGGCCGACCGGCTGTCGCCCCGCCGGGCGGTCTTTGCGCTCGGCCAATCCGACGAGCTGGTGGCCCGGTTTCAGGGCTGGGCCGAGATCTACGGCGGCCGCATCCTGCTGGGGGCAGCCGGGCTCTTTGCATTCCTCATCGGGCTGACGGCCGGCAACTGGTGGGAGCGGGCGCTCCTGTTCTTCAATCAGACCGAGTTCGGGGCGACCGACCCGGTGTTCGGTCGCGACATCGGCTTCTTCGTGTTCAGCGTCCCGTTCTATCGGGATGTGTTCGGATGGGCCTTTCAGCTGCTGATCTGGACGACGCTGCTGGTTGGCGTGCTCCACTATCTCAACGGGGGCATCCAGATCCAGCAGAACATGCAGCGGGTGAGCGCCGCCGTCAAGCTCCACTTGTCGATTCTCTTTGCCGCCCTGGCGGTGTTCAAAGCCATCGCCTACTGGCTCGACCGCTACGAGCTGGTGTACAGCACTCGCGGTGCGGCCTTCGGGGCGACCTTTACCGACCTCAACGCGCAGAAACCGGCGCTCGAGCTGCTGGTCGGCATCTCGCTGGTGGCGGCAATTCTCCTGCTCGTCAACATCCGGTTTCGCGGCTGGACGCTTCCGTTGGTGGCCGGCGGGCTGTGGCTGGTGACCTCCGTGATCGTCGGCGGCATCATCCCGGCGGCCGTTCAGCGGCTTTCGGTGGAGCCGAACGAGATCGAAAGGGAATCCAGGTACATCGACCGCAACATTGCGGCGACGCGCGACGCCTATGACCTGACCGACATCACGGTCACCGACTTCGCGGCTTCGGCCGATCTGGGAGCCGACGAGATAGAAGCCAATCGTGCCACCATCGACAACATTCGCCTGTGGGACCCGGGCGTCCTGCGTTCCACCTACAGCCAGCTCGAGAAGCTGCGCCCGTACTACCAGTTCGCCGACGTCGACGTCGACCGGTATCTCATCGACGGCGAGCTGACCCAGGTTGGGCTGGCCGCCCGTGAGATCGAAGTCGACAACGTCGCCGAGAGCACCTGGGTCAACGACCACCTCGTGTTCACCCACGGGTTCGGAGCCGTGCTCAGCCCGTCGAACGCAGTCACGCCAGAGGGCCAGCCCGAGTTCCTCGTCAACGACATCCCTCCCAAGATCACCACGGACTCGCTCACGCTCACCCAGGAGCGGATCTACTTCGGTGAGGTACCGACCGCCAACGAGTTCGTGTTCGTCGGCACCCGCGAGCAGGAGGTGGACGCGCTCAGAGAGAACGGTGAAGTGAGCTTCAACACCTACGACGGGACCGGCGGAGTCGAGGTGGGGAGCATCTTCCGACGGCTGGCGCTGGCGCTGCGGTTCAACGATTTCAACACCCTCATCTCGAACCGCATCACTGGAGAGAGCAAGGCTCTGCTGTTCAGGAACATCTCCGACATGGTGGAAAAGGCCGCGCCGTTCCTGTCACAGGACGCCGATCCCTACATCGTCTTCGACAACGGAGGCCTGTTCTGGGTTGTCGACCTCTATACGACGACCGATCGGTACCCGTACTCGACTCCCGCCGTCCCGGGAGACGCGTTCGGAGGGACCTCCCGGCTCAGCTTCACCGCCCATTCGCTC
>JBFKDW010000016.1:0-44959 GCA_041619515.1 Acidimicrobiia bacterium
GCGCCGTCTCTCGGTGAACGCAACCACCTCGCCGGTCGTATTGGTAGATCGATGGGTGAGCGTCAGCCCCAGCGGCACCTCGATGGGGGGCGGGATGGCTGCCTTCCGGTCGGCCTCGATGACGTCGTCGAATGCCCAGCGATCGGAGTTGGTCATGAACCGGAGCGTATCGGGCCTGATGGCGACGGCAGGTTCTTTTCGTATCCCGGCGGACGCCTGCCTAGCCGTTGTCGGCCAGCCACGCTTGGCCGGCCTCGCAGAACTTGACGAAATCGCAGTGGTGGCAGGCGGCCGAGGGCATGGGAGCGAACTCCTCACCGTCGATTGCTTCGAGGATGTCATCGATGCGGGCCCGCGCCTGCGTCAGCCAGGCTTCGTCAACCACCTCGGACACCTCCTCCAGGCCGTCACCGAAGTAGGCGAACGTGACGGTGAGCGACTCGGGACGTTCGGTGGCGAGGATCCCCTCGTCGACTGCCACCGCGTATGCCTGCAGTTGGACGATTCTGGCCGGGTCGGGCCGGGGGCGCCCCGACTTGAAGTCGACCACCTCCCATCCATCGCCGGTTTCGTAGATTGCGTCGATGCGGCCCCGCACGCGCCGGTCGTCCCACGCCAGCCTGAAGGGCACCTCTACCCAGCGAGGTTTCGTCGTCCCGAATCGGGAGCGCTCGAACGTGGCATAGGCGTTGGGCTTTGGCTCGCTCTCATCCGGCGCGAAGTCGTAGGTTTCCGGCTCGGCCAGGTCGAGAGGGATCACGCCACGGTTGTGCAGCTCGATCTTGCGATGTAACTCCACGCCCCGTTTCAGCCAGGAGGCGGGACGGCGGGGAAGCCGATCGATGTCGGACCAGTAGAACCGCTTGGGGCAGGTTGCGTAGGTGACGAGGCCCGACACCGAGGTAACCGTGGTGGAGGAACCGGCATCTGTTTCGGGCTCGGGAAGGCTGCCGAGTACCAGTGACAACTGTTTCACCTCGTCATCGTACGCAGCCCGGTCGCCGGCGCGGGCTGCCGGCGAACCGGTCTCAGCGACTGCGGCCCAGAGAGCGGCTGCCCATCCGTCGGGGAAGTGTGGATCGGGAGCCGGCCCGGCCGGCTCGGGCGGGGCTGCGGCCGGCCGCTCGCCCGGCTCCTCACAGACCGAGCGGGCAACCGCGCCGGGAGTAGAGGCGACCAGATCGAACAGGGCGCTCGGCTTCTTGGGACGCTTCTGGGTGTACCAGTACGCCCCGGTCACGAGCAGCCGATGGCGCGCCCGGGTGGCCGCAACGTAGGCCGTCCGCCACTCCTGATCCTCGTGTCGTGGGCGCAACGCGTCTTTGCGGGCCTGGTGGTTGGTCGAATCGAGGTGGGGCAGGGAGTCGGCGTCGAGTCGGGCGGAATACGGAAGCGCGCGCGGGTGGGTGTAGGGGTCATCGAAGCCGCGGAGACGGGCGGGAAAGGTGTCGTTCACTACCGCCGGGAGGAACACCACGTCCCATTCCAATCCCTTGGCCCGGTGAACGGTGATGAGCGTGACGGCGTCGGCCCTGGCGACCCGCGCCAGGTCGAGCTCCTCCGGAGCCGCTTCGTCGAGCAGGTTCGCCAGGTACTCGAGGAAGGCGGTGAGCGATGGGCGCCCTTCGAGCGGGCTCCACGACTCGGCGAGATCGAGGAAGCGATACAGGTTGAGCCGGGCCGATCGGGCTGCGGCTTCCTCCAACGCGTCGACCTCGACCCACACCCCCAGTCGAGTGAGGAGGCGGCGGCACAGCTCGACCAGCGTGACTCCCTGGGCGTGCTCAACCAGCTCTGCATAGAGCGGGCGAAATCGGCTGAGGGCCTCGGAGGCTTCCGGCCGGGTGAGCTCCGGCACCTCGAATGCGGCTTCCAGCAGGGAGAATCCCGGGGACTCCTCGACGTCGTCGTCCCCTGCCCGGCCTGCCTCGGACCGGCGCACCCATTCGGCCAGTGGGACGAGGTCGCCGAGGCCGAGCTGGTAGTGGGCGCCGAGCATGATCCGCAGGAATGCGGGCCCGTCGGAGGGGTCATCCAGGATGCGAAGCCACGCCCACAGGTCGCTCACCTCCGGCACGTGAAGCAGGCCTCCGAGGCTCACAACCTGCGCCGGAATCCCGGCGGCCGCCAGCACGCTGCGCACCAGCGGGATCTGCGCGTTCTTGCGAAAGATGACCGCCATCTCGCCCCACGGGGTGCCGGATGCCTCGGCTTCCAGGATGGTATCTGTGATCCATTGTGCCTCGTCGACGGCGGTCCGGAACCACCCGTATCCCACTTCGCCCGGGCCGGCGTCGTCGGTGGCAACGAGATCGTTTTCGCCCGTCCGCCGACTGATGTTGCCGGCAATGGCGTTTGCGACTTCCAGTATTCGCTTGTCGGAGCGACGATTGAGGGTCAGGGGCAGGGTCGGCGCCGGGCCGGCGTCTGCGGTCGGGAAATGGGAAGGGAACCCGTCGAAGTTTTCGAGCGAGGCGCCCCTCCATTCGTAGATCGTCTGGTCGGCGTCGCCCACCGCCGTCACCGGGAACCCGTCGCCGAATACGAGACGCAGCAGCTCCCGTTGGGCCGGATTCGTGTCCTGGTACTCGTCGAGCAGCACCACCTGATACCGGGACCGAAGGTGGGCCACCACCCCCGGGACCTCACTGAGCAGGCGATGGGCGAGCACGAGGAGGTCGCCGTAGTCGACTGCTCCCAGGTCGCGTTTGAGTGCTTCGTAGCGCTCGAGCGCTTCCAACAACTCGGCCCGTCTCTCGCCCACCTCCCCGACCTGGCGCGGGTGGCCGCCCGGCCGTCTCAGGTTTTCGGCCAGCTGGTTGTTCAGTGCCGCCATCTCCTCGACGCGCTGGCCGGCTGCGGCCACGTCGATGGCGGCATAGGTCCCCGAGCCCAGCGCGTCTCGCATCAGCTGGCGGACGAATCCGGGAGTGATGAGCCGGGCGGTGCGCTCCACGCCGACATGAGCCCCGAATTCAGTGAGGATTCCGTGGGCGAATCCGTGGTACGTGGTTATGTCGATGGGCTCGGGAGTGGAGCGCAGCGCCTCGATGCGTTCCGCCAGCTCATGCGACGCTTTGTTCGTGAAGGTGATACCGAGTGCGGCATCCACCTGGCCGGACGTGAGCAGGTGGCTGAGCCGCAGCGCCATGGTGGTGGTCTTGCCGGTGCCCGCTCCGGCGTCCACCCGCAGCGGCTGGAGGGGATAGTTGATGATGGCTTGCTGCTCGGGGCTGGGCTGAACGTGGTTCATGACTGGTAGGCGCGGCCGCCCTTCGGCCAGGCAGGACAGACGAGTTGCACGGGGCACCGGTCGCAACTCTCGGTTGGGTTGGGCTCCCAGTGCTCCTCCGCGATCCCGGCTGCTACGTCGCCCAACCGCTGCTCCACGTCCCGCAGATTGCCGGGATCGAAAGCAATGACCGGAACCGACTTGCCGGTGTGAATGGCGACCATCCAGAGCTCGGCGGCGTTTGGCAGTCCGTGCTCGGTGATGCGCGTGTCGGCTCGCGCCGCCAACAGATAGAACCCGAGCTGCAACGAGGCGCCCGTCTCATCACGGGTCGGCCGGGACCGGCTGGTCTTGTAGTCGACGATCCGGACCAAGCCATCCTCGACCTCGATACGGTCGGCGATTCCCCGCCACGGGACGCCGTCGACTTCGAGGCTGAGCTCATGCTCGAGGGCAAGGGGCGTCGCGACGGGCTTGGGCCAGTTCTCGTAGGTGAATTCGAGCGTAGCTTCGGCCCGCCGCCGCCAGGCGTCGGCCCACGGCTGATAACCAAACGGGCCCGGGTCCCACAGCTCATCGAGGTAGTCGTGAGCTTCGGCCGCCGTTCCATGTGAATCGCCCCGGGCCATCGCCGCCCGCTCGGTCAACTCCAGGACCTCATGAATGAGCGAACCGAACGCCAGATACACCGACCGGTCGGTGCGCACCCGCAAGCGCCGTTCGATGGCGTACCGCCGGGGACAGGCTTCGTAGGAGCCCGCCTGGCTCGGCGACAGGAGTAGCTCCGACGGGGCGAGGCCCGTGTCGGGCCCCGCCGGGCGCAGCCCGGCGAACTGGGCCGGTGGGCGCAACCGCCAGGCCGGTCCCTGGGCCAGGCAGGTGATGGCCGCCAGGCGCCGGGGCTCGGACTGGGCGGGGTCGGCGGCGATGCGTCGCAACCACGCTTCGGCCTGGCCGGTCGTGACCGGCAGCGGATCGCCGCCGGGCGGGGGGCCCGGATCGTCTCCGGCCAGATGCATCAGCAGGGGGCTGGGTGCTCCCTGGCCCTCGTCGAGGCCGGCGGTGGTGGCGGTCCACACCACCCGCAGCCGGGCGCGAGTCATGGCGGTGTAGGCGAGACGGGTTTCCTCCTGTAGCCGGAAGCGGCGGTACTCGTTGGGGTCCTGCGGCAGGTGGGCGGAGAGATGACGGGTGCCGATCAGCGACTCACGGGACCGCAGGTCGGGAAAAACGCCATCGACGGCGTCGGCGATGAACACAACCTCGAACTCGAGCCCCTTCGACTGGTGGAGGGTGGTGACCGTGAGGCGGTCGGCCCCGGTGTCCTGGAAGTCGAGCAGGGGCTGGGCCTCGAACGTTTCCTCGTCCGACCAGCGGATGAAATCGCGCAGCGAGGCCGACCGGTCCCGGTGGTGGAGGCGCTCGAGCACCTGCGAGAACGAGCGCCAGGCGGCTCGCTCCTCAGCGCGCTCGGGATCCAGCACGAGCCGTACGAACTGGGGGAGAACGCTCCAGAGGTGCCAGAAGCCACCGGCCGCCGGCTCGTCCTCGGCCCAGGCGGTGTCGCGCAGCAAGGCCGCCAGCGGGCCGCCATCGGGCACGTCGTGCTCGATCACATCGGCCCACGGCCGGGCCTGCCCCGCCCGGCTGCGTTCCAGGGAGCGGAGCTGTCCGACCGGGAGGCGAAACAAGGGCCCGAGCAACAGCCGGCGGATGGCCTGGTCGATTTCCGGGTCGTCGCCGGTGGCGGCGCCGACACAGTCGAACACAGCTCGTACCGCAGGATGGTCGGACAACCGGGAGTCGGGTTGAGCATGCGGTATGCCGCGGCGTTCGAGAGCGCGTGACAGGCCCGGCAGGAACCGCCGCTTGGAACGGACGAAGACGGCCATCGACTGGTAGGGGAGCCCGTCGGCATGGAGCCGCTGTATCTCGTCGGCGATCCATTCGGCTTCCTGGGTGGCCTGTTCGAAGACAAAGGTCTCCACCGCCCCAGCGCCGTCGGCCGGGATGACGGCACCGGCCGCCCCCGGCAATTCCAGGCCCTGGGTCAGCTTCACGGCCGCATCGAGGATCTCGGCGGGCGCCCGGAATGAGGTGGTGAGCACCCGGCGGGCGGCCGCCGTCCCATCGGGCGCCGCGAACGCGGTGGGAAAATCGGCCACGTTCCCGAGGTCGGCACCCCGGAAGCTATAGATGGATTGGTAGGGGTCGGCTGCGACGGTGAGATGGGAGCCGCCTGCGGCCAGTTCTTGGAGCAGTCGCGCCTGAGCGACCGTGGTGTCCTGATACTCGTCGACGAGCACGTACCTGTAGCGATCGGCCACGCTGAGGAGCGTCGGTTCGTGCGACAGCGCCGTGACGGCCAGGGCCTGAAGCGTCCCGTAGTCGATCCGGTGCTCGGCGAGCACCGCGGAACGGTAGGCGCTCATGAACGCCGGGAGGGCCTGCCAGTCGCTGCGCCCGAACCCTGCCAGCTGCTCGGGGCCGATCAATAGTTCGCTGCAGCGCAGCAGGAAGTCACTGACCTCCTCGGCGAACGTGGTGGTTCCGAGCAGTCCGCGAAACAACACCGGCCAGCCGGACGGGTCCTCGTTCGCCAGCATCGACCTGACCCTGAGCACGTACTCGAGGGACGTAAGCAGGGCGGGCATCTGCCGCCAGCCGAGGCTGTCGCCCCCGTGGGTTTCGAGCAGGCGAAAGGAGAAGGAGTGGAAGGTCGAGGCGTCCAGCCCGGCGCCTCCACCTGCGATCGAGCCCTCGATGCGGTCTTTGAGCCCCGCCGATCCGCGGCGGGAAAAACTGAGGAGCAGCACCTGGTCGGGGGTGGCGATCCCGTGTTCGATGAGGTGCACGGCGCGCCGAACCAGAAACTCGGTCTTGCCGGTCCCGGGCCCGCCGACGATGAGCTGCCGCCCGTCCGTATCCCCGACGGCCGAGTCCCATTCGCCCGGATCGATCCGCTCTTCAACCACGGCTACACGGTACATCCCGGGTGTGACGGGAAAGTCGCCGCCGGTTCTAGAGGGCGAGGGTCGGCTGGTGCGGGCGGGTCGACCCGTCGGCCAGGATATGAACAACGGTAAAGCCGGCGTCCGCGAATGGTGCCGCCAGGGCGGTCGCACGGTGGCAGTGTGCCGGCTCCAACTCGGCACACAGGAGGGCGCTGAGCGCACCGCGCGCCAGCCCGGTCGCCTCGGTGATGCCGGCCCGGAGCACGGCAGGATCTTCGACCGGGGCATGCTCGGCCGGTGGCAGCGCCTTACCGCCAAGATGATCGCCCAGCCACCGGTACGAGATCCCGGCTGCGACGAGCTCGGCTTCGAGGTGGTTGCGGTTGTACTGGGGGGCGCGGCCCGAATAGGGCTGCGACCGCACGTCGAGCACGGTGCGGACCCGGTGGGCGCTCAGCCTGCGCAGCAGGTCATCGAATGGCAATGCTCCGTGGCCGATCGTGAACAGCATGCGTCCGTCTCCACAAGTTCGGTCCCGTTAGATTGGCACCCCGAGGAGGAGATATGGCGGATCGATTCGGAGACGGCGGACTTGGCGAGCTCGAGTCGCCCCTCTATCGCGAAGCGCTTGCTCAACTTGACCGGGTGGCCGGCGTCATGGGGCTCGACGAGAACATCCATGCCCGGCTGCGGGTTCCTCAGCGGGCCACCGTCACGACCTTCCCGTTCCGCCGTGAGGGCTATTACGAGGTGGAAACCGTGTTTGCCTACCGGGTCCAGCACGTGCTCACGATGGGTCCGACCAAAGGTGGCATCCGCTACGCCCCGGACGTGAACCTCGGAGAGGTTGCCGCCCTGGCGATGCTGATGACGTGGAAGACGTCGCTGATGGGACTTCCATTCGGAGGAGCCAAAGGCGGGGTCCGGGTCGATCCAACGGTGCTGACCCGTCCGGAACTCCAGCGTCTCACCAGGCGGTACACCGCTGAACTGATCAAGGTCATCGGACCCGACACCGACATCCCCGCGCCGGACATGGGGACCAACGAACAGGTCATGGCCTGGATCATGGACACCTACTCACAGCATGTCGGCCACGCAGAGCCGGGGGTGGTGACGGGCAAACCCCCGGAGCTGGGAGGATCGATTGCCCGACGGGAGGCCACCGGTCGCGGTCTGGTGAGCTTGCTTCCCTCTGCCGCCGCCCAGCGCGGATTCGAGGTCGAAGGCTCCCGCATCGTCGTCCACGGCTTCGGCAACGTCGGCCAGTACGCGGCCCTGAGCGCCCACGAGATGGGAGCACTCGTGGTGGCAGTGTCCGACGTGACCGGCGGCATCTACAACCCGCGGGGCCTTGACATCCCCAAGGTGCAGGAGTGGGTGATCGAGAACGGAAACCTCGCCGGATACCCCGAGGTCGACCGGGTGACGAACGACGAGCTGTTCACGCTCGAATGCGACATCCTGATACCGGCTGCGGTGGGAGGCGTGATCACCGCCGAGAACGCCGACAGGGTCACCGCCCGGATCATCGCTGAGGGCGCCAACGGGCCCACCACGCTGGGGGCGGACAACATCCTGCGAGACCGCAACATCTTCATCATCCCCGACATCCTCGCCAACGCCGGGGGGGTGACCGTCTCCTACTTCGAATGGGTGCAGGACCTCCAGAACTACTTCTGGTCTGAGGGCGAGATCGTGGCACGACTGCGCGAGATCATGGGACGTGCGTTTCAAGACGTGCTCCACATCTCGATCAACGAGGGACACGACATGCGGACCGCGGCCTTGGTGAAGGGAATCCGGCGGGTCGCGCAGGCCAAGCTCGTCCGCGGCGTGTACCCGTAGCTATCCTCGGCGTCATGGAAGATCTGGAGTTCCCGGCCCCATCCGAGGGCTTCGTAGTGACCCATTTCCTGGTTTCCGACGACGTCCCGGCGTCGGTCGATTTCTACGTAGGCATCCTCGGTGGCCGGGCCGTGATGGAGGGCGCGCCTTCCATCGTGAAACTGGCGAACACCTGGATCATCATCAATGAGGGGGGCGGGCCAACCGACGACAAGCCGACCGTCGTTCTGGACGTTCCCGGTGATCCGGATCGGGTGAGCGCCTTCCTCAACATCAGGGTTGCCGACATCCACCAGGCGTACGACGAGTGGTCGTCCAAGGGGGCGACGTTCTTGACCGCCCCCATCGACCGCGGCGCCGAGATACGGTGTTACCTGCGTGATCCCGCCGGGCATCTCATCGAGGTTGGCCAGGCAACCGGAGCGATGCCGGCGGACTGATCGTGCCTGCCGACAGAGCCGCCCCCGTGCCTGCCGACAGAGCCGGCGGCGGGGCGGAAGCCGGTAGGCTCTCCCGCCGATGGATGGAGCGTTTCTCCTCGTGCACAGCCCGCTGCTCGGGCCGTCTTCGCTCTCAGAGCTCGCGCGTCGGGCTGCGTCCCGCGGGGTGCACGCAGCTGCCCCCGACCTGACCGGGTCCGCAGCCACCGAGGGGGGAAGGGCGTACGCCGAGACGGCGGCGGCGGCCGCAGCCGACCTGCCCGACCGGGTCGTGGTGATCGGACACTCGGGCGCGGGCGCCTTTCTCCCGAACATCGGGCACCTACTCGGCGACCGCTTGGCCGCTCTGCTCTTCGTGGACGCGGTCGTGCCGCCGCCGTCCGGCGCCCACCGGACGCCGGCACGCCTCGGTCTCCTGCTCGACGAGCAGACCGTTGACGGGATGCTTCTCCCGTGGATCGACTGGTGGCCGGAGGAAGCGCTCGGCGAGATCCTCCCAGATGCCGCCGACCGCGACCTCCTGCGGGCCGACCTGCCCCGGCTGCCCCGGTCGTTCTATGACCAGGATGTTCCCGTCCCGAAAGGCTGGTCCGACTGGGCAAGCGCATATCTCCGTTTGAGCAGCGCCTACCACGCCGAGTTCGAGGAGGCAGGAAGGCGCGGCTGGCCACGGGGCTCGATCGAAGGGACTCATCTCAGCATGCACACACATCCCGACCGGGTTCTGGGCGCGATCGAGCCCTTGCTCGGCGAGCTTGGCTTGTGATCGTCCGGGCGATTCGTCTCGACCGCGACCCCTGCCGGGGGTCAGCCGGCTACGCCTCCCAGGCGCTCCCGTCGTCGGCGGCAACCTCCCGGAAGCGCACGATCTTGTCATCGGCGAAGTCGAAGACGTGGACGGTGAGGCCGCCCGCCGGTTTCCCAGTGGCTTTCACCTTGTAGCGAGTGGTCAGCACCGACACGACACGATCACCTTCGGCAAGCACCGATTCCAGGTCGAAGCCCTCGAATTCTGTGAGCTCGATTGTCCCCATGTACTCGGTGAAACCGGTCAGGCCTTGGTAGTGGCCCCCAAACGGGTTCCCTTCGTAGTTGGTGATCTCGACATCCTCAGACATCAGCGAAACCATCGGCTGGATGTCTTCCTGCAGGAACGCCTCGTAGGCGGCACGAACGGCCTTCGCATTCTCGGCTGCTCCCATTGCCAACACCCCCTTTTGCCTCGACGCCCAGGTTGGGCATCGGTTCTGAGAATGCTAGATGACGGTTGAGGGGTGTGGTGAGGGGTAGCCGGGGATTTGTTGTGGTCGAAGCTAGGCGGGAACCACGTCGGGGCGGCGTTTCATCTCGCCGCTCGGCTCCCCGGTCCCACCGAAGGCAGGGCAGATTTCCTGGAAGGAGCACCAGTCGCACAAACGCGACTGTCGCGGGGGATAGGACTGGCGGGCTTCAGCCCGGATGATGGCATCCCACAGGGCCCGGACCTGGCGCTCCATGGCGTCGAGCTTCTGGTCGTCGACGTCGAGTGAGTACATGGTGGGGCCGTTCAAGTAGAGCAGCCGCAACTGCACGGGGGCCCGTCCGAAGTGCTTGCGGGTGAGGAGGGCATAGATCTTCAACGCGAAGAAGGCGGTGAGAGCGTATCGCTCCGGCGGTGCTTTCCCGGTCTTGTAGTCGGTGACGATGAGGTCGCCGTGCTCGTCCTCGTCGATCCGGTCGAGGATGCCCCGCACCTGGACTGTGTTGATCTCCTCGAGCAGGTCGAGCTCGCAGTCGACCGGGGCGATCCGGCGAGGATCCTCCACCGAGAAGTAGTTGGCGAGCAGCTCCATGCTTTCGATGCCCCAGGCGCGCTCCTCCTCGACCGAGGAGAACATGTCCGGGTACTCGACGTCACGGACCTCCGTCCAGGCCTGGCGGAACAAATCGAATAGCCGGTCGGGCGTTCGGTTGTCCGCCTCCAGTCCGTAGAGGCGCTGCAAAGCGAGGTGGGCCGTCGTGCCGCGAGCCTGGTACACGGTGGCCGGCTCCTCGAGCCGATCGATCGCGCGAAACTTGAACAGCTGCGGACACTGCTTGAAGTCACTCAGCCTGCTCGGTGAGACTCGATCCATACCCGGCACTATACGGGACCAGAGTGACACGTTTGTAATTACCGCCCGAGTTCCCGTCGAGCCGCCTCCGATATGAAGGCCTGCGGCACCTTCGGTGCACAGGCCGACCTCCGCGAAATCTCGTGCTATGGCGCGAAAATAACCTACGGATCTCATTTGACCGGGAGCGGGAGGGGGCGTACATTCATCTGCGTCGCCCGGGAAACCGGGTGCCCCGGCCGGATGTGAGAGCAGAAGGCGGGCTTGCGAATCGAGAGGTTCGTGAGAATCCCGGAAGGGCGAAAGCCCGACCGGGCCTCCGGAGGGGTGTAACAGCCTCGGCCGGAGACCTGGGGAGGTGTAAAAGCCCGACCAGGGCCCTGCGATACCGGATCGTGGGGAGTGGTTGCCCGGGCCCCGATCGGGTCAGGCGGATGCGCTCAGGCGCAGACGACTGCCGGGAAACCACGCCTCGTTCGCCGTCTCGGCGGAGAATGAGGGTTGGCGAGGGTGGAGCCCGAAAGGGTGAGGCCTCAGCCGACAGCTGATGGCCGCAAGGTCACCAGTCCAGCGACGCTGGAACGTTGGAGCGCAAAACGCTCCGGCGCCGCAAGAGACACGGGCTCACGGGCACCGATCTCGGGCGGAAACAGCCGGCACGGCACCCGCAAGGGGGCCGCCCGGCAGCGGAAAGATCCCGAGAGGGTTGAGGTTACGGCCGAGGCTCACTCGGGATTTCCGCGTGTGTGGGCCCAACATCGGGCACCGAATTCATCGCGATGCTTCGGCGTCCTGATGCGTCTCCCCAGAGACGGCCGCTTGCATTGCGGGAGCGCCCGATAGAACAATGACGGGAGATGAGAGGTGTCCAAGCCAGCCTGCCGTCTCAGGACGTGGTCGACGGGCTCGGGCCAATGCCCGACCTCGAGCAACTGGTTCGCGCTCACTGGGCACCCACCTATCGCGTGGTTGTGGCGCTGGTTCGCGATCATGGCATGGCAGAAGACATCACCCAAGAGTCCCTGCTCAAGGCGTGGAAAGCCCTTCCCACCTTCCGGGGAGATGCCTCGCTGCGCAACTGGATCCTCCGGATCGCCCACAACACCGCCATATCCGCGCTGCGACGGCGCAAACCAGAGTCCAGGGAGCCGTGGAATCTCCCCGAGTCCCTATCCGGCCCTGATGCGTCAGACCTCGTCGCCGACCGGCTCATGATGGAGCAGTTCCAGACGGCGCTGTCGGCCCTCTCCCCGAGCACGCGGGCCATAGTGGTGTTGCGGGAAGTCGAAGGCCGATCGTATGAGGAGATCGCCGAGATCGTTCGATTGCCGCTCTCAACGGTGCGGACCCGGCTCTTCCGGGCGCGCAAGGAGCTGGCCATCGCCCTCAAGGGCTGGCGCTGATGCCGTGGCTCCATCCCTTCCGCAGACGGCTCATCGCCTGGGCCGACAATGTCGACGATCCGCGCATCCAGGCGCACGTCGAGCAGTGCGAACGGTGCCTTGGCATCGTCGAGGAGGCGGGAAGATTCGATGACATTCCGCTGGGAAACGTGCTCGGAGCGCTGCTACGGGCGCCGGACTCACTGGAAGAGGAGCTGGTGGAGCGCGCCGAGATCGCCAGAAGCAACCGGGCATCTCTCGAGATTCTCGGGGGCCTCGCCGTCCTGCCGTGGGAGACCCTCCAGCTCATGATCGACCAGCGGAAACCCGCGGATGATTGATCGGTGGGTATGGGCCGTGCTTGCCATCACGGCCGGCCTGGCGGCCGGCAGTGGGGTTGGATGGCTGGTCAGAAGGCGGCTGCAACGGGAAACCAACCGCCCGGTCTTGCGTCGCGTCGGCAATGCTTCGGGGGCATTTCTCTTCTGGTTCTTCACTCTGGTCGGGGTGGTGTTTGCCGTCGGGATGGTCAGCCCGGAAACCCTGCGGCCGCTGCCCCGTCAGGTGCTCGACTACCTGCCTCGCGTGCTGGCAGCCGGCCTCATCGTCATTGGTGGATGGGCGTTGGCGATAGTGGCGTCCAGTGTGCTCGCCGCCGCCCTCAGCCGGGCGACCGGGCGCCTAGAGCGTGAGTTCGAACGGGTCATCCGATACGCGGTGCTCACCCTGGCGGTCATTCTTTCCCTGGCGCAGCTTGGGGTGAACGTCACCGTGGTGACGGTGCTGGTCGCCGTCGTCGCGTTGACCCTCGGCGCATCCATCACGATCGTCATCGGGCACGGCGCTCGGCAGATATCCGGGGAGATCGCGGCCGGCCGCTACCTGCACAGCTTCATCGACGTCGGCGACTATGTGCAAGCGGGCGACTACCAGGGCGTCGTGGTGGGCATCCATCCCGCCACGCTCGAGCTCGAGGACATCGATGGCGCCAGGATGCATGCCCCCTACAGCAAAGTGCTCTCCGCCGGACCGACGATCCGGCGCAATGCTTCCTCCTAGCCGCCCGGTCCGTGGCATATAGAGTTGACGGCCCCGCAGGGCCGTCAACTCGCTGATCTCCTTCGGTTCTCAGGTCTCCTGGTCGCCCTTGATGACGCCCTTGACACCGTCGACACCGGATGCGGCCACGTCGCGGACCGCGTGCACCGCCGACTCACCGATCTTCTCGGCGGCTTCGAAGGCTCCGGTCGCAGCCGCCGAGGCGGCGTCTTCGACGCTGAGCCCCACCTTCTTGGCTCCGTCGATGGCGCCACTGAGGGCAGCAGTCGTCACCTTGGTGACGTCGACTCCCACCTCGCCGGCCCCGGCTACGAGGCCGCGGGCGGTGCTGCGAACGGTCTCGAGCACGTCGGCGCCCACCTCCTTGGCGCCGTTGACGGCTCCGGACATCGTGGCCGATGCGGTCCCGATGACATCGCCGCCGAGATCCTTCGCCGAGGTCACGACGGTGTGAGCGAGAGCGTAGGCTCCTTCGCCGAGACCGACGCCGACACTCTGGGTCGTGCTTATGACACCCTCGGCGATCGCCCCCGCCGTCGAGGTGAGGTCCCCGCCTATCTCACCCGACCCTTTCAGGGCGGCCCGGACGGTATCCGAGATGACGCCCACCGTAACGGTGGCAACCTCGCCGACGCCCTGCAGCAGACCTACCACCAGGCCCTTGCTGGTCTTGATCAACCCGGTCCCGACCTCGTTGACGGCTGAGAAGGCGCTGGTGGCTACCTGGGAGAGGACACCGGTGGCCCCGGAGGCTACCTCTCCGGCGCCTTTCAGAGTTGAGACGGTGGCATCCTTAACGGTCTCGGCGGTGCCTTCCACCACTGCACCGGTGCCACGGAGCACTTTGAGGACTCCGTTCTTAACCTTGGTAACTGGTCCATCTGCCATTCGACTACCTCCCTGTTGCTGCTGGCCTACCTGGGACGCCTCCGAGCACCCAAACGTCGCGGATTTCGCCGTCAGGGGCCCCCGCGCCGGGCCCAGTAGCCACCGGGCATCCCCGTGGCACAATACCGGATGGCGGCTTCCGGGGATGGCATATCCATCGCAGAGAGGTTTCGGGAGTTTGCGGTTGCCCTCGCCGACGAGGCACCGCTGTATTCGCATTTGTGTGAAGCGATTGTGGGCGACGATGAGCTCCTGGCTCTCGCCGGAGGCGTGCTTCCCGGCCAGCCGCCCCCCAATATGCTGTTTGCCGCCGTCCAGTTTCTGCTGTCGAACGGCCCGCCTCATCGGCTCGCAGACTGGTACCCGGCACTGTCGGGTGGGCCTCCATCCGGCGGCGACCCCTTCCCCGTGTTCCGGGAGTTCTGCCTGACCCATCGCGTGGAACTGGCGGAACTGATTGCCTCCCGCCGAACCCAGACCAACGAGGTAGCCCGCTGCCTGGCCCTGCTGCCCGCCTTCGCCACCGTTGCCGGGAGGGCCGGCCGACCCTTGTCGCTCATCGAGGTCGGGTCGAGCGCCGGGCTGCTGCTCGCCTTCGACCGCTACCACTACGAGTACGGGAGCGCCCGGTGGGGTCCTCCGGACGCGCCGCTGCGACTCTCCACAGAGCTCCGTGGTCCGGTGCCACCGCTGCCGGCTGCGGACATGCGTATCGCGAGCCGTGTGGGCATCGACCTCCATCCGGTCGACGTCACCGACCCAGTGGAAGTCCGGTGGCTCGATGCACTCGTTTGGCCCGGCCATGAGGAACGCCGTGCCCGTCTGCGCCGTGCGATCGATGCGGTTGCGTCCGATCCGCCACCCGTGTTGGCGGCCGATGCTCTCGCCGTGATCGAAGAGTTGATCGCAGCTGTGGACGACAGGGCAATGCCGGTGGTGTTCCACAGCTTCGCTCTATTCCAATGGACCTCGGCCCAGCGGGCCGATCTCGAGTCGCTGCTCCGGGGGGCCCGCCGGCCCGTCACGCGGGTGTCGCTCGAGTGGTTCGGGTATCAGCGAAACCTACCGTTCATCAAGCTGATTCAGTACCAGGGCGGATCCGAGCAGGTCGAGACCCTGGGCCGTGCCCATCATCACGGGCGCTGGCTGGAGTGGGGGCCGGACGAGGCGATCAGCGGTTCGTAATCGTCAGATCGGGCAGGTACGTCCGAACCGTGGGGTAGGCGAGCTCCACTGCCGGCTCCGCCGCCAGCTTCTCGAGCAGAGACCTCCAGAGCGTGGTGTCGATGTGGCGGCGAGATCTCACCGGGATGATCACCCGGCCGGTGACCATCACCCCGCTGTCGCGCACCGCGACATACGTGGTCGGAGTCAAGTGCGTGTAGCGGATGCGGTACTCGGTGGCGGCGTCGCGCAGCGCTCGGCGGATCTCCTCGGAGGCCATGCTGGGAGCGTGCTCGGTGAGGGTTTGCTGCATCATCTGCTCGGCCAGCTTCCAGTCGGATTCGAAGGTCACCAGCATCGGAACCTCGTGCCATATGTAGGGGAATCCCTCCGTGTAGTTGGCGAGCGGCTGGGAGAACAGCAGCCCGTTTGGAATCTGGATGATGCGGCCCGTCGACTGATCAGCCTCGACCCACCCCTTGATCTCCAGCATCGAGAACCGCTGCGACCGCACGTTGACGACGTCGCCCGCCTGGCCCCCGATCTCAACCCGGTCACCGACCTTGAAGGGGCGCCGCAACAGGATGTACCCCCACCCGGCGAAGTTCCGCAAGATGTCGGCCAGGGCAATCGCCACGCCGGCTGACACCACCCCGATCCAGGCCCCGATGTTGCTGACCTGCAACCACACGAAGCTGACCGCCACCAAAACGATGAAGGTGCCGCCGTAACTGGTCACCTTCTGGGTGCGGTACCAGATCTCGGTGTCGTCGACGCGTTTGCGAACCAGCCGGAGAATCACGGTTCGGAGGATGATTGCCCCGATGATCACCCCGATCGTCACCAGCAGGCGGATCTGCCACTGCGACGGATCGGTGAAGAAGCTGCCCATATCCGGTGGAGCGTAGATCCGTGGAGTCGCGAAGCGCGGCATCAAAATGCCCGCGCCAGCCCCCGCGAAATCTATTTGTAGGGCGCGAAAACTAGGTAGTCCCTGAGTTTGACGGGGGAGTCCGACTGGCGTAGATTCGTTTACGTGTTGGGGGAAACCCCGGCACACTCCAAAGGCCCGCAAGGGCCGGAGGAGCGGCTTCGTCGGGCACCCCGCAAGGGGAACGGCCAAGAGGGCCTTCGGGCTCACTCGGACGCTGGCGAAGCCACTACCTCGCCGGACGACTTCGGTCGGCCGGGGAGGTCCCTCACCGGGAGGCTTCGGCCAAACGGAGAGGATCGGAGTGGCCTTCGGGTCACTTCGGACGGGAGCCCCGGAGGGGCGAAGGTTTCGGCCGACGCTCAACCGGGGCTTTCCGCGTGCCGGGCCGTTCTCGCCCAGGGCCGACTCCGATCGTGAGTCTCCCCTCCAGGATGCTGCCGGGCGGCGGGCTCCTATAGGCCCATGTTGGCCAGGAATGCCTCGTTGTTTGGCTCGCGGCCCAAGAACTCAATCAGGAGGACGTCGGCGTCCTTGGTCCCTCCCTGCTCGAGGATGGTCCGGCGATAGGCCCGGCCGACCTCGGGGTTGAGGATGCCCTCGGCCTGGAATCGGCTGTACATGTCGTCGCCGAAGACCTTCGACCACAGGTAGCCGTAGTACCCGGCGTCGTAGCCGCCCATGAGATGCCCGAAGCTGGCCAGGAAGAACGTTCCCTCCGGGAACGGGAGCTCGTTGACTTTGTACGCCTGGCGATCGAGGGCGTCGAGATCGCGCACGTCTGCATCGTCGTGCAACATGAGATCGAGCGTTCCGAAATAGGCCTGCCGCAGGTTGGCGGCGGCTATGTTCACGTCGCGGGCCGCCACCAGCTGTTGCACGAGCTCGTCGGGGATGCGGTCCCCGGTCCGGTAATGGCGAGAGAACGTGGCCAGCACCTCGGGCTCCCAGGTCCAGTGCTCCATGATTTGCGAGGGAGCTTCGACGAAATCCCACTCGGTGTTCGCTCCCGAGAACCGCACCATCTCCGCTTTGGTCAACGTCTGGTGGAGGATGTGTCCGAACTCGTGGAACAGGGTGAGGACTTCCTCGTGGCGCAGCAGCGATGGAGCATCTGCGGTCGGCTTGGTGAAGTTGGCGACCATCGCGGCAACCGGCCGGATCGTCTCTCCGGCCAGGTTGCGATGGCCGGCCACCAGGTCGAAGGCGGCGGCGTGCCCGTACTTGCCCTCACGCGGGAACAAGTCCATGTAGAAGTAGGCGAGATGATCGCCGCTTGCCGCATCGAGCACCTGGTAGAGCAGGACGTCATCGTGCCAGGCGGCAGCCTCGTCGACCCGGGCGTAGGTGACCCCGAACATCTCGGCGGTGATGTCGAGCATTCCGTCGATCACGGATTCGAGCGGAAAATACTCGGCGACCTCGTACTCGTCGACGCCATACTCGTCGCGTCGGATCCGGGTGCTGTAGTAGCTCACGTCCCACTGCTGGAGGGTGTCGTCGCCGTATTCCTCCAAGAGCATGCTTCGCATCTTGGCGTGTTCGGCCCGAACCTTTTCCTTGAGACGCGGAACCAGCTCTGAATAGAACTTCTCGACCCGCTCGGGATCGGCCATCTTCACGTCCATGCTGTGATGAGCCCACGACTCGTACCCAACCAGCTCGGCGATGTGTCGCCTGAGCGCTAGTGCTTCCTCCAGCAGGGGCCGGTTCTCGCTGACCACCGACGTGTTCTTCTTGCGGAGCAGTTCTTCCCGGCGATGGCGGCTCGTGGCGTTCTGGAGGAAAGGGAACAGGTCCGGGTAGTCCAGCGTCACCCGATAGGTTCCCTCTGCGTCTCCCGGCTTGAGGGCGCCGATGTAGGAGTCGGGAAGCCCGTCGAGCTCCTCCCGGGTGACTTCGATGTGATCCGTGTACGCATCGACGTTGGCCCCGAAGGCCACTTCCAATTCGACGAGGCGCTGCTTGAGCTCTTTGAGCTGGTCACGCTCGTCCGGTTTCAGCCCGTGACCCGCCCTCCGGAAGTCCCGCATCCAGAAGTCGAGCAGACGCTGCTGCTCGGCGGTGGCGTCCGGGTCACTTTCGGCGAGTCTTCGCATGCCGGCGTAGAGGTCGGAGCGAAAGACGACCTCGATGCTCCACTTGTTCAATCTCTCCTCTTCCTCGGTGGCGGCAATCCTCACTCCAGGGTCTGGATGAACTCGGGCCATGAAGGCGCCCTTGCCATAGGCGACCTCGATCACGGCCGCAGCCTCGTTGAGCGGCAGCAGCGTGTTGGCGACAGTGTTCTTGGCCGCGACCGCAGCGATACCGTCGATCAGGCGGTTGGCAGCGGTGATCGCCTCGTCGGTGATACGGGCGACGCTCTCGGCTGTGGTCCCGCGGTAGTCGTGAAGCATCCGGCAAGATTAGCCCCGAGTGCATGCGGCTTCTGTCGGCCGTAAGATCGCTGGTATGAAGTATCCGGACTCACTACTGAGCGGCGGGGAAGAGATATTGCACGCCTTTCGCCCGCATTGGAAGTCGCTCGTCATCCCGGCCGCCTGGACGCTCCTGGTCATCGTCGGTCTTGCCCTCGTGCCACGCCTCCCCGACGAGAGCTGGCTGCGCCTGTCCACCATTGCCATCCTCCTGGTGGGTTGGCTGGTGGTAGCGGTGGTCCCGGCGCTGCGGTGGTGGTTCACCCAGTTCGTCCTGACAAACGAGCGCCTCGTGCTCCGCAAGGGGATCGTGGCTCGCAGCGGCGTGGAGATTCCGCTCGAGGTCATCAACGACGTCATCTTCTCGCAGACCGTCTTCGAGCGGCTGCTCGGCTTCGGCGATCTGATCATCGAGTCGGCAGGTGAAATGGGACAGAGCCGCTTCTCCAATATCCCCAATCCCGACGGCTTTCAGGCCGAGCTCTACCGGGTCCGCGAGGACCGGGCTCGGGCTCTCACCACTGCGGAGGCGCCTTCCGACACCCTGGCCACCCTCGCCCGCCTCCATGCCGATGGAGTCCTCACCGACGAGGAGTTCGCCTCCAAGAAGGCAAAGCTCCTCGACGAGATCTAGATCGGGCGGTCAACCCAGCTTTTCCATCAGCCGCGCCCTCGTCGTTTCCAGCTTTTGGCGCCGGTCGGCCAGCTTCTGCAGGCGGCGCTCGAAGCGGGCCACGTCGCCGCTGGTGATGCGGGCGTTCTCGCGCTCGATGGGATCTTCGAACACCGCAGCGTCCCGGGCTGCGTCATCGGCCAGCGAGCGATGGTATGACAGCTCGTCCGCAAGAATGCGCTCTTGCTCGTCGAGGTCCAGCAGCTGGTCGGTGACCGCCATCAGGCGGCGTTCCAGGCGTCCCATCCCTTCCTCCTCAAATGACAACGCCGTCCTGGACGATCGTCGCCGGCCAGGAGAGCGTGCCGAGATTCTCGAGGGGATCGTCGTCTACCAGCAGCAGATCGGCGACGTTGCCGACCTCCAGGACGCCGACGTCGTCCCAGGCGAACACCTCGGCAGCTGCCGAGGTCGCCGCTGCGATCACCTCCGACGGGCCCATTCCCAGCTCGGTCAGCAGCTCCATCTCCTGAACCAGCCCGCCCGGGGGGTTGTAAGGAGTCCCGGCATCGGTGCCGGGCAGCACCCGCACGCCGGCTTCGATGGCGCCGGCAACCGAACCTGATTGCAGCTCGGCGACCTCCGACACCCGCTTCATGAGGTCGCGAGGGAGCTCGAGCTCACGTTGGCGCATGGCGACGAGCGGGAGCAGCGTCGGGACCAGCGCCACGCCCTCCTCCACCATTCGCTCGGATTGTTCCCGGGTGGCGCCGGTGCCGTGCTCGATGGTGTCGACGCCGGCGTCGAGAGCCAGGTCGATGCCTTCGGTGCCGTGAACGTGGGCGGCGACGTGCAGGTCGAGCTCGTGGGCCGTTTCCACCGCGGCTCGCATCTCGTCGAGGGTCATGACCAGCTCGAACCCGTGAGCCCCGGCCCCGAGCACTCCGCCGGTCGGGAAGAGCTTGATGAGGTCGGCGCCTCGCTCGAACTCCGCCTTGACCGCGTCGGCGAACTCCGGGCCGCCTCGCACCTCCACGCTCAATGCCCGGCCGTGCCCGTCCGGTGGCGTGAGGCCCCGGCCGGCCGCCATGATCCTGGCGCCGGCCAGGTCGCCGTCGCGCTGGGCGGCGGCAACGTCGATGGCAACGCCTTCGCGGGACCCGACATCCCGGGCGGTGGTGATGCCGGCCCGCAGCAGCAGCCCGGCACCGTGGGCCGCTCGGATGAGGGTGCGGGCAACCGGCTCCTCTTCGACGTCGTAGATGCCGGTGAGGGTTGGAGCCAGGCTGATGTGCACATGAGCATCGATCAGTCCCGGCAGGACCGTCCCACCCTCGGCCGGGATCACGAGGGTACGGTCGAGCAAGCCCTCCTCATCCGGCCCGATCCAGGAGATCACGCCTGCTTCCCAGATGATCGTCTGATCGGGGATCGGCTCGCCGCCTCTGCCGTCGAGGAGGGTCGCCCCCGTGATCGCTACCCGCGCCATGGCCGCAGGTTAAACCGGCACCGGCTCGAACCCGGCCGGGGTTGGGGACGTACCGAACGGTAGCCTCCGGGTGATGGCCGGCTTTCACGAGACCTTTGGCTGGATAGCAATCGCCACCACCGGCATAGCCGGCATTCTCGCACTGACCTTCGCCGTCCGCACGCGCGACCTCCCCGCCTGGTACTGGTGGGTGGGCGGATCGGCGATCGCGGCTATGGTCGTCCAGGTTCTGGCGGGGGTGTACCTGTATCAGCAGGACAGGAGACCGGGCAGCCAGCACATGTTCTACGGGTTCGTCATCCTGTTCACGCTCACATTCGGGTACGTGTATCGCTGGCAGCTGCACAAGAGCGCCCCGCTTCGCTGGGGCCTGTTTCTGCTCTTTGTCATGGGGCTCGGGATTCGTGGTGTCATGACCTTCGGTGAGAGCTTCTGAGTGGAGCAAGGCGTGCAATAGGAGATGCGGGGCGCAGGACCGTCCCGGAAATCCCCGGGGGCGAGGCGTAGCATGGCCCACGAACCAGGCCGCAAGGGAGGGCGAGTGCTACTCGAAGGGAAACGTCTCCTCATCACGGGGGCGCTCAACGACAAATCGATCGGGTGGCATGTTGCCCGCGTCGCCATCGAGGCCGGGGCCGAGGTGGTGCTCACCGGCTTCGGCCGGGGGATCAGCCTCACAGAGCGAGTGGCCAAACGACTTCCGGTGACTCCCGACGTGCTCGAGCTCGACATCAACGATCCAGCCCATATGGAGGCAGCGGCCGCCGACCTCGATCGGCGGTGGGGAGGCGTAGACGGGGTGCTGCATGCCATCGCCTACGCTCCAGAGGACGCCCTCGGCGGCAATTTCCTCAACACACCGGCCGAAAGCGCAGCCATCGCCTTCACCACCTCGACCTTCTCGCTCAAGACCCTGGCGGTCGGCGTACGCCCGCTCATGCAAAAGGCGGGCGGTGGCAGCGTGGTGGCGATGGATTTCGACAATCGGCAGGCATGGCCGGCATACGACTGGATGGGTGTCGCCAAGTCTGCATTGCAGTCGGTGGTGCGGTACCTGGCCCGAGACCTCGGGGCCGACCATATTCGCGTGAACGCCGTTTCAGCGGGACCGCTGGCAACGGTCGCCGCCAAATCGATCCCCGGCTTCGAGCGCTTCTCGGAGGTGTGGGACGCTCGCTCGCCGCTGCCGTGGGATACCACGAATCCCGATCCAGTAGCCCGGATGGTGTGCGTGCTACTCAGCGACTGGGCCCTCGCCACCACCGGGGAGATCGTCCATGTTGATGGGGGCTTCCACGCGATCGCGGCTGGGGTCAACGAGTAGCATTCCCCGGCCGACCTCGAGGCTCGGGCCGGTCTCCGCTTGGGCCCGGGGGAAGGCGACGGTGAAGGTGGCTCCGCCGCCCGGTGTCGCCTCCAGCCACACCCTCCCGTGCATGGCTTCGGTCAGGTCCTTCACGATGTTGAGCCCGAGGCCGGTGCCGCCCTTGAATCGCGTGTCGGGGCGCTCGATCTGGGTGAACCGCTCGAAGATCGTGTCCTCGTACTCGTAGGGGATCCCCTCCCCGTGGTCGATCACCGACAGCCACACTTCGTCGTCGACCGCCCGGGCGGTCACCTCGATATCGGAGTCGCTGGCGTATTTGCGGGCGTTGTCGAGCAGATTGGTGATGACTCGCTCAAAGTGATCGGGGTCGAGGGCTACCTTGGGCAGCAGGGGAGACAGTGCCAGCTCCACATGGTCCGTCCAGGCGGGGACCCGCTCGACGAGCCGGGTCAGTATCTCGGCGATGTCACAGGTCTGGAGACGGATGGGCAACGCCTCGTTGTCGATCTTGGAGACTGTGAGCAGGTCTTCGATCAGGGTCTTCAGGCGCTTGGCCTGGTTCGATGCAGAGTCGAGGAGGCTGGCTGCCACGGGGTTGTCTGGCGCTAGTTCCGGACGCGCCAGGGTGGATAGGGCGCCGATGACCGATGTCAGCGGGGTGCGCAATTCGTGGCTGACCACCGAGACGAAGTCGGATTTGAGCTGGGCCAGCTCGCTCATACGCCGGCCCGTCTCCTGGGCCTGCTCGTAGCGGGCGAGATGGTTGAGGACGAGGCCCGCCGGGGTTGCCAGCAGTTCGAGCGCAGCGGTGTCGGCCTCGGTGAAGTCGGTGTCCTTGTCTGCTACGAGGAGGACACCGATGGTCTGGCCTTCGACCTGCAGCGGCACCGCAGCCACCCGTTCGACGCCGAGATCGGCCAGGAGCTGATCCCGGGAGATGTCGACCTCGGTGACCTCGTTGCGTACGTAGACCGCGCCGGACACGAAGACCGAGGCGGCGGTCGAGTCGCCGTCGACTTCGAAGCGATACCCCTCGGCTTCGAGGGCCTGGCCTGCCACCCAGAGCGGCGAAAGAGCAACCAGCTCATTCTCTTCGGGCCGGTGGAGGATGACCAGCCCGACTTTCGCTCCGATGTACCCGGCGGTGCGCGCAACCAGTTCGGGGAGGACCTGATGCATGTCCTCACCCGCTCCGATGGTTCGTGACACCTCATAGAGCTGGAGCAGCTGGCTCTCGCGCCGGCGCAGTGCGTCGCTCTGCAGATCGAGGGCGGCCAGCCGCTGGGCGGTGCGCACTCCCTGCAAGCGGAGCTCGAGCACGGTGATACCAACGATGACGGTGGTCATCGCCAATCCCGCCACGTACCAGGCGAGCTCGATGTTGGACGTGGCGACGGGACCGATGGCAACGGAGATGCCGAACGTGGCCAGCGCAAGCGTGCTGGAAAGGGCGTAGGCCAACAGCGGCAACAACACACCGGCGTAGACGATGATCCAAACGCTGGCCACAAAGATGCCCAGGGTGGACTGGTGGAACGGTGCGGTCGCCAGGATGACCCCCATGAGCAAGCCGAGCCAGAGGAACACGAGCACCGACTCGATTGCACGGCCTCCGAATCGTTTCCAAGGCACCAGGCTGAGTACCAGCAGGCCCGCCGCCCCCGATGCAAGCGGCAGCCAATAGTCGTCGGTCGTGAGCTGGCCGGCATCCCAGTTCATCCAGGTGAAGACTCCCAGCGCGAACCAACTGCCGGTCAGGCCCAAGCGGATTGATCGCGTCCTGGCCTCGCCCAGGTCGGCCGCTCCGAAGCGAGCCCCCCTGCGCCGTCGCTGCTTCTCGGAGAGCAGATGCTCCTTGGCGGCGGCCAACCTGGCGGCCTCCTGGGCTTTCACCACTGCCACCTCGGCGCGGGCATCCTCCTTGGCAGCCTTCAGCTTCCGGCGGAGCTCCTTGCGGCTCCAGTCTCCCGGCTCGATCTTGGTGGCCAGATAGTCACTCGCCCGGGACTGCCGGGTGGCCTCTGCCAGCCGGGCTTTGCCGGAGCTTCGCTGCTCGGCGACCGCCTGCTTGGCCTCGGCGATCCGCTGCCGAGCTGCCCGGCGCTGTTGTCTTCTGTCGGCCGGCGGCAGCGGCGGCGCACCTTCTGGTGGTGGAGCCGGGCCCGGCGATGCAGCGGAGCCGCCCATCTCGGGTACTTGCTCGGGTTGCCCCCGGCGGCCCCGCCGGCCACCTCGCGACCCCGTGGCCTTCTTCCTCACGGCGGGGGCCCGTTCCTCCTTGGCGAGGCGGGCATCCTGGCGCAGCTCGCGCCTGGCATGCCTGCGTGCCATCTTGCGCTCGCGCCGGCGCAACGGCTCGGGGGCCGGCTTGGGGAGGTCGCGACGCCCGGAGCCAGAATCCTTCTCGGGCCGTGGTGCCGGTGCCGGCTGGGAGGCTTCTGTGGCGGCGCCTCGCAGGGTCGACCGCCGCCGCAGGTGCTCGAGGCTGGCTGCGAGGTGACCATCCACCGGGAGCACGGCCACTTCCGCCGGTGGATCGGTGATGACCGTCCGGCGGGGAATAGAGGGCTGGGCGGGGAGCTCCTCCGGGGTCGGTGCGGTCCTGGCAGGCTCACGGGCCGCCGGGGCGTCGACCGATTGGGTCGGGTCGGATGGCCGGCCCGGGTCTTTTTGGCGGTTCCCCTTCCTCCGCCCTTTGGGACGCAGGTTCGACATCTCGCTATAGATGCTCTTATCCATCTCGTCCCAACCGGTAATGTCGTGCCATGGCCTCGGTACTAGTCCTTTTCGGTGGGAGATCAGCCGAACATGAGGTTTCTTGCGAGTCGGCGGCAACGGTGGCCGATTCTTTGAAAGCGGCGGGCCACGGGGTGATCCTGGTGGGGATCGACGCCGGCGGCGGGTGGCATCACGTCGACGAGTCCGGACGACCCCTCGTCGCCGCCGGCGAGGTGGTTTCGCTCTCGGTCCCCGACGGAGCACTCACCCGCGGCTACGACGTCGTGCCGTACGACGTCGTCTTTCCGGTGCTGCACGGTCCCCACGGCGAGGACGGGACTGTGCAGGGCCTGTTCGAAGTGGTCGGCGTTCCGTACGTCGGGGCGGGTGTGCTCGCTTCCGCCGCTGCTATGGACAAGGATGTCGCCAATCGCTTGATGGCGCAGGCCGGCTTGCCGTTGGCCGAGTCGGTGACGGTTCTGGTCGGCGACTACGGACCGGACATGGAGGGCCGGCTCATCGATCAGCTGGGGCTGCCTCTGTTCGTCAAGCCCGCCGCGCTCGGGTCGTCGGTCGGCATTACCCGGGTGAAAGAGGGTTTCGAGCTCCCAGACGCCATGGCGACCGCCTTCAAATACGGCGACAAGGCCGTTGTCGAGGAAGCAGTGGTTGCTCGCGAGATAGAGGTGGCGGTGCTGGACGGGCCGAACACGTCGGTCCCGGGGGAGATCGTCGCGGCGGACTGGTACGACTACGACGCGAAATACCGCGACGCTGCAACCGATCTACTGGTGCCGGCGCCCCTCACGAGCGAAGAGGCCGGCACGGTCCGCGACCTGGCCGGCCGTGCCTTTCAAACGCTCGGGGTACGCGGCCTCGCCCGGGTGGACTTCTTCTACGAGGAGGGCGGACGCGGGTTCTTGATAAACGAGCTGAACACCATGCCGGGATGCACGTCGCGTTCGATGTTCCCGCTGCTGTGGGAGGCATCCGGGGTGTCGAATATTGAGCTGTTCGACGGCCTGGTTCGGTCGGTCCTTCCCTAGGTCGCTAGAGGGAAACCACCGGGCAGGTGACTGTGCGGACGATGCCGGACACAGACGGGACCTTGCTCGCAACCAGCTTGCCGAGCGCGTCGATGTCCTCGGCCTGGGCGTCGACGATGACGTCGTACGGTCCCGTGACCGCGCTCGAGCGCACGACGCCCTCGAGATCGGCGAGTGCCGAGGCTACCGCCGCCGCCTTGCCTACCTCTGTCTGAATTAGCACGAACGCTTCGACCAATGTTCCTCCTCGGAATCGCTGCTAGCTCGGACTCTAGGCCGGGAAACCACCCATGGGGGAGCCGTCTTCGCCTTCGCAGGGGCGGAGGGTCTCAGTAACCGTCGCTTCCGAATCGGAGGCGTCTGGCGTAGTCGACCCCGGCTTCGGTCTCGACATCGAAATTGACGCGCTGACCCTGCCTCAGCATGCGAAAAATACTGCCGGACAGCGATCCCGGACGGAGATGGACCTTCTCGCGGTTGTCCTCGCGAACGATGATGCCTACCCCGGTGGCGGGGTCGTACACCTGGACGACGCCTTGCATGCGCCATAGCGTAGCCGCCGGCGCCGGGCCCCAGAAGAGACCCCGCCCAGGCACCCGCACCGGACCAGCCCCGTCGGCAAGCGCCGCTCACAGCAAGTCGGCGGTGATCTCGGAGATCGCGCCCGCACCGCAGAGGGCCATGGCAGTGTCGAGCTCCTCACGAATGATCTCGAAGACGTTCGCCACGCCGTCGGCGCCGTCGATCGCCAGGCCCCACAGCACCGGTCTGCCGAGCAGGACGGCACGGGCCCCGCCCGCAATGGCCTTGACGACGTCGGTCCCGCGACGGACACCGCCGTCCAGCAGTATCTCGACTCGCCCGTGGACTGCGTTGGCGACCTCGGCCAAGGCCTCGATCGTGGCCGGAGAAGTGTCGAGCTGGCGGCCCCCGTGGTTGGAGACCACGACGGCCGCGGCTCCATGGTCGACGCAGGCTGTGGCATCGTCACCCCGCACCACACCTTTGACGATCACCGGCAGGGAGGTCGCCCCGCACAGCCATTCGAGGTCCCGCCAGGAGATGGAGGGATCGATGAGGGAGTTCACGTAGGCGGTGAGCCCCGAGCCACTCGCTATGTCGGGGAACCCACCGTACCCGGCGGGCGCGGCGTTCTCTATGTGCATCCCTTCAGGAAGATGGAATACGTTGCGGATGTCGGGCTCTCGCTTCCCGAACACCGGCGCATCAACCGTCAGGGCGATGGCTACGCAGCCGGCTGCTTCTGCCCGGGCCACCAGCTCCCGGGTCAACCCCCGGTCCCGGTAGATGTAGAGCTGGAAGAACACGGGGGCGCCATCCGCAGCCACAACCTCTTCCATAGCCACCGTCGACAGTGTCGACAGGAACATCGCGGTTCCGGCCCGGCCGGTCCCCAACACCGTTGCGACCTCACCGTCGGGGTGGGCGAGCTTGTGGAACGCCGTCGGCGCGGCCAGCACCGGCATCGAGAGGCGATGCCCGAGCACCGAGGTGGTGAGGTCGCGGTCCTCGACTCCCGCCAGGATCCGATATCGGAGCGAAATCCGGTCGAAGGCGGCCCGATTCTCACGCAGCGTCACCTCGTCGTTGGCCCCGTGAAAGTAGTAGTCGAAGGCGTTGCGGTCGAGCCGCTCCCGGGCGGCGCTTTCGTAGTCGAACAGGTTCACAAGCATGATGCCGAGCCTAGGAGAGCAACGTCGGCGGGCCCTGCCGCAACCATGCGCCCTCCCGGCAAACGGCAAGCGGGTAGGGTCGCTCAATGACCCCGGACGCTCTGAAGGTGCAGCGCACCTATCTACTGCTCACCCTGCTTTCGACCCTTTCGGCGTCCTTCATCTGGGGAGTGAACACGCTGTTCCTGCTGGATGCCGGGCTCAACAACGCCCAGGCGTTCGGCGCCAACGCGGCGTTCACGGCCGGGCAGGTCATCTTCGAGGTCCCGACCGGAGTGATTGCCGACACCGTCGGGCGCCGGGCCTCCTACCTGCTGGGTGCCGCCACGCTCCTGCTCTCGACTCTCCTCTACCTGTTCATGTGGTACGCCGAAGCCCCCTTCTGGGGTTGGATCATCTCCTCGGTGCTCATCGGGCTGGGGTTCACGTTCTTTTCGGGGGCGGTGGAGGCGTGGCTGGTGGATGCGCTCAACGCCTCGGGCTTCGTCGGCGACTACGAGTCCGTGTTCGCCAAGGGTCAGGTCACGATGGGGGCATCGATGCTGGCCGGCTCGGTGGCCGGAGGATTCGTGGCCCAGGCCACCAACCTGGGTGTCCCCTACATCCTCCGGGCCGGTCTGCTCGACATCACCCTGGCGGCCGCCTTCTTTCTGATGCGCGATCTCGGCTTCACTCCCCGCCGGGGTGGCAGGCCCATTGCCGAGGTCCGGCGCGTGCTGACGGCCTCCATCGACAACGGCTGGCGCAAACCTCCGATCCGCTGGCTCATGCTGGCCGCTCCGTTCACCGGCGGAGTCGGCGTGTACGCCTTCTACGCCCTCCAGCCGTACCTGCTCGAGCTGTACGGCGATCCAACGGCATTCGGCATCGCCGGCCTGGCGGCGGCCATCGTGGCGGGGGCTCAGATAGCCGGCGGGTTGCTGGTGCCGGCAGTGCGGCGGATGTTCCGCAGACGCACCGACGTGCTGGTCGGAGCCGGCCTGGTGAGCACGCTGGCCCTGCTCGGCATCGGCGTGACGTCGAGCTTCTGGGCAGCCATTGCCCTGCTGGTGGTCTGGGCCCTGACGTTCTCGGCCAGCATGCCGATGCGACAGGCCTTTCTGAACGGTCTCATCGAGTCCGATCAGCGAGCAACGGTCCTTTCGTTCGACGCCCTCATGTCGTCGTCCGGGGGCGTTGTCTTTCAGCCCGCCCTCGGGCGGGCCGCCGATGTGTGGAGCTACTCGGCCTCGTACGTGTTGAGCTCGGCAATCCAGGCGATCGCGGTCCCCTTCGTCCTGCTCGCCCGGCGCGAGCAGGCGGTGTCTGACCCGATCGAGCCCGCCACCTAGGCTGCCGCCATGGAAATGCCGGCCGACCTACAGGCAGCTCTCAGGGAGAACCCCACTGCGCAGGCCGTGTTCGAAGGCCTGTCGCCCTCCCATCAGCGGGAATACCTCGAATGGATCGAGGAGGCCCGCTCGTACGAGACCCGCCAGAAGCGCATCGAGCGGACGGTGATGCGGCTCGTCGGCGACCACTGACCGGGAACCCCGGTGGGGGGTGGGTGCGTCTGAGGCGGTATGCGCACGGACAAGATCCTGGTCCTGGCGGTGGCGGTTTCGGTGCTGTTCGCCGCCTGTGGAGCCGACGAGACCACACGGTCCACGTCTGCTCCTCCCACGACACCGGCTACCGCCGGTACGCCTACGACCGGGGCAACTCTCCAGCCGGTCGGCTCCGGCGAGCTCGGACGGTTTGTATGGGACGGGTGGGTGCTCGACAAGCAGGGCGCCGGCCCCCAGCTGTGTGCGGCGGTCCTGACATCGCTGCCGCCCCAATGCGAAGGCCTGCCGGTCGCCGGCCTCGACTGGGACGATGTGCCGTGGGCCGAGTCGGCCGGCGACACCACATGGGCCGAGGTTCATGCCTCAGGCACGTTTGACGGGAAGGTCTTCACTCTCACCGAGCCGCCTGCTGCGCCCGAGCCCCTGCCCGACCTGTTCCCGGATCGAGATTTCACGACTCCCTGCTCGCAACCGGACGGCGGCTGGGCCGTCTCGGATCCCTCTTCAGAGCTGGCGTTCGAGGCAGCCCGAACGTACGCCGAGGCACAACCCGACTTTGCAGGGCTGTGGGTCGACCAGTTGCTGGCGCCTGGGGAGCGGGAAAACGAGGAGCACGACCCCGGCGTCTTCGTCGCCAACTTCACCTTCACCGGAGATCTCGACCGCCACCGCGCCGCCCTGGCCGGAATCTACGGCGGACCGTCCTGCGTGAGTCTCGGTCCCCGCCCGCTCGCCGACCTGCGCGCCCTGCAGGCCCGGGTCTTCGAGACCCTCGGCGGACCCGAGGCAGAGGCGGCCGGAATCTACGGCCGGTTTGGCATGTCCGGCAGCGCCAACCAGTTCCGTGGGGTGGTGGAAGTCTCCGTCATGGTGGTCACCGGTGACGGTGCGCAGGCCTGGCTGGATGAGGAGTTCGGTCCCGGCCTCGTCGAGGTCCGCAGCTATCTGCGCCCGGCCACCTAGCCGAAGGCGCCGGCAGCCTGGCTAGACCTTCTCGATCTTGCCGGCCTTGATGCAGGAGGTGCACACCCGAACCCGCTTGGAGTTGGTGCCGTCCTTGACACGGACCCGCTGGATATTGGGGTTCCACCGGCGGCTGGACCGCTTGTGGGAGAAGCTCACCTGCTTGCCGAACCAGGGCTGCTTCCCGCACACTTCACATATCGCTGACATTCGAGACCTCCGAGCGGCGGAATCGTAGCACGCGGGGCGGCGAAGGCACCGTCGGCGTTGCGGCCGGGTGGTCTCATATACTCGCCGGCATGGCTCCCAAGGCGAATCTCAAAGTCGAGGGCCTCAAGAACGTCATTCAGAAGTTCTACGATCGGCTCCATGAGCACCGCGAGGCGCTCAACCGCCTCAACGTGTATCCGGTGCCCGACGGCGACACCGGCACCAACATGGTGCTGACGCTCGCATCGGTCGTCGACGAGGCTTCAGGCGCCGAGACGATGGAGGAGCTGTCGACGGCGATTGCCCACGGCTCGCTGATGGGCGCGCGCGGCAACAGTGGAGTCATCCTCAGCCAGATATTGCGCGGACTGGCCGATGCCTTCCGCTCGGCCGATTCGATCGGAGCCGCCCAGCTGGTCGATGCCCTCGAGCGAGCCTCCGCAGCAGCCTATGAGGCGGTGATGCGTCCGGTCGAGGGAACCATACTCACCGTGCTGAGAGAGGCCGCTGAGGCCGCCGCCGAGGCCCACACCCCTGAAGGAGAGGATCTGGCGGATTTGCTGGGCCGCACGTACCGGAGGGCGGAAGCCTCCCTGCACAACACCCCGGAGCTGCTGCCCGTGCTGAAAGAAGCCGGTGTCGTCGACGCCGGCGGGGCCGGTCTCCTGCTGCTCATGGCCGCGTTTCTCGAAGAGGTCACGGGAGAAGAGACGGTGCTGCCGGCGGAGATCTTCCGGGCGGTTGCCGGAGTCATATCGGCTCCCGGCGAATCGGGCGTGAGCGACCTGCGGTATGAGGTCATGTACTTCTTGGAGACTCAGGAGGCCGGGGTCGAGGCATTCAAGCGTGAGTGGATGGAGCTCGGCGATTCGATTGTCGTGGTCGGAGGCGACGGCACGTACAACTGTCACATCCATACCGATGACATCGGTGGGGCCATCGAGGCCGGCATTCGGGTGGGACGGCCGTTCCGAATCCGGGTCACCGACCTGCTCGATCAAACCGAGGCCGGGGCAATGCATCACCACCCGTCGACGTTCGATCCGCTACCCGTGTTCGCGGCCGCCGAGGTTGGGGTGGTTGCGGTGGCGGTTGGGGGAGGGATCGTCGAGATGTTTCGCCGGCTCGGTGTTCAGGGAGTAGTGGTGGGCGGACAAACGATGAATCCCTCGACCGAGGAGCTGCTGTCGGCGGTCGACGAGGTCCCGGCGGCGGAGGTGATCGTCCTTCCGAACAACAAGAACATCGTGCCGGTCGCCCGTCAACTCGACGCCCTCACATCCAAGCGGGTGTTGTGCGTGCCCACCCGCTCGGTGCCGGAGGGCTTGGCGGCGATGGTCTCGTATCTGCCGTCGGGTGAGCCGATCGAAGCCGTCGCCGGGGCGATGGAGGCGGCCATGCGGGAGATCGCCAGCGGCGAGGTGACGCGGGCGGTCCGGGATTCGCGCACCCCGGCCGGCCCGGTGCGAGAGGGCGATTGGCTCGGGCTGGTCCACGGTGACGTGGCCGTGATCGACCCTGCGCTCGATGAGGCCCTGACCGGCCTGCTGACCAGGCTGGCCGGGGCCGAGCGGGAGATCGCGACCATCATCACCGGCCTCGAAGCCGACGAGACGGTCACGGAGGCAGTTCGAGCCTGGCTGGAGGAGGAACACGACCTCGAAGTGCAGGTGGTGCCCGGGCTCCAGCCGCTGTATCCGTACCTCGTCAGCATCGAGTGAGTGCCGCCGGCGGCGAGCGCACGCTCGCCTACCTGTCCACGATCCCCGTTTCGCAGGTGAAGGGCCTGTCCGGCAAACGCGCCGCCTCGCTGGCGGCGGCGGGCATCGAATCGGTCACAGATCTCCTCTTCCATGTGCCCCGCCGCTATATCGATCGGTCGACGACCGCGCCGATCGCGGCTGCCCCGCTGGGTGAGGAAGTCACCGTATTCGGCACTGTGCACAAGATCACGACCCGCCGCGTGCGCCGCAATCTCGCCATCATCGACGCCACCATCTTCGACGGCGAAACCTACTTGTTCGCCACCTGGTTCAACCAGACATTCCGCCAGCGCCAGCTTCCTGAAGGAACGGAGGTGGCGTTGTCGGGGAAGATCGAGCGCACGCGCGGCAGGTTGCAGATGAAGAGCCCGGATGCCGACGTGCTGGACAACCCGGGTGAGTCGCTCTTGACCGGCCGGGTGGTTCCCGTCCACCCGGGCGTGAAGGGCGTGACGCCCGGATTCCTGCGCCGGGGAGTCCACAACGCCGTCCGACGGTCGATGCCTGTCGCAGACCCGGCTCCGCCGGAGCTGCGCGATCGGCTCGGGCTGGTCGACCGATCCACGGCCATCGAGGCGATCCACTTCCCCGAGAGCCTCGAAGAGGTGACCCCGGCCCGGGATCGCCTGGCATTCGACGAGCTCTTCCGTCTGGAGGTGGCACTGGCGCTCCAGAAGCGCCGCCAGATCGACGAAGCGGTGGGAATCGCCCACGTGCGGGCCGCCGACGGGTTGGTAGCCGAGCTCATCAAGGGGCTCCCGTTTTCCCTCACCGGCGCCCAGCAGCGGGTGGTCGACGAAGTCCAGAGCGACATGCAGCGTCCGCATCCGATGCATCGGCTCCTGCTGGGCGACGTCGGGTCGGGAAAGACGGTGGTCGCCGTCGCTGCCATGCTCACTGCGGTTGACGGTGGATACCAGGGAGCGGTCATGGCTCCCACCGAAGTGCTGGCCGTGCAGCATTACCTCAGCATCGGTGGCCTGCTGGCCGGCGCCGGCATGGGGCCTCCGCTCGAGGCGCTCGGCATGACCACCCTGTTCAGCCAGGACGAGCCCGGCCGGCCGGTGCGGCTCGCCCTCTTGACCGGGTCAAATGCCGAGGTCAACTACCGGGATACGATCACAAGGGCCGAGCTGGCGCAGGAAATCGCCGCCGGCGCCGTCGACATCGTCATCGGTACTCACGCCCTCATCCAGGAAGGGCTTCACTTCCACCAGCTCGGGGTGGCCGTGGTCGATGAGCAGCACCGGTTTGGAGTCCACCAGCGGGTCCAGCTGCGGGAGAAGGGAGTCGTGGCGGCCGAGCCAGATCTGTTGATCATGACCGCCACCCCGATACCCCGGACGCTTTCCATGACCTTGTACGGCGATCTCGATGTCAGCTCGATCGGCCGCGACGAGATGCCGCCCGGGCGGCCGGAGGTCGAGACGGTTGCCCTCGCCAGAACGGCCGACGGCGAGGCGGAGTGGCTGCAGCGGATCCGTGACGAGGCGGCCGGCGGGAATCAGGCGTTTGTCGTGTGCCCACTGGTGGAAGACAGCCCAAAGGTGGAGGCCGCCTCGGCGACCGCCGAGAGGAAGCGGCTGGCCGAGCTCCTGCCCGAGCTCAGGATCGGGCTCCTGCATGGACAGATGGTGCCGGCCGACAAGGCGGCGGTGATGGCGGCATTTCGCGATCGGGAGTTGGACGTCCTTGTGGCTACGACGGTTATCGAGGTTGGCATCGACATACCGCACTCCACCGTGATGGTGATCCAGGACGCAGACCGCTTCGGTCTTTCCCAGCTCCACCAGCTGCGCGGACGGCTCAGTCGCGGTGTGGGACCGAACTACTGCTATCTGGTGGCCGACCCGACGACGCCGGAAGGTGAGGAGCGCCTTGCCGCCATGGCTGCCTCCGACGACGGGTTCGTGCTGGCAGAGGAAGATCTGCGCATTCGCGGGCAGGGGACGGTGTTCGGAGCCCGCCAGGCCGGGGCGGCCGACCTGCGGGTCGCCGACCTCCTGCGTGACACCCAGCTGCTCATCGACGCCCGGCGCGAAGCGTTCGCGATGGTGGCCGGCGACCCCGACCTTTCGGACCATCCGGAGGTTGCGTCCGAGGTCCAGGCGCTGCTGGGTGAGGCAGTTGCCTGGCTGTTCGTGTCGTGAGAGTCATCGCCGGTTCGGCCAAGGGCCGTCGCTTGCGGGCCCCGTCGGGGACCGATACCCGCCCGATGATGGATCGCGTCAAGGAGGCGTTGTTCTCGATGCTCGGTGCCCGGGTGATGGATGCCAGGGTGCTGGATCTCTACGCCGGGTCCGGCTCGCTCGGCATCGAGTCGCTCAGCCGCGGTGCCCGATCGGCGACATTCGTCGAGCGGGGGAGCAGCGCGCTGAAGGCACTCAACTTCAACCTGGGTGCGGCGGGCCTGACCGGGCGTGTCGTCGCAAGCGATGTGGGTGGCTTCTTGCGCGGCGCCGAGGAACAGTTCGATCTGGTGTTCGTTGACCCGCCGTACCGGCTGTCGCTAGCGTTGGTCGGTGAGGTGCTCGAGGGCGCAGCCGCCCTGCTGGCGAACGGAGGACTCATGGTGGTGCATCGACGGGCGGGTGAGGAACCGCCGGACGCGCCGGCCGGTTCACGCCGGATCGACGAACGCCGATACGGGGACACCCGGCTGTGGATCTATGAGAAGGGCCCATCGTGACGGTTGCGGTGGTTCCCGGGAGTTTCGATCCCCCCACCCTCGGGCATGTCGACGTCATCGCCAGGGCGGTCGACGTATTCGAACAGGTGGTGATCGCGGTGGTGGCGAACCCCTCCAAGACCCCGCTGTTCTCCGCCGTCGAACGCAAGGCGATGCTGGAGGAGATCTGCCGCCCTTGGGAGAATACGGAGATCGACGATTTCGCCGGGCTGCTCGTCGACTTCGCTCGAGAGAAAGGCGCAGATGTCATCGTCAAGGGCCTGCGGGCAGTCTCCGACTTCGAATACGAGCTGCAGATGGCGCAGATGAACCATCACCTCACGGGAGTTCAGACGGTCTTCCTCCCGACGAGCCCCGATCATGCCTACCTCTCCTCTTCCCTTGTCAAAGAAGTCGGCCGGTTCGGTGGCTCGCTCGACGGGCTGGTGTCGCCGGTGGTTGCCGCAGCACTGAAGGAGCGATTTCAATGACCAACGACTACGAGTTCGACGTGGAGGCAGATTCCGATCAGGCTGCACCGACGACACTCGGCGAGCTCCAGGACATGGTCGAGGAGCTCATTCTGACCGTCGAGCAAGCGCGTGGCATGCCGCTGTCGGGGAATGCCAGCATCGACCGAAACGACTTCGTAGATCGCTTGCGCGACCTGCGCGAGCGGCTCCCGGAAGAGCTTCGAACGGCCCGCTGGATGGTGCGCGAACGGGAGGCGTTCATCGCCCAGACCAATGAACAGGCCACCGAGATCATGCGCAGGGCCAAAGAGGCGGGGGCCAGGATGGTGAGTGAGACCCAGGTCATGACCGAAGCCGTCGAGGAAGCCAACATTCTGGTCCGGAACGCCGAGGAACAGGCCCGCGCCATCCGGCTCGAGTCCGAGGACGTGGCCGAGTCGAGCTACGAGCACGTCGAGACGCTGCTCACCAACCTGCTCGAGCGGGTGCGGGACCGGCGGGCCGAGCTGCATCAGGCACGCCCGGCGCCCCCGGAGGTCCCGATCAGCGAGTAGCCGCGTCCGCTCCGGTAGCTGTGGCGGATCACAGGTCGGCCGCGAGGAACGCGTCGACTGCCTCGCCCACGCCGAGGCCGATCACTTGGAGGGCATCACCCAGGAACAGCCTCGCCTCGCCGTCGACCAGGCGGATCTCACCCGGGTACTGATCGCCCTGAATCCGTGCCACCACCTGCGGGTGGGCACCGAATGCCTGAGCCACATAGGTGGGAACCGTCACCGCGAGCCCCTCCCCGGTCCCGACCACCCGGGTTCGCAGCGGCGCCATCAGGTGCTCGAGAGCACGGCCCACCACCGGGTTGACCTCGGCGCGGGGATCCAGCGTCTTCTGCTCACCGCGGGTGTGGGCTTGGCACAGCCACGACCCCACTGCATCGTCGACGTCGTCGGGACCGGTCAGCCGGACCTCGTGGCCGAAACTGGTCGGGCCGTACAGATCGATCTTGCGGACGCCGGCATCGTCGAGGGGTGTTGGAAGGATGAAGGAGAGGTCCGCCCATCGTCTCGCCAGGCGGATGCCGGCAAACGTCATCCGGGCGATGAACGAGATGCGCGTCTTCTGCGGATGGATGCGGAACTCCCCGCAGGCGGCGATCGCCGCTTCGACGGCTCGATAGATGGCGATGGCACGCTCGCTCTTGGATGCGAGATGCTCATCGAGCGCCATTTCGATGCACGAGTGCCATTGGTTGGCGTTGGCAAATCGACGGTGACAGGACGGACAGGCCCAAAGCTCGGTCACGACGGCATCGTACCGGAGGGTGCTAGCCGGCGCCCTCGAGTTTGGCCACCCGCTCCTCCAGACGCTCGATGCGTCTGGCGAGCGCCTCCAGCCCACCCGTCCGGGCCGTGTGCTCGGGGGCGGGCACCGCCGGCGGCTCGCCGGCCGTCTCCGCTTCTGAGTCGGACGGCCCTGCGAGCAGGTGGCGGTATCGCGCCTCCTTTTCCCCCGGGCGGCGCGCCATGCGCTCGGCCAGCGCCCGGTCGTCCAAGCCCTCGAGGACTTCTTCGACTGCGGCCACAGATTCGAAATCGTGGTAGCGCTCGGTGCGGAGGCGCAACTCGCCGGGGGTCTGCTCTCCCCGCAGCATCAGGACGGCCAACAGGGCGGCCTGCTCGGCGTCGATCTCGAGAGCATCATGGAGTGCGTGCTTGTACTTCGCGCTCCGTCCACCCGGGGACCGGACCGCCCGCACCAGGCCGTGCTCGCGTAAGGCGTCGATTCCGTCGCGGACCTCGGTCTCCGTGAACGAGACGACCGGTGACCGATTGGTCTTCTGGTTGGCGGCGGCGGTGAGGGCGTTCACCGTCATCGGGTAGTAGTCGGGGGTGGTCATCTCCTTCTCGATGAGACATCCCAGCAGACGAATGCCAACCGGATCCAGCTCCATGGCCCGATGTTACGGCCGGTTGGGATCGTTCCGGACGTATCCTTCCTCACCATGCACACCACCCCGTTCCTGCTCGACGTCGGCGACCTCCTGGCCCATCCCGGTTCGATCCGGTCGGTGGAATTCAGCGGACCCATCGAAGCCGAGGTCGCCCAGGCCAGCGTGACCGGCCCGGTCGACGTCGCAGCCCGCCTGGAAGGGCTCACGGACGGTGTCTTCATGATGGCCGGGGTCGAAGCCCCGGCCCGTATCACGTGCAATCGGTGCCTCGTCGAATGGGACGAGGTGCTCGACGTCGAGGTCCGCCAGCTGTTCACCCGCCAGGGTGACGAAGATGGTTACCGGGTGGATGAGCACTGGATCGACGCCGAAGGCCCGATCCGCGATGAGGTCGTGCTGGCGCTACCGTTGGCGCCTGTGTGCCGGGAGGATTGCCGGGGTATTTGCGCAATATGCGGAGCCGACTTGAATACGGCCCCGTGCCAAGGGCACCAGGAGGCGGACCGGTCCCCGTTCGCTGCCCTCAGAGATTTGCTGCCCGACTAAGAAAGGACTGCCCGTGGCGGTACCGAAGAAGAAGATGTCCCGCTCGCGGTCCCGCCGCCGCAAGGCGATGTGGAAACTAGCGGCACCCACCACTACGACCTGTCCTCGCTGTGCGTCGGCCATGCTCCCGCACCGCGTGTGCCAGGAGTGCGGTACCTACAACGGCCGTGAGGTCATCGCCGACTCGACCGAGTAGCTTCCGGCCATGGCCCGCATTGCGCTCGACGCCATGGGGGGTGACCATGCCCCGTCCCAGACGGTGGCAGGCGCCATCGCCTCTGGAGTAGACGTCATCCTCGTCGGTGACGAAGGCCAGCTCGGTCCGCTGGCCGGTGATTCCGGCCTGCCGATCGTCCACGCCGGTGAGGTGATCCAAATGGGCGAGGATCCGTCCAAGGCGCTGCGGGAGAAGCGAGGGTCCTCGATCGCGGTGGCGGCGCGGTTGGTCGCCGACGGCGAGGCGGACGGCCTGGTCTCGGCGGGTTCGACCGGTGCGGCGATGGCGGCTTCCGCCCTGATCATCGGACGGATGAACGGCGTCCTTCGCCCTGCGATCGCGGCGTTGATCCCAACGGGAGAGCGAGGCAAGATCGTGCTCGACGCCGGCGCCAATCCCGAGGTGAAGATCGAGCACCTCGTCCAGTTCGCCATCATGGGGGTGGCACTGGCCGAAGCCCGCCTCGGCATCGCCTCGCCGACCGTTGGCCTCCTCAACATCGGCGAAGAGCCGGGCAAGGGCCGGGACCAGGAGCGGGAGGCCTTCAAGGCGCTCGACACATCGCCCGTCAACTTCATCGGCAACGTCGAGGGCCACGACATCCTCGGCGACCAGCCGGACGTGATCGTGACCGACGGCTTCACCGGCAACGTCGCCCTCAAGACCTCGGAGGGGACCAGCCGGCTCGTGATGGAGGCCTTCAAGCAGGAGCTCGGCGCCCTCATCGCAGAGCGACCGGATTTGGCCGAGGTCCTGGGTCCCCGACTGGAGAGGCTCCGTCGCAAGCTTCACCCGGAGTCGTACGGTGGCGCGAGCCTGCTCGGTGTGAAAGGCGTCGTCACCATTGCTCACGGCTCCTCGTCGCCAACCGCCATCGCAAACGCGCTGCGGATGACGGTTGAGGAGGCCGAGCGGCATCTTCTCGACCGAATCCGGTCTGGCCTGCAGGCGTGAGCCGCCGGCTGGAAGAAGTGCTCGGGTACGAATTCCGCAACGCTTCGCTGCTCGAGGCGGCCCTCACCCACCGGTCGTTTGCCTCCGACGACCCCGAGGCGGAGGACTACGAACGGCTCGAGTTCCTCGGAGATGCCGTGCTGCAACTGGCGGTGACCGAACACATCTACCAGGAATTCTCCGACATGCCCGAAGGCGATATGGCCAAGCTGCGAGCGGCAGTCGTGAACGAGGAGGTTCTCGCCGAGGTGGCTCAGCGCCTCGGCCTGGGAGCCCATCTTCGTCTCGGCAAGGGTGAGGAGGTCACCGGCGGCCGCCACAAGAACAGCATCCTGTCGGATGTGGTCGAAGCCCTGCTGGGCGCCTTGTACGTGGACGCCGGCTACGAGAAGGCTGCCGAGATAACTCTCCAACACCTGGGCGAGGAGATCGAGCGACGGGCACATTCTCCCGGTCTCGATGATTTCAAGACGAGGCTCCAGGAGGTCCTGGCCAAGGCTGGCCGGCACCCCGACTACCGGCTGAGCGACGAGGGGCCCGACCACGAGAAGGTGTTCCACGCCGAGGTGCTGGTCGATGGCCGCCTGGTCGGGGCGGGCACGGGTGGTTCCAAGAAGGCGGCCGAACAGGCGGCCGCTCGCAAGGCGTTGCGGGTGCTCACGTGAGAACCTCGTTTGCAGGGCCGGCCGTCGACACCCCCCGACACGCCAATTCCCACTCGGGGGCTACCGTCCTCGCTTCCGCTTCTTCTCTTCCCGTTGTTCCACCCTGGCGTCTACGGCATGCCCGGCGACGATGCTGAGGAATGACACGAGGATGCCGAGCCCCAGCAGCACGTAGACGATGGTGAAGACCTTGGTGGGAGCCCGGCTCGGCGCCAGGTCGCCGTAGCCGACCGTCGTGAGTGTGATCACCGAGAAGTAGAAGGAGTCCAGCAGCGACCAGTCCTCCCACCGCCAATAGAACACCGTGCCGCCGGCCAGCAGCACCAGCACCAGGAACGCCAGCGCCCGGAATTGGGGGTCGCTCAGGCCGCGGCGAACGGCTCCGACGAAATTCCGGAGAGTGGCGAAGAGCGCAATCATGCTGGGAACCTAGCGATTCCCGTCCCGGCGGGCAGCGCCCGTCGTAGCCTGGTCGGCGATGCCCGAACTTCCTGAAGTCGAAACCACCCGACGCGGGCTGGAGCCGCATTTGAAGGGCCGGCGAATAGTTGCGGCCGAATCCCGCAGGTCCCGCATGCTGCGCCGCCAGCCGCGCCCCCGCGACTTCTCCGATCGATTGCGAGGCCGCACGGTGCTCGGGCTCGGGAGGCGAGGCAAGTTCATCTTCATCGATGTCGAAGGAGACCTGACCTGGGTGATCCATCTGGGAATGTCGGGACGCATGCAGGTGGCCGACCCCGGTGAGCCCGAAGCCGCTCACACCAACGTAGTGGTCCGCACCGACGACAAGGAGATCCGTTTGGTGGATCCCCGCACCTTCGGCTTCACGGCCGTGCTCACCCCGGAGGAGTTCGATGATTCGCCGCTGGTGGCCCTCGGCCCCGACGCACTCACCGATCTACCGGGAAGCGCTGCGCTCGCCGCCCGGCTGGCCGGGCGGAAACCGGCCATCAAGGCGCTGTTGTTGGATCAGCGCCTGCTCGCCGGGCTGGGGAACATCTACGCAGACGAAGTGCTGTTCCGGGCACGAGTGGCGCCCCACCGGGAGGGCGGTTCGCTCAGCTCGGCGGAGGTCAGGGCGATCCGAGGCGCCGTACGCCCGGTGCTCGAAGCGGGGCTGAGGCACGGCGGCACCAGCCTCAACGACCTCGCCTATCTCCTTCCGGACGGGCGGGCAGGCCGATATGTCGATCGTCTCGGGGTATACGGCCGGGAGGACCAACCATGCCGCCGCTGCGGAACCCCGATTCGGCGCTCCGTCATCGGCCAGCGAAGCTCATACTGGTGCCCGGCATGTCAGACGTGAAGGCGGTTCGCTGCCAGATAAGCGGCCGGGTCCAGGGGGTCGGATTTCGATACACAGCCCGGGAGCGTGCCGCCGACCTCGGCCTCACCGGATGGGTTCGCAACATCATCGGCGGCAGGGTCGAAGTGTTCGCACAGGGTCCCGAGCCCATGGTCGACGTTTTCATCACCTGGCTGCACGACGGGCCGACCGCGGCCCGGGTCGAGCGGATGGACGAGGTGCCCGCCACTCCCGATGCGCGGTTCACGACCTTCGAGATCAGGGCGTAGGCCTCCGGGGCCTACAGCCCGAGCCCCCGGGCGGAGCCGGTGAGCTGAGAACCGTCGATGGTCACGATCGCACAGGTCACTTCGCGATCGTCGGCCTCTTCCCAGGACTCCCTGGTCGGCTCGAGGAACCAGATGTCCAGTTCGGAGTCCTCCCACGGCACGCCGACGTATGCCTCGTACCGGTCGTAGCAGCCGAAGAAGCTCGCATCAGTGACGGCCTCGGCTCCCGGATAGGCTGATCCCACCTGATCGAACGATGCGTAGGCCTCGGCGTCATGCGGATCGGTGCACGGAACCGCCTCGAGCGATTGGATCAATTCCTCGGTCGGGACGTTGAAGCAATCTCCAACCTTGACGGCGAATGCCCCGAGCCCGCCACCCTGGATGATCGCGCCGGTGTCGTCGCGCACCGTGTTGTCGTCGAAGGCTCCGGCTCCGCCGAACGCCGCCACGGCGAGGACCGCCGCTCCCACAATTCTCTTCATGGTCTCTCCATTGCGATGATGTCCAAACCAATCGGCAGAGACCATGTTTTCTGGAGTGGGCGCCAGAATCACACCAATGGCATTCGTTCGAATGAACCGCCACTAGTCTGGCTTCGCCTTGTTTCTCAAGACTCTGAAAATCCACGGCTTCAAGTCGTTTGCCGATCGGACGCGGCTCGAGCTGGAACCGGGAGTGACCGTTGTGGTCGGTCCCAACGGCTCCGGCAAGTCGAACGTCGTCGACGCCATTTCCTGGGTGCTCGGCACCCAGGCGACCAAGCACCTCCGTACCGACAAGATGGAAGAGGTGATCTTCGCCGGCACCACCACCCGCCCGGCGCATCGGGTTGCCGAGGTGGTGCTCACGTTCGACAACGCCGAGCGGCGGCTTCCGCTCGACCTGAGCGAGGTCACCATCGGCCGACGCCTCCACAGCGACGGGACCTCCGAGTACGAGATCAACGCGACTCCCTGTCGCCTGCTCGACATCCAGGAGCTGCTCTCCGACGGGGGCGTCGGACGCCATCAGCACGTCATCATCAACCAGGGCCAGGTGGCATCGATCCTCAACGCCGGGCCGGATGAGCACCGGGCCGTGATCGAAGAGGCCGCCGGGGTGCTCAAGCATCGCAACCGCCGCCGCCGTGCCGCCCGGCGCTTGGAGCGAACCAACGTAGACGTCCAGCGGCTCGAAGACATCCACAAGGAGCTGCTGAGACAGATGCGTCCACTCAAGCGCCAGGCCAAGGCTGCCGCCCGTCACGGCGACGTGCGCGATCGGGCCCGGGCGCTGCGCCTGCACCTCGGTGGTCAGGAGCTCTCACGCCTGTCGGAGCGGCTGCGCGAGGGGACCGCCGAGGAGGAAGTGGCCGCCATGCGCGAGGAAGGCGCCTCGGCATCCCTGGGTGAGATCGAGGCCGGACTGGAGGCGCTCCAATCCGAGGCAGGTGAGTCGGGCCGAGCCCTGCAGCGCGACACCGCGGCTGCCGCCCGCCTCGAGACGACCTCGGAGCGTCTCCAGCGAATCGCTCAGGTGGCGCACGAGCGCCGCCGCAGCCTCATCAGCGGTGCCGAGCAGGCCGGTGAGCGCCAAGACGATCTCATGGCCGAAGCCCAGCGCATCGAGGCGGACCTGGCGACATCCGCCGCCGAGGAGGAGCAGGCCCGGGTGGCGGCCGAGCGAGCCGAGATCGCGTTGCGGGCGCTCGAGGATGAGGCACGCTCATTGGCCGAGCAGGAGGCCCTTCCGGTCGAGGGCGTCATCGCCACACTGCGGGGAGACCTGCAGGCACTCGAGGCCGCTTCCGATCGAGACGGGCGCGAGCTGACGGCGGCAGATCACCGGTTCGAAATAGTGGGCGACGCGCTCGCCCGGCATCGCACCGGTGTCGAGGAGCTGCGTCAAGAGATCAAAATCCTCGACAAGGCAGCAGGCGAACAGCAGCAGGCTTATGAGGGCGCCCGCATCGAGCGGGAGGCGGCAGAAGCCACATGGCGGGGGCACGAAGCCGATCTGGCCGATCAGGCCAGGGCAGTCGCGACGGCTCGCGCCCGGGTCGAAGCACTCGAGCTGGCCGGGGTCGTCAGCCCCGAAGTACGCCAACAGGCGGCCCAGCTCGAAGGAGTCGGCGGCGCCGTTGCCACCGTCCTCGACATTCCCGAGTCGCTCGCCGACGCTGTGGGTGTGGCGCTCGGGCCATGGGTCGAAGCTCTCGTCGCTTCGCCAGAAGGCCTCGCCGACGCCGTTGCCGAGCTCAAGACCCGTCACCTGGGAGGCTTGCCGTTCGTAGTGGGCGGAGCCGGCGGTGACCAGAGCCGCGTGCTTCCCACCAGCCTGCCGGGCAGGCCGATCATCGATCTGCTCGGGCCGGCAACCGATGCCGCCGTGGCCCGCCGCCTGCTGGGGGACGTGGTGCTGGCCGACAGCTGGTCGGATGGCTGGTCTTTCGTCCAGGCGCACCCCCAGCTGCGGGCCGTGACCGTGGAAGGTGATCTCATCACCATCGCCGGAATCCGCTTGTCGGCCGGATCCGAGGGCCTGGCCGTCACGCTTTCCCGCGCCCGTGAGGAGCTGACCGCAGCCGATGTCGAACTGGCGCGAGCCGCCAGCCGGGAAGCCGCCTCCCGACGCACCCTGGGAGATCGCCGTGACCGTGAACGATCCGAGCTGGAGGCGCTGGAAGCGGCCGAAGCGCGACTGGCCGGGGCCACCGAGGCGCTCGGCCGGGCCGAACGGGCGGTCTCGGATGGCACGGCCGAGAGCGCTCGGCTCGAGGAGCGCCGGGCGGCGCTGCGCGAAGAGGAGGTGCACCGCCGCGAACGGCTCGTCGAGCTGCGAGGCCGCCTCGACGATCTGGAAGGCGAGGAGGCCGCTCGCCAGGCAGCCTGGGAAGCTCTCGGCCGGAGGCGCCAGGAAATCGCCGAGCGGCGGGAGCAGTCCCGCCGCATGCGAGAGCAAGCAGCCGCTGCCCTCGGTGCAGCCACCGAGCGCCGCAGGCTGCTCGAAACGCGCCGGTCGGCAGTCGGGCTCGAACTCGACCGTGCGATCGGATTTCACATCGATCCCGCCGACGTCGCTCGCCTCGAACGGGTTGAGTCCGGCGCCCGGGCGACCCTCACCCAGGTTGGCGGTCATATCTCAGTTCTCCGGGCCCGCCAGGCCGAACTGCGCGCGACGTCCGGTGACGCCTTCGCCAGACTGGACGAAGCGCGCAGCCGCGCCGCCGACCTCGGCAAGCAGATCGCTTCCGCCAAGGAGAAGAGATCGGCGATTGCAGTCGAGCTCGCAGGCCTCGAGGCTCGGTACGAAGCGGTGGCCGAGGGTCTGCGGCGGGACCTCGATGCATCAGTCGAGCAGGCGATCGCCGCGCCGCCGGTCGAGATTCCCGATGACATGGAACCGACCGCCTATCTCGATTCGCTCGAAGCCGATCTTCGCCGCATGGGCCCCGTCAACCCGCTGGCGGCCGAGGAGTTCGAGAATCTGTCCGAACGGGCAAGCTTCCTGGAGGGGCAGCTGGCAGACCTGAAAGAGTCGGCCGGTGAGCTGGAAAAAGTCATCACCGCGCTCGACGACGAGATGGCGGCACTGTTTGCCGAGGCCTTTCGGGATATCTCCGCTCTGTATGCCGAGAATTTCTCCCTGCTCTTTCCCGGCGGTCGCGGCACCCTGTCGCTGTCGGATCCCGGTGATCACCTCAACACCGGCGTCGACATCCATGCCCAGCCGCTCGGCAAGAAGGTGAGCCAATTGTCGCTCTTGTCGGGCGGTGAGCGGTCGATGGCGGCGCTTGCCTTCCTGTTCGCCGTCTTCCGGGCGCGCCCGAGCCCGTTCTACGTGCTCGACGAGGTGGAAGCCGCCCTCGACGACGCCAACCTCCACCGCTTCCTACGCCTGGTCGAGCTGTTGCGCAGCTCTGCGCAGGTCATCATCGTGACTCATCAGCAGCAGACCATGGAAGGGGCCGACACGCTCTATGGGATCACGATGGAGCCGGGCGGCGCCTCCCAGGTTGTCGCCAAGCGCCTCTCCAACATCGCCGTCTGACCATGGACCTGCTGATCCTCGTAGTGATCGCCGTTGTGGTGCTGCTTGCGCTGGTGGGCGGCACCCTGGCGCTGCGCCGCAGCCGGACACCATCGGCCGA
>JBFKDW010000017.1:0-44670 GCA_041619515.1 Acidimicrobiia bacterium
AAGACCCGGCGCTGTGCGCCGGGTCTTCTCCATGGCCGGGACTTTTCATGGGCGCAGCGCCCCCGCCGTGACAGCTAGTCCCCGGATTTCCCCTCGTCGTCGGCAGGCTCTTCCAGCAGCTCGTCGAACCCCTTCACCACCTCCTGGAGATCGTCGGACAGCTCGAGCGACGGATGGCTCTGGCTGATCGGCCGCCCTTCCTGGAGCAGAAGCCAGTCGAAGTCGTGGTTGACCCTGCGACGCCAACGACGCCGCCGGGTCCCCACCGACCGCGCACCCAGCCCGAGAACGGCGCCGGCCCCGAAAAAGGTCCACGTCAGCACACCAACTTGCGGTCCTTCGATAGTGGGATCGAAGAAGGCGTTCACCAGGATTGCCGTCATCGCCAGCATGAGCCACAAGCACAATCCGGCTCGACGGTCCTCACCCAACTCCCGGAACTGGCGGCGCGCCCGTGCCAAGCCGGAAAACCAGCTCGTCAACATGGCGATCCATAGGCCCATTCCCACCAGCCCCATGCGCGCCAGCACCGACAGATGTGAGTTGTGCGGGTTGCGCAGCGGAACGGAGTCGTTGGGGTTCTCGAACTCGTAGCGGACCGCCAGGTTCTCGCCGAACCCGAATCCGGTGAGCACCCGCTCGGCTACCAGAACGTCTTCCATCACGAGATTCCAGAGGTTGAGCCGCCACTGGGTCGTGTTGTCGAACCGGCTGCCCGAGGTCGCCTCCTCCGTCACCGACTGGAAGTTCTCCAACACCTGTTCAACCGACAGCTCCCTGCGATCCAACTGGAACCTCACGTCGAGGGCCGCCGCCAGGATCCCGACCAGCAGCCCGACAACGAGCACTCCCACCATTGCCCTGCGAGCGTGGCGAGCCACCACGTAGGCAACGGCGAGGATGACGAACGCGGCCAGGAACCCTCCCCGGCTCTGGGTGCCAACCGCCACCGTCAGCAAGAGGCCGACAAGTGTCAGTGTGGTCGCCCGCCGGCGCAGTTCCTTCGACGCCGACGGGCCGACGACGATGATGAGGAAGGTGAGCGCGATGGCGACGTTCACCGCAATATTGGCCGTCTTGTGGGCGGTTACCCGGGTTCGTGAATCGGGAATCCGTGGCCCGATGGAGGCCTGGGCCAGGGCGAACCGGATGATCATCAACACGAAGAAGTACGGCAGGAAACGGGTGATCCGGTCGACGAGCTCATCCCACAGGTCCGGGTTGTACAGCAGCAGCACCGAGCTGATGAGGGCGAACACCCCGTAGTACCACAGGGCGCTGTCGCGAATGGCGTCGATGCCCCAGCTGCTGAAGCCTTCGAAGGCGAGGGCAAAGCCCCAGAGCATGAACAGGAGCAGCAACTGGATGGGGCGGCTGACACGGATGAGGCGCCCGAGGTGGGGGGTCTGGAGTACCACGAGCAGCCCGAACACCATGGCTACTTCACCGACGAAGATGGGAGTGCCGGGTATGTGAATCCATGCAAACGTGCGGTCGAACAGCACATACCCACCGAGGACGAAGGCCATGACCCGGGTGAGCAGCACGAAGTTGTGATCGAGTCTCCGTCCCGCCGCAGCTCTCCTCGAGCGGGACGGGATGGAGACGGGAGGTGGTCGGGTGGTGGGTTGCATGCGGAACTCCGGGGTCATCGTATCGAGATCCCGGCTCTCAGATCAGTGTCGGACCGGCGGGCGGCAGGCTTGAGGAAACAGGTGGGCGGGCCGCGAGAGGTGGGCGCTCAGGCGCTCAGCCAGCCGGCGGCGGAATACTGGGCCTTCATGTATCGATACTCGTCCTCGAGCAGGCCCCAGACCGAATGGTCCATCCACTCCCCGTTCACCTGGAGTTCCTGGCGCAGCAGCCCTTCTCGGGTGAATCCCAGCTTCTCGGCCACCCGCTCGCTGCCACGGTTTCCGAGCGCGATTCGCAACACGACACGATGGAGAGCCAGTTCATCAAAGGCAACTTCCAGGATCCTGGCGGTTGCCTCTGTTGCCACGCCCTTGCGGGTCTCGCTCGACCTGATCCAGTAGCCGACCTCTCCTACTCGCGACTGGCGTGATGTGTACCAGACCGACACGTTGCCAACGTGGAATCCGGGATTGGTGAGGTACCGAATCGTGAAATCGTAAGCGCGCCCCTCACCCCACGCCGACACGGAATCCCTCAGGAACACGAGTGCGTCGCGACGGCCGTAGCCCGAATGTGCCCACGGGAGCCACCTGTTGAGGTCGGCGAGGGAGTCGGCGGCCGCATCGACAAGCGCATCGAGGTCGCGGCGCCGAAACGGGCGCAGCTCCAGCCGCGGAGTATGCCTGGGCGATCCGCTGAGCATCCCCGGGCTCCCTCCCATGGGTTGTGGTCGAGGCATTGGTGAAGCATATCTTCCGCCGCCCAGCGCCAGGCACGCCGAAGCGGCCGGCCGGCCGTGGAAGAAGCCGTAGGCTTCCCCGATGGCCTCGCTCTGGGACACCCTCACCGATCTTCCGTCCGATCACCTGGGCCCGCTGGCACCGACGGCAGCAGTGTTGGTGCCTTTGTTCGAAGACGACGACGAAATCGTCCGGGTCGTCATCACCAAACGGCCCGACCACATGCCCTCACACCCAGGGCAGCTGGCATTTCCCGGCGGCAAGATCGATCCGGTGGACGATTCGGTGCTGGCGGCCGCCCTTCGGGAGGCCGACGAGGAGGTCGGGATCCAGCCCCACCAGGTAACGCCGCTCGGGTTCCTTGATCCGGTGTCGACCAACCGCTCCGACGTCGTGGTCGCTCCCTTGGTTGGCCGGCTCGACCGGGTGCCACGGCTAGTCCCCGATCCTGCGGAGGTGGCGGCCACCATGGTGCCACCCCTCCACTACTTCCTCAACGAAGACCGCTGGCGCACCGAGAACTGGTCGGGGCACGAATTGTGGTTCATCGAGGTCGAAGGCGAAGTCCTGTGGGGCGCCTCGGCCGCCATCATGCGGTCGCTGCTCGGTGTGATCAGAGGGCGGTGAACAACGGCGCCAGCATGAGGGCAGGGAGCAGATTCCCCACCCGGATGCGCTTGAGATCCAGCAACCGCAGGCCGACGGCGATCAGCAGTACGCCGCCGGCGGAGGTCAGGGCCTCGAGTGATGCATCGGACAGAAAGTCGCCGAGCAGCGCCGAGATACCGGCGATCCCGCCCTGCACCACCAGCACCGTGGCAGCCGAGGTGATAACGCCCCAGCCGTAGACGGCGGCGAACGCCACCGAGGCGAATCCGTCCAGCCCCGCCTTGATATAGAGCAGCTCGGGATCACCGAGGCCGTCGTTGATCGACCCGAGCACGGTGAGCGGGCCGACGCAGAACACGAGGGAGGCGACCACAAAACCCTCGGCAAAACGGTTGCGGGGGCTGGGCGGGAGGCTATCGACGGCCGCCTCCGGCAGCTCGGGGTCGATGGCGGGGGAGGTGTGCTGGCCGGCAAAACGGTCCCGGAGCCGGTCTCCGATCCACTCCAGCCCCTGTTCGATGTGCATCAGCTCACCGATGACCCCGCCGGCGAGGATGGCCGCAAGGATCGGGATGAACTCGTCGGCGGCGAGCGAGTCCCGGAACCCGATGGCCAGCGTGAGCAGGCCCAGAGCCGACATGACGGTCGATCGGATCCGCTCGGGGAACCGGGTGCCCGCCAGGGCACCGAGGGTGGATCCCACCAGCACCGTCGCAACATTGGCAGCCGTACCCAGGAACATGTCAGGTCAGCCGCAGCAGCCCCACAACCACTCCATCCGCCACCGCCTCCCAAGAGGCCTCGATGATGTTTTCGTGGACGCCGACGGTGCCCCAGGCTTCCCGGCCGTCGCTCATCTCGAGAAGGACGCGGGTGACCGCAGCGGTGCCCGCCGCCGGATCGAGCACTCGCACCCGGTAGTCGGTCAGGCGAAGGTGCTCGATCTGTGGGAAATTGACTGCCAGCGCCTGCCGCAGGGCCCGGTCGAGCGCGTTCACCGGCCCGTCTCCCTCGGCGGTGGCCACAACCCGTTCGCCCTTCACGTGCACCTTGATGGTCGCTTCGGCGACGACCTCCCCGTCCGCCCGGCGTTCGGTGAACACGCGGAAGGATTCCAGCTCGAAGAAGGGCTGTTCCCACCCGGTGGCTCTGCGAACGAGCAGCTCGAAGGTGCCGTCGGCCGCCTCGATCTGATAGCCGCGCCCCTCGAGATCCTTGACCGTCGCCAGGATGCCGGCGGCTGTCTCGTCGTCGAGGTCCAATCCCTGCTCCCGAGCCTTGCCGAGGACCGTCGATCGGCCCGCCATCTCCGAAACGACCATGCGGGTCGTGTTGCCGACCTCGGCAGGGCTGATGTGCTCGTAGGCGTCGGAGCGGCGGGCGAGGGCGGACGTGTGCAACCCTGCCTTGTGGGCGAACGCCGAGGTTCCGACATACGGGTGATGGGGATCCACCGTGATGTTGACCAGGTCGGCGATGAGGTGGGAGATCGTGGTCAGCCGGGTGAGCCGCTCCTTGGGAATCGCCTCGATCCCCAGCTTGAGCACCAGGTCCGGCAGCACCGTGCACAGGTCGGCGTTTCCGGTCCGCTCCCCGTAGCCGTTGACGCATCCCTGCACCTGGACAACGCCGGCTGCCACTGCCGCCAGCGTGTTGGCCACCGCGCAGCCCGAGTCGTTGTGGGTGTGGATCCCGAGGGCGGCCGAGGGGACCGCCGCCCGCGTGGCGGATACGGCAGCGGTCACCGACGCCGGCAGGCCGCCTCCGTTGGTGTCACATAGGATGACGCGTTCGGCCCCGGCTGCGGCGGCGGCGGCAACCACCTCCAGCGCGTATTCGGGGGTGTTGGTGAAACCGTCGAAGAAATGCTCGGCGTCGAAGAAGACCCGCTTCCCTTCGTTGCGGAGGAAGGTCACCGTGTCCGTCACCATGGCCACCCCCTCTGCCAGGGTGGTGCGCAGAGCCTCGGTGACGTGGTAGTCCCAGGACTTGCCGACTACACAGATCACCTCGGTTTCGGCTTCGAGCAGCGCCTGCAGCTGCGGATCCGAGCCGGCGTCTTCCCCGGCCCGCCTGGTTGACCCGAACGCCGTCAGGGTGGCGCTTCCCAGGTCGAGCTCCTTGGCGGCTCGGGCAAAGAACTCGGTGTCCTTCGGCAAGGCCCCCGGCCATCCGCCCTCGATGTAGTGCACGCCGAGCTCGTCGAGGAGGGTGGCGACGCGCAGCTTCTCCTCGACGGTGAGGCTGATCCCCTCCCGCTGGGCCCCGTCGCGCAGGGTGGTGTCGTATATCTCGACCATACCCTCCTCCTTTCAAAGAAAAACCCTCCGGTGTTCCGAAGGGCAGGAGCGCATACGTATGGCGGCGTATGCGCTAACTAATGAGGATCCGGTGGCTGTTCACGAGGGCGCCAGTGTACGGCACGCAGTGTCTTCTGTCACTTCCCGGCCGGGTTGGCGTACCGCTAACCTCGCGTCTCCATGTCCAAGCAAGTCGTCTTCTCCGGAATCCAGCCGACCGGTGATATTCACATCGGCAACTACCTTGGCGCCCTTCGCAACTGGGTGCGGCTCCAGGCCGACTACCAGACGATCTACTGCATCGTCGACCTGCACGCGCTCACCATCCCGCAGGACCCCGCACAGTTCGAGGCCGATCGGCTGGAAGCCGCCAAGATGGTGATCGCCGCCGGCGTGAATCCCGACACGTCCCTGTTCTTCTATCAGAGCCAGGTACCCCAGCACACGGAGCTGGCCTGGATCCTCGGCACGCTGACGCAGCTCGGATCGTTGAATCGGATGACGCAGTTCAAGGACAAGTCCGATCGGCAGGGTGAGAACCTCGGCTTGTACTCATATCCGGTGCTCATGGCCGCCGACATCCTCATCCATCACGCCCACAAGGTGCCGGTGGGCGACGACCAGGTACAACACCTGGAGTTGAGTCGCGATCTGGCGGAGCGTTTCAACCGGCGGTACGGCGAGGAGTTCCCGGTGCCGGAGGGAATCATTCCCGAGCACGGCGCCCGCGTCATGTCCCTCCAGGACCCGACTGCCAAGATGTCGAAGTCCGATCCCAATCTGGGCAGCCGCATCCTGCTGCTCGACGACCCGGATGTGGTCCGCAAGAAAGTAGGGCGGGCGGTGACCGATTCGGGCTCCGATATCGAATACGACTGGAACGCCAAGCCCGGCATCACCAACCTGCTGGAGATCCTGTCGTTGTTCACAGACACCGGGGTCGAGAAGCTGGTGAACGAGCACAACGGCAAGCAATACGGTGAGTTCAAGCAGGTCGTTGCAGAAGCCATCGCCGACGGGCTGGCTCCCATCCGGGCCGCCTACAACGCCCTGGAAGACGAGGAGGTGTCGCGCATCATGAATCGCGGGGCCCTCGATGCTCGTTCCAGCGCCGAGAAATACCAGGTGGGGGTGCGCCGGAGGGTGGGCCTGACCAGCCACTAGGGCTGCCGGGCGCCCTCCGAGTCTGGAGCCGATAGTGTGCCCCAAGGGGGTTTTTCGCGACTCGGTCGCATGGTTGTCTGCCTCACCGGTGCCACTGGTACCCTCGCGCCATGGCAGATATCGAGATTGGTATTGGCAAGACCGGGCGTCGGGCGTATGGCTTCGACGACATCGCAATCGTGCCGTCGCGCCGGACCCGCGATCCGGAGGACATCGACCTGACCTGGGAGATCGACGCCTACTCCTTTGCCCTTCCCCTGATGGCCTCGGCCATGGACTCAGCGGTCAGCCCGGCAACTGCCGTTGAGATCGGCCGGCTGGGTGGGCTGGCCGTTCTCAACCTGGAAGGGCTCTGGACCCGCTACGAGGACCCCAACACCCAACTCGAGGAGATCGCAGCGCTGCCGGCCGAAAAGGCCACCCGTCGCATGCAGGAGATCTACCAGGAGCCCATCAAGCCCGAGCTCATCGGCCGGCGAATCTCAGAAATGCGGGAAGCCGGGATCATCACCGCCGCCAGCCTCACCCCCCAGCGCGTCGAGCAGTACGCAGCCGTGACGCTGGAGGCAGGGCTGCATGTGCTCGTCATCCAGGGCACGGTGGTGTCTGCCGAGCACGTCTCGAGCCGGACCGAGCCGCTCAATCTGAAGGACTTCATTCGCAACTTCGAGCTGCCGGTGATAGTCGGCGGGGTCGCCTCCTACTCGACGGCGCTCCACCTCATGCGCACCGGCGCAGTCGGCGTGCTGGTAGGGGTGGGCCCGGGTGCGGCCTGCACCACCCGGGGAGTCCTCGGCATTGGCGTTCCGCAGGCCACCGCCATCGCCGATGCGGCCGGAGCGCGCATGCGCCATCTCGACGAAACCGGCCGATATGTCCACGTCATCGCCGACGGTGGGATGCGCCGGGGAGGCGACATCGCCAAGGCCATCGCCTGCGGAGCGGATGCCGTGATGATCGGCTCTCCGCTGGCGTCGGCTCAAGAGTCGCCCGGCCGGGGGGTCCACTGGGGGATGGCGACGTTCCATCCCACCCTGCCGCGCGGCGCTCGTGTCGAGGTCGGCGCGCTCGGAACACTCGAGGAAATACTCGTCGGGCCTGCCTCCGAGAACGACGGTCGTCGCAACCTCTTCGGCGGGCTGCGGGTTTCCATGGCCACAACCGGTTACGAGACCATCAAGGACTTCCAAAAGGCCGAAGTCATGGTTGCCCCCGCACTGCAGACCGAAGGCAAGGCGCTCCAGAAGGCCCAGCAGGTGGGGATGGGCTGATGCCATCCCCAGACGAGAGCTTCGATCGAGTGCTGGTCGTCGACTTCGGTGCTCAATACGCTCAGCTGATCGCCCGCCGGGTTCGGGAAGCCCACGTCTTCTCCGAGATCATTCCCCGCCATACCACCGCCGCCGAGGCCGCGCAGCGCAACCCCACCGCAGTCATCCTCTCGGGCGGACCGGCTTCGGTCTACGCAGAGAGTGCCTACGACATCGACCCGGGCTTCTTCGAGCTGGGAGTTCCCGTTCTCGGCATTTGCTACGGCCACCAGCTGCTGGCGAACTCCTTGGGAGGCGTGGTCGACCGGCGGGAGGCCGGCGAGTATGGCAAGGCGGAGCTGGAAACCACCGGCGAAGCTTCCACCTTGTTCGCCGGGCTGCCCGAACACCAGACCGTCTGGATGAGCCATGGTGATGCCGTCGCCAAGGCTCCGCCCGGTTTCCTGGTGACGGCCCACACGCCGGGCTCACCTGTGGCGGCGATGGAAGACCCATCTCGGCGCCTGTTCGGAGTCCAGTTCCATCCCGAGGTTGCCCACACGCCGCGCGGCCAGGAGCTGCTGAAGCAGTTTCTCTACGAGGCATCCGGTGCCAGGCCGACGTGGACCCACGTCTCCATCATCGAGCGAGCGGTCGGCCACATCCGCAGCCAGGTGGGCGATCGCCGGGTGATCTGCGGGCTGTCCGGCGGCGTGGATTCGGCGGTGGCGGCCGCCATGGTTCACAAAGCGGTCGGTGATCAGCTGACCTGTGTCTTCATCGATCACGGGTTGCTGCGCCTCGGCGAGGCCGAACAGGTGGTGGAGACCTTCGATCGTGCCTTCCACGTCAACCTGATTCACGTCAACGCTGCCGACCGGTTCATCAGCGCCCTGGAAGGCGTCACCGACCCCGAGCGCAAGCGCATGATCATCGGGGAAACCTTCATCAGGGTGTTCGAGGAGGTCGCCGCCGGCCTGGACGACGTCGACCTGCTCGTGCAGGGCACCCTGTATCCGGACATCATCGAATCCGGAACCAAGGATGCCGCCAAGATCAAGAGCCACCACAATGTCGGGGGACTGCCCGACGACATGCAGTTCGAGCTGGTGGAGCCCCTGCGCGACCTGTTCAAGGACGAGGTGCGGGCGGTCGGCGAAGAGCTCGGGCTCCCGGACGAGATCGTGTGGCGCCAGCCGTTCCCCGGGCCCGGGCTCGCGATACGGATCATCGGAGAGGTCACCGAGGAGCGTCTCGCCATCCTTCGCGCCGCCGACCACATCATCGCCGAAGAAGTACGCCGCGCCGGGCTCTACAAGGACCTGTGGCAATCATTCGGGGTCCTGGCCGGCATTCGAACGGTCGGAGTCCAGGGCGATGAGCGTACTTACGCCCACCCTCTCATCCTGCGGGCGGTGACCTCCGACGATGCCATGACCGCTGATTGGGCACGGCTCCCCTACGAGGTGCTGGAGCGAATCTCGTCGCGCGTGATAAACGAGGTGGATGGAATCAACCGCGTGACCTACGACATCTCCTCGAAGCCTCCGGCCACGATCGAGTGGGAGTGACGCCGGCGGTTGGCTTCCCAGTTTCTAGGATGGAATTGACCCGGGCGCAGCACCCGGACCGGACGGGCCCGCTTCGCCTCAAGATGGGCCTGACAGCGGTCGATAGCCCTATCTAGTCCCCCGAGAATTGTCGAGGATCCGTGGACTGGAATCAGGACGACGAGCTGCAGGCCATCTTTCGGGCCGAAATGGAGGACCGCGCGCCACATCTGGCCGCCGGCGCCCGGTCGATGATCGACGGCACCCTCACCTCCGAGGCCACCGAGGAATGCGCCCGGCACGCCCACACGGTGAAGGGAACGGCGAAGGTCATGGGCTTCGAGGCGATCGGAGAGGCCGGCGGCCGGCTAGAGGTGGATTGGAAGGCCATCCAGGATCACACCCTCGAGCCGAGCGCCAGCCTCGGACGCCGGCTGCTGGCAGTGAGCGAAGCGCTGTTGCCCGCCATCGACGCCGATCCCGACCTGGGCACCCCTGAGCTGTCGGCGGCTCTCCGAGCCCTCATCCAGGGGGAGGATGCGCCGGAAGCCGGCCCCTCCAACGTGTCGGAGCTGACGCCTCCGCCGATCCGCATGGATTCCCCCGGCGAAGCGGAGGGTTTCGAGGTGCCGGCAGAAGGACGCGAGAGCCCGCTCGGCCCGGCCCTCATCGTGATCGACGGCTACAAGGGGGAGAGTGCTCCGGTCAATCCCAACGTCGGCAACTTGGGCGGACTGCTCGCCTCCAGTGACTCCTTCGCCTCCGGTGAGACGACCGGGGTGGATACGGCCAAGCTGTACCGGCTCATCAATCGCGTTGCGGAGCTGCGATTGGATGCCGAGGCACTCGGAACCACCATCGAGGCGCTGCGCGGTGCGGCCACTTCCGACCTTCGTGCCGTAGCCGCTCTGGCCAGCCGCTGGGAGGCGGCGGTTGCCGATATCAACGAGGCGGTGGCAGAGATTCAGCACCAGGCCGTCACGCTGGTGGCCGTCCCGCTCTCCACCGTGACGAGCACGGTTCCCGGCCTGGTGCGTTTCCTGGCCAAGAAGACCGGCCGCGAAGTGCGGCTCGAGGTCGTCGACGACGACATCGAAGTGGACCTGCAGACCCTCGAAACGCTGGCCAATGCCTTCCGCAATCTCATCGTCAACGCCGTCGAACACGGCATCGAGAACCCCGAAGATCGCATCGCCGCCGGCAAGCCCGCCACCGGCACACTCGGCATCCGCGCCAGCATCGAGGACGGCCGCCTCAGCCTGGCCGTGAGCGATGACGGGCGGGGCATCGACTGGGCCGCCCTGCGCCAGGCCGCAGTCGTGGCGGGAATGTCCGAAGCAGGAGCCGAGGTCTCCGAGGAGCAGCTGCGGGTTCTCCTCTTCGAGTCCGGCATCAGCACCTCCCCATCGCACAGCGAGCTCAGCGGCAGCGGGCAAGGATTCAACAACGTTGCCAGGATCGTGCGGGACATGCGCGGGTCGGTCCGGCTCGAAACCGAATCAGGAGTCGGAACCACCGTCACCCTCACGGTTCCGGCTTTTCAGAGCCTGCAGCGTGCGCTCATCATCGAGGCCGCCGGCCGGAGATGGGGCTTGGCCGAACCGGCGGTCCTCGACCGTTTCTCGATGCTGGACGCCGACGAGGTCACCGTCGGCGGCAACCGCGAGGTCGCCTGGGGCGACGGGTCACTTCCGATTGCGTCCCTGGCGGCTGCAGCCGGCCTGCCGGACACCGACACCCACCGCGATGTGGTGGTGCTCGCCACCCGGACAGGTCCGGCGGCACTCGCAGTGACCTCGGTGGTGGGTGTGCGCGAGGTCGCCACCAAGAGCCTGGGCCCACTGGTGTCCGGCACCCACCTCATCACCGGGGCCGCCCTGCTGGGAGGGGGAGAGCTGGCACTCATGCTCGATGCCGACGCGTTGGGAGAGGCCAGCAGAAAGACTCGCACCGGGCTGGCACCGGACGTGCTGCCACGGGTCCTGGTGGTCGACGACTCGCCTGGAGTGCGCCAGATCGTGGCGGGAGCTCTTGCCGCAGGGGGCTTTGATACCGTGGTGGCCGGGACGGCTGAGGAGGCCGTCGACATCGTCGGCGCCGGGGGCGTCGACGCCATCGTGGTGGACTATTCGCTGCCGGGGTCAGACGGCATCTCGCTCGTGGAGGATGTTCGGTCCCGCTCGACCGTGCTCCCCATCGTGATGATGTCTGCGGTGGCCGACCGCGCCGACCAGGACCGGGCCAAAGCTGCCGGTGTCGATGCCTATTTCGACAAGTCGGACTTCCGGGAAGGTGCGCTGGTATCAACCCTTCATTCCTTGCTGGAACGAGCCGATAAGGGACGAGAGGCACAGGCACGATGAAAGTACTCATTGCAGACGACAGCCCGGTCCTGGTTACCGCGCTCCGAAAGTTGCTCGAACAGAGCGGCTATGAGGTTGTGGCCGCCATGGACGGCCTGGAAGCCGTGCAGTGCTTCTACCAGGAGAACCCCGATCTCGTCCTGCTCGACATCCAGATGCCGAAACTGCACGGCTACGTCGTGTGCCGGCTGCTCAAGGAGGATCCGGCCTCGCGCCATATCCCGGTGCTCATCCTCACCGGACGGGACTCCGCGGAGGACCGGTACTGGGGCAATCGCTCGGGTGCAGACGGATATCTGACCAAAGAGTCGATGGGTGACGAGCTGCTGGACGCCATCCAGTCGGCCCTGGCCAGCCGGGCCCTCTCCGACATGGGCCGGGTCGAGCCGCTTCCGCAGTCCCTCGACGAAAGCGACGTGCTGAGCCGGGTGTGCGAGGTGCTGGACCGCAAGCTCTTCGAAGCCACCATCGTCAACGACATCGTGGGAGTGGGGGTCCGGGCAATGGACCTGGAAGCCACCGTCTCCGAAGCTCTCAACATCATCCGCCGCATCCTCGAATTCCAGGGCGGCGCCGTAGTGCTTCCCAACGAACGGAGGCTCCTCGTCAGGTTCGACAAGACCATTTCACAGGGGGACTTCGACGAGTTCCGGTCGTTGAGCGCGCTCCGCTGCCGCCAGTTCACCACCGCCGACGTCACGATCGACGATCTCAACGTCTCCTTCGTTCACGGTCTCGCCAAGGAAGAGATGATCGACTCCGAGGGCGGCTTGGAGGACAAGGGCTGGCCGTCGTTTGCGGTGGCTCCGCTCTGGTCCCGCGGCGAAGTGGTCGGAGTGCTCGTGCTGGGCTCTCAGCGAGCAGAAGCTTTCTCCGATACGACCGATCGCACGCTTCGGACCATCGAGCCACACGTGGCGAGCGTGGTCGATTCGGCCCGCCATTACCAGAAGCTGCTGGAGCAAGAAGCCCGCAGCTCACTCAGCTCGCTCTTCGAATAGCCCCAGCCGGCCGGCGTGGCGGCGTTGGCTCATCGCCGGCGAGGCCCCGCAAATGACACGGTTGAGATTCAGGTCCTCACAGGCCCGTATACTCGCCCTCATGACCGTGGAATCCCCTCTGTTCGCCGACCTCAATCCGGCCCAGCGCGAGGCCGTAGCGGCCACCGACGGTGCGGTGCTGGTGGTGGCGGGGGCCGGTTCGGGCAAGACACGGGTGCTCACCTACCGGATTGCATACTTGATTCAGGACCTGGATGTCTCGCCGTACCAGATTCTCGCCATCACCTTCACCAACAAGGCGGCGTCGGAGATGAAGGAGCGGGTTGGTGACCTGGTGGGACCCGTCATCGACTCGATGTGGGTGTCGACGTTTCATTCGGCGTGTGTGCGTATCCTGCGTCGCGAGGCGCACAGGTTCGGCTACAAGTCCTCGTTCTCCATCTACGACTCGGCCGATTCGCTCCGCCTGATCACCTACTGTTTGCGAGATCTCGACCTCGACACCAAGCGCTTCCCGCCCCGCAACATCCGGGCCGCCATCAGCAACGCCAAGAATGAACTGATCGATCACGAGACTTTTGCCGGGCAGGGGAGCGGATACTTCCACGAACAGGTATCCGAGGTGTACCGGCTCTATCAGCAGCGGCTGGTGGAAGCGTCGGCGATGGATTTCGACGACCTGCTCAAGGTGACCGTGGAACTGCTGGGTGCGTTTCCCGACGTCCTCGGCTACTACCAGGACCGCTTTCGCTACATCCTCATCGATGAGTACCAGGACACCAACCACGCCCAGTACATGCTCGTCAAGATGCTGGCCGAGAAACACGGCAACCTGTGTGTGGTGGGGGATTCGGATCAGAGCATCTACGCCTTCCGGGGTGCCAACATCCGCAACATCATCGAGTTCGAACGGGATTACCCCGACGCTCGCATCGTCTTGCTGGAACAGAACTACCGCTCCACCCAGAACATTCTGGATGCGGCCAACTCGGTCATTGCCAACAACCCGGCCCGCCAGCCCAAGCAGCTGTGGACCGACGCCGGAGGAGGCGAGAGGATTCGTCGCTACGAAGCCCAGGATGAGCGTGATGAAGCCGCCTATGTGGCCGAGAAGATCGGTGAGCTGGAATCCGATGGCTTCGCCGCCCGCGACATGGCCGTGTTCTACCGGACCAACGCTCAGAGCCGCGTCCTGGAGGAGGTGTTCGTCCGGTACGGCATTCCCTATCAGGTCGTGGGTGGCACGAAGTTCTACGAGCGACGGGAGGTGAAAGACGGGTTCGGGTACCTCCAGGTGCTGGTCAATCCCGACGACCAGGTGGCTGTCAAGCGCATTCTCAACTCCCCGAAGCGGGGAATCGGCGACACCTCGGTCGGCCACATCGACCGGTTCTCGCAGGCAGAAGGCATCACGTTCTACGACGCCCTTCTCAAGATCCACGATATCGACGCGGTGTCGACCCGGGCGGCCAAGTCGGTCACCGAGTTCATCGGACTGCTCGACTATCTCCGTGAGAAAGCCGAAGACGGCCCCCGGGCTGCGGTGGCTGCGATGCTCGCCGACAGCGGGCTGGTGCAGGCCTTCGAGGCGGAGCGGACCGTGGAAGCGCTGGGACGGGTCGAGAACCTCAAAGAAATGCTGACGATCGCCGAGGAGTTCGAGGAAAGCGGTCCCGGCCGGGAGAACGCCGACGGGGTTCCGTGGGTCGAGCTCGGCGGGATGGAGCGGCTCCAACTGTTCCTCGAGACGGTCAGCCTGGTCAACGAGGTGGACGAGATGTCCGACGGTGACCATTCCGGCCAGGTCACGCTGATGACGCTGCATAACGCCAAGGGTCTCGAGTTCCCCGTCATCTTCATGGTCGGCCTCGAGGACGGAGTGTTCCCGCACATGCGGTCCCTCGGTGAGCCCGCCGAGATGGAGGAGGAGCGGCGCCTCTTCTACGTCGGCGTCACCCGCGCCGAACAGCGGTTGTTCCTCATCAACGCCGTTCAGCGGGCGCTGTGGGGAGCCCCCAACTTCAACGGCCCGAGCCGGTTCCTGCGGGAGGTACCCGACCACCTGTTGGAGGAGGAGTCGCGGGTGAAACGCGACCGGCGGGAGTCGATCGTTGCCCGTCCCGAGGCCCTTTCGGATGTGACACCGGGCGAAACGGTGATCCACGATCACTGGGGCCGCGGCATCGTGGTGACCGTCGATGGTGCCGGCGACAAAGCTGAGGCCGTGGTGGAGTTCGACGGTGAGGGCAAGAAGACTCTGCTGCTCGCCTGGGCACCCCTTCGCAAGCCCTAGCCCCTCGTCCCGGTTGCGAAGAGGGGAGAACGGCTCTGGTCGGGCGCCGTCCGGTGTGACACGCTGGCGATACGGCAACTGAGGAGGGAAAGATGAGTACGGTACATGACGTTCTGAGCGAGGCGCGCGACACGCTCACCGTCAAGCGGGTCTACGGCGAACCGATCTCCCACAACGGCGTGACGGTGATTCCCGCTGCCTCGCTGCGGGGCGGTGGCGGTGGCGGCGAGGGGGAGGCCGGTCCGGAGACGCCCGGTGGCTCCGGCGGAGGGTTCGGGATGAGTGCCCGCCCGGTCGGCGTATATCAGATCAAAGGCGATGAGGTCGAGTGGATCCCGGCTGCCGACACGACCAGGGTGATCCTTGTGGCAGAGGCTGTGGCGATCGTGGCGCTGCTGGTTCTGCGGTCCGTTCTCAGGAGCAGGCGCCGCCGCTGAGCGTCGAAGGGCTGGCCACCGACCGGACAGAGCGGGGCCCGAGTGCCTCCTGCTCTGCTCGGGTGTCAGGCTCCGAGCGCCGCGATCGCGCTGAGAAAGACCTCCCCGTAGGTCTCCAGCTTCTTCGGCCCGACGCCACTGATATCGAGGAGCTCGGCCGGCGTGGAAGGGCGGCGCTCGAGCATCTCGGCCAGGGTGGCGTCGCTGAACACGACATACGCGGGAACCCCGGCCTCGATGGCAAGCTTGCGCCGCACGGCCTTGAGCGACTCGAAGGCCGGCCCGTCGGGCTGGGCGGCCCCTCTCGCTTTGGGTGGGCGTGCCGTCAACCCCTCCAGGACGTCGGTACCCAGGCATACGTGACACGATTCCTCACACCGGTCGATTGTCTCGCCGAAGTAGCCGACGAGTGAGCGGTGCCGGCACCCGTGACGATCGGCCCAGCCGAACACTTCCCGGATCCGGGCGGCCCGGCGGTCGGAATCGACCATTCGTTCCAGGTTGATGACGTCTGCCCACGAGTAGAACAAGATGCAATCGCTATCGAGGCCGTCCCGGCCTGCCCGTCCGATCTCCTGGTAGTACGACTCGATCGACTTTGGCATATCGCGGTGGATCACGTACCGGACGTTGGATTTGTCGATCCCCATGCCAAAGGCGATGGTGGCGCAGATCACGTCGACCTGGTCGTGAATGAAGGCATCCTGCACAGCCGATCGGTCGCTCTGATCCATCCCGGCGTGATAGGCGATGGCGGCCACCCCGAGGCTGCGCAGGTAGGCGGCGGTGGACTCCGCCGACTTGCGGCTCAGTGTGTAGATGATGCCGCTCTGACCGGGGCGGGCCAGGCACAGCTTCCCGATCGATTCCTTCACCTTGACTCGCCTGCCGTTGGTCGTGCCCTTCTTGACGACGTGAATCTTGAGATTGGGGCGGAAGAATGAGCCGCGAAACATTAGCGGGTTACGAAGCCCGAGCTGCTGTTCGATGTCCCGCACCACCTCCTCGGTCGCAGTGGCGGTGAGTGCCAGCACCGGGACACCGAAGCGTTCCTTCAGCCCCTGGAGGTTGCGATAGGCGGGCCGGAAGTCGTGGCCCCACTGGCTGATGCAGTGGGCTTCGTCGACGGCGATCAGCCGAAGATCGATCCCCCGGAGGGCGCTCCCAACCGACGCTTCCAGGCCCTCGGGTGCCGCGTACACCAGCTCGTACTCACCCGCCTGGAGCCGGGCCACCCGATCGGCTTGTTCGGCCGGGTCGAGGCTGGAATTGAGGAAGGTCGATCGAAAGCCCGCCTGGCCCAGCCCATCGACCTGGTCCTTCATGAGGGCGATGAGCGGTGAGATCACCAGCGTCGTTCCGCCGAGCACCCGCGCCGCCAGTTGGTACGTCAACGACTTGCCGGCCCCGGTCGGCATGATCCCCATGCAATCGCGTCCTGCCACCACCGCGTCGATGATCTCCCGCTGGCCGGGGCGGAATCCGGAGAACCCGAACGTGGCTTTCAGGGCATCGTCGACGGCAGCCGACTGCAGCTCGGCCACCCGGCCGCCGAGGGCGCCCAGCTCCTGCACGAGATCGGGCGGGAAATCGCCGGGGCTCCGGCGCCAGTGGCTGCGGAGGGCGTCGAGCTCGCCCGCCGCCCCAATGTGGTCGTGCTCGGATATCACCTCTCCCAGCCGGGAGATGGCCTTGTCGATTCCGGCTCGGCTCTCATCCATCGAACGATGACGGTACTCGACGGCTGCTGCGATCGTTGACATCCCGCCAGTGTGGCCGCCGGGTGTGACAAATCGGGCCGACACCCGTCGAATCCGGCACGGCGGCGACGTCTTACAGGTGTGGAAAGGAACATACCCATGAGACGAGCCCTGGTCATCGCGGTGAGCGCCGCTCTGTTTGCAACCCTCTTCGGCAGCTTTGCCGCCTCGGCCGCGACCAATCCGGGCGTCGCCTTCCATTCCACCGATGCCGCCGTCGGTGCCGACCAGGGCGGAGATGTGCACGTGCGCTCCATCTGGCAGCGCTGTCGCAAACTGATGGGCGACGACGAGCTGGGCGCCACCGCCCACGAGAAGTGTGTCCAGATCTTCAAACGCTGGTGCAACGCCCACCCCCGTGCCCGCCATTGTCGCCCGCCCGTCCCGCCACCCCGTTGCCGGGTCATCGACCGCATTGTGGACCGCCGATGCGTGCCGGATCCCTGTCGTATCACCGACCGCCTCACCGACGTCCAGTGCGTGCCGCCGTGTCCGACCGACCAGGTCCGTGATCGACTGTGTCCCCCCGATCCGTGCCCGACCACCGACCACGTGGCTGATCGGCTGTGCATTCCGCCGTGCCCGACGCTGAGCACCACTGTCATCCGGCCCTGCCTGCCACCCGAATGCCTCACGGGCGACGCGGCTTCAGGATGGCTGTGCCTTCCCCCTGAGTGCCTCACCGCCGACACTGTGGCCGACCGCGTGTGCGGTCCCTGCGTGGCCGATGACGGAGTCGTCAAATGTGTCCCGGTTCCCACCGAGCGTCCACTGGAACGACCCGACGTCGAGCCGACCGACCGCCCCCTCGAGCGGATGGAGCCTCGTTCAGGAGAAAACGACCGAATCGCCGACCAAGAACTCGACTATCACACCGACCGGGTAGGAAATGACGTTTACTTGCGAGCCGTCAACGCCGATTCTTAGGAGTATCCGCGAAACCGGGAACGAGCCATTACGCGTGACTCGAGCAGTGAAGAACTCGACGCACTCCCTGAGGGAGTGCGCCGGCTCGCGCCGGAAGCATTTCGGGAGCTGTATGAGCTGCTCGCCGACGGGCTCAACTCGTTCGCCTATTCGATCGTGCGCGATGCCAGCGCCGCCGAAGATGCCGTCCAGCAAGCGTTCCTCGAGCTCGTCCAGGCGGCCCCCACCATTCGAGGCGATGGGCGGGCTTTGCGTGCCTGGCTGTTCCGCAGCGTCCGGTTCCGCTGCCTCGACGAGATCCGGCGCCGGGAGCGGCGCCGCGAGACCCTGCACGCGCAGGTCCCCGATGACCCCGTCTCCCCGGTTCCTTCCCCGGGGGGTGAGGGCGACCTCGAGGCCGCCATGTCCCAGCTGACCCACCAGCAGCGCTCCGTGCTGTTCCTCCGTCACGTCATGGGCATGAGCGGTCACGAGGTTGCCGCCATCCTGCAAACCAATCGGGCAGCGGTCTTTGCCACCGCCGCCCGGGCCGAACGGCGGCTGCGCGCACTGTTATCCGACGAGGGGCCGAATGCCCAGAGGAGTGCCTGACGTGGGCAGGCGGTTCACAGATCGGCTGCGGCAGGCGACCTGGCGCCCGATGCCCGACGAAGCCAAGCGGCGTCATCTCGACGCCGTCGAAGCGGCTCGTGAGGTCAAGGCTGCCTGGACGCCACCTCGCCTCGGCGTGCGACGGCGGCTGTCGGTAGGACTGGTGGCGGCCGCCCTCATCGTTCTCCCGACGGGCATCGCCCTGGCCGCCGAGGGCTCGCTCCCCGGCGATGCGCTCTACCCCGTCAAGCGGGTGACGGAGAGCATTCGCTCCTTGCTGGATGACGACGTCGTCGCCGAGCACCGGATCGAAGAGCTCGAGCAGCTGATGGCGAGCGACGCCCCGGCCGAAGTCATCGCCGACCAGGTGGACAGGGCGACTCGAGAAGTGGATCGGTTGGGGAGCGGCCATCGGCTCGGTCCCCGGCTGGATGTAGCGACGGCGGTCGTCGCCGCCGACCCGGTCGACACCCGCCCCCCCGAGGCCGATCCACCCACCGCCGGCGATCCCGGCCCCGCCGACCCAGTCGATCCGGTCGATCCGATCGACGGTGAGCCGGTCGACAAGCCGGCGGTCACCACCGGCACCATCGCAACCATCGACGACGCCCCCACATCCACGACGATTGCCCCCGCCCGGCCGGCGACCACCACCACGGTGGTGGATAGGACCACAACCACCACGGCGCCACCCGATGTTTCTAGACAACGGGTGTTCGGCTACGTCCATGCCGGACCGACCTGCCCGGTAGAGCGGTTCCCGCCGGATCCCGACTGCGCCGACCGGCCGGTGGCAGGTGCCGTACTCGTGTTCTTCGACCAGGACGACGTAGAGGTCGCCAGGGTGGAGTCGAACCGCGCCGGGCGCTTCGAGACGCAGCTGCCGGACGGCGGGTACCTCCTCCGGCCCCAGCCGCACGACGGGCTGCTCGGCACCGCTCCCGCCCAGGAGTTCAAGGTAGCCGGGGAGCCGGTCGAGCTCGACGTCGCCTACGACACCGGGATCCGCTGAGCGGCCCCGAGCTCAGTCGCTCAGCGCATCGATAACCCGGCCGACGTTGTTGCTCTCCCGGGCGCGGATCAGGAACAGTCCATTGCTGAGCAGCCAGCCGGGTTTGAGGACCACGGAGGCGAAGTCGGCCGTCCAGGTGTCGCGTCGGTTCACGAATGGGAGCTGGTCGGCTTCGGCGAGCGGTGCCAGCTGAGTGGCCAGGCGCCATGCCTCGTCACGGGCGGTATCGATGCTGAACCTGATGACGGCGCTCTGCGCCCGACCGCCGATGCGATCGAGCAGCCATATCCAGGGTGAGACCTCGGCCACGTCGTCCACGAATCCGTCGATCATGCGGGCCAACACCACGTTGATCGTGTCGAAGTCCCGCTTGAGCGGCGCCAGCTCGGCCCCGGGAGCCACTGCGGCTGCGGCGATGCCGAGGTCGAGGTTGATATGGGCGTTCATCCCGACGAGCAGATGCTGGATGATGATGGGCCGCCATTTGGAGGCGCTCTCGAAGGCGGCCTGCCACGAATGGGTCGACGCCTCCCCGGCGACGAAGGCTCGGAAGGCACCGATGTAGCGGAGGGCGAAGATCACGTCCAGCCGGGTCATGCGGGCCGGGTCTTCGAACTCGCCGGCGTCGATCGCCGACTTCACCGCCAGTGTGACCTTGCGATACATGGCGGCGAAATAGCCCACCCGGCTCTGCTGCTGTCGCGCCCAGCCGACGATCTCATCGAGCTCATCGACGATCTCATCGATTGATGTTGCCGCCATCGTGCTCCTGGGCCGACGTGCCGGATCTTACGCTCCGTCTGGACCTCGCCGCACCCGGTACCATTGAGATATGAGGCCGTCGACCGCTGTGGTGGACGAGCGCTTCCTGATCGGCGACTACGTCCCCGCCTACCGCACCGCCTTCGAGGCCGGCCGGCTCGGAGCCAAGGTGGAGGCTGCCCTCGAGGAGCTCGGCCGCTGCCGGGCATGCCCCCGTGATTGCGACGTCGATCGGCTGGCCGACGAGCGAGGGGTCTGTCACACCGGGCGGTACGCCTACGTCGCCTCGGCCTTCCCCCACTTCGGCGAGGAGGATTGCCTGCGGGGCTGGAACGGATCGGGCACCATCTTCTTCGGCTACTGCAATCTCAAATGCGTGTTCTGTCAGAACTGGGATATCTCCCAGCGGGAGGCGGGCCGGGAGGCCACTGCCGGGGAGATCGCCGGCATCATGCTGGATCTGCAAGAGCGCGGCTGTCACAACATCAACTTCGTGACGCCCGAGCACGTAGCCCCGCAGGTGGTGGAGGCAATCGCCCTGGCGGTTCCGGCCGGCCTCAAGGTCCCCATCGTCTACAACACCAGCGGCTACGACGCCATCTCCTCTCTCCGCTTGCTGGATGGCCTTGTCGACATCTACATGCCCGACTTCAAGTTCTGGAAGCCGGACACCTCTCGCCGCCTGGGCCGGGCCTTTGACTATCCGAGCATCGCCCGCGCCGCCATTGGAGAGATGCACCGCCAGGTGGGGGACCTGCGCCTCGGAAACGACGGCCTGGCCCGCCGGGGCGTGCTGATCCGGCATCTCGTGATGCCTGGGCACGCCGATGAGAGCGCCTCCATCTTCGGCTGGCTGGCCGAGACGCTGGGGGAGGACACCTACCTGAACATCATGGCGCAGTACCGGCCACAGCATCGGGTACCCGGGACCGAGCGGTACCGTGACATCGACCGTCGACCCCGGCCCGACGAGCTCGAGGCGGCGTATCGCGCCGCCCGGGATGCCGGCCTGCGGAGGTTCGACGAGCATCGATGAGCGGCTCCTTCCCTCACCCCGATTCGGTCGTGGCCACCAAGTACTGGCACCGGCTGGCGGACGGCCGCATCCAATGCGACCTGTGCCCGCGGGCCTGCAAGCTGCGGGAAGGTCAGCGGGGAGTGTGCTTCATTCGCGGGTGCCAGGATGGAGCGATCGTGCTCACCAGCTACGGACGGTCGAGCGGGTTCTGCGTCGATCCCATCGAGAAGAAGCCCCTCAACCACTTCTACCCGGGGAGCGCAGTGCTGTCGTTCGGTACCGCCGGATGCAACCTTGCCTGCCGATTCTGTCAGAACTGGGATATCTCCAAGGCCAAGGAGTACGACACCCTCGCCGACCGGGCATCACCGGAACAGCTGGCCCGGGCGGCCCGCCACCATGGTTGTCGCAGCGTGGCATTCACCTACAACGATCCGGTCATCTTCCACGAGTACGCCATCGACGTGGCCGCCGCCTGTCGCCGGGCCGGGGTGAAGACCGTTGCCGTCACCGCCGGCTATGTCTGCGCCGAGCCGAGGGCCGAGTTCTATGCCGCGATGGACGCGGCCAATATCGACCTGAAAGGATTCACCGAGGAGTTCTACAAGCGGGCCTGCGCCGGCCGGCTCGGACCGGTGTTGGAAACGATCGAGTACGTCGCCAACGAAACCGACGTGTGGCTGGAGCTCACCACGCTGCTCATCCCCGGCCTCAACGATTCGGCCGATGAGCTCGATCGGCTCACCAGCTGGGTGCGAGAGCACCTCGGGCCGGATGTGCCCCTCCACTTCACGGCATTTCATCCCGACTACAGGATGCTGGATCGGCCGCCGACCCCCCCGGCCGCCCTCACCCGGGCCCGGCGCATCGCCCTCGGCAACGGGCTGCGGTATGTCTACACCGGGAACGTCTCTGATCCGGCCGGCCAGAGCACGTACTGTCACGGCTGCGGGTCAACCCTCATCGCCCGAAATCGCTACCGGCTGGGGGAGTGGCGCCTCGACCCAACCGGCGCCTGTCTCGAATGCGGCACAGCCTGCGCCGGGATGTTCGATCCGCTCGGCCCGGGTGATTGGGGACCGCGGCGCCTGCCGGTGCGGATCACCGCCTAGGGCTGCGTTCGTGAGCCGCCATCTCGTCCTGTGCGACCCTCGGTGCCGGCCAGCGCCGGTCCGAGCGCGAAGCCGCCATATCCGACGACCCGGTGGCGGTCGCCGGAGGTGTCACCGGAATTGCGCAAATCGAGCAGCCGGCATTGCCAGTTGTGCTCCTTGGCGACCAGCAGGGCCGCCTGGATGGCTGTGAGGCCACAGGCATCTCCCCCCCGCAGGTCCCCGGCCCGGAGCTCCACGACGGCTTGTGCCGTCCGCTCGTCGCGCCGGCGGGCGGTCTGGTAGTCGTGATAGTGGGAGAGATCGGAGCTGATGATGCCGAGGGCCGACCCCTGGTGGAGAGCGGCGTCGAGAACCGAAGCGGCCGCCTCGGCGGTGGTTTCGCCGGTGAGCAGGGGCAGCACGGTGAAGGCGTCGAGCACATGCTGGAGGAACGGAAGCTGAACCTCCAGGCTGTGCTCCCGGGCATGGACGGCCGCGCTTTGGACCACGCCGGTGGGCTCGGTGGCGTCGATCCCGACGAGGCCGAGTGGTGTCTGGAGGGCGTCGGCGTCCGGGCCGGCCATCCCGGCGAAGTGCACGAAGTGGGACGGGCCGAGGGCGATGATTCGCCGGGGGCGGGGCGTCACGTCGGCGAGGATCCGGTAGGCGGTGGCGGCGACCGGCCCCGAATAGGCGTACCCGGCATGCGGCACGATCAGGGCCGCCGGGTCGATGTCGAGGGGCGGGGGGTCGGCATCGGCCAGCATCCGCTCCAGAGCAGCGGACAACTCGGTGGCCGAGCGGGGATAGAACGAGCCGGCAACAGCCGGGGGCCGTACAACTCCCATGGGTGAAGTATGCGGCTGCGGCCGGTTGTTTCGTTAGGGCAGTCGTACCCGAATCACGGCTGGCCCGGCGGCGGCTTCGAGTCCCGCCAGCTACCGCCAGTCGACGCTTCCGGTATCCGGGGTCACGTGCAGCCAGGTGCGGCCCGGATCGAGGGGGATCTCACGGCCGTCGGCACGCACGAAGCGGAAGAATTCGGAGCGTTCCTCCCGCTCCCAGGTTCCGCTCCACGCCCGGCCGTTTCGGAAGACGACGGCAGGGCCGCTGCCCGTGACGACGTAGTCCGGAACCGGGCTGCCGGCGGAGTCGAACCGGCCGGTTTCGATGCGGTCCACGAACGCGACCACCACGTTGTCGGCTGTGATGGGGACGCCGGAGGCGTCGACCGAGGCTTCGCCGGACTGCGATCGGACATAGGTGGTGCCGTCGAAATCCCAGGCGGGGGTATTGGGCACGGACATGGCCACGTCGATGTAGGTCGCCACCTCGCCACCGGGTGGAATCCACCGGTCGAACCAGAGGACCGGCTCCACGGTGCCCCCCCACTCGTCGTCGGGCAGCCGCTCGACGTTGTACATGAGGTCGTACACCGGCCGCCGCCCGGCCTCGCGGTAGTAGCCGGGGATGCGTCCGTGGCCTTCGTCCACCCCGACGGAGGCGATGGCGGCCCGCACATGCGGCTGGCCGCCGCTATGCAGCACCCGGGAATCGAACGGTTCGATCAGCTTGGGGTCGACCTCCCGCACGCTGCGCAGCGGCCCCACAATGTCGGGGTAGTCCGTTTGGAACAGGGCAATCCAGCGGCCGACGCCCCATTCGACGATGACTTCCATCACCAGGTCGGCCTGGTTGATCCCCGCTTGCGGCCGGCCCTTGGATGAGTTCGAGATCTTGGCGATGACCACTCTCCGGGAGGCATCGCCGCCGGGCAGCCCGGTGAGGGGGGCGATGGCGGAGGTTGGGGGCACGTGCAGGTGAAGGTTGCCGGCCACCGGTCGCCAGCCGACCCGTCCGAATCGATAGCTCGTCTGCGCCGGACCCGTCCACAGCGGGTTGCGGGTGTGGACGGTGGTTGTCGGTGATCGGTAGACGCCGGGAGAGTCGGCGCCATCGCCGTTCCAGTCGCCGATCACCAGGGCATCGTCGGCCTGGCCGAAGTACAGCGAACCGGTGGTGTTGGCAACGAAGGAGTCCGGGGTGTCGTTGGTGTAGAACACCGAAGACGACGACACGCGGTGCAGGAACAGCCCGTCGGTCCCGTCACCGTCGGGGTCGCCGGCCGAGGGGATGTCCTGGAACGTGCCGAACCAGAACACCTTCTGGGCAACCGTGGTGGCGTTGGTATGCGCGAGGAACACCTGTCCGCGCCTGCTGAGGCCGAGGGTGTCGATTCCGTCGCCGTCCCAGTCGCCCGTAAAGACCTTGTCGCCCGGCAGCCCGAAGAAGAACGTCACCTCGGGTTGGTGGCCGGTGCTCCCGTGCGCCGGGATCCGGTTGGTGAGGTGGGCCGATCCCCGCGCGGGCCGATAGACACCGGGAGTGTCGATTCCGTCGCCGTCCCAGTCGCCGAGGAGAGGGATGTCGCCGGGCTTTCCGAACGTGAACGTGTAATCGAGCGAGCCCGGCAGCCGGACATGCCACGTTCCGTTCGGTTCCACCAGTGCCACGGCATCCGCCCCACCCGTTGCCGCCACCACCGGTGCAGCCGGCAGCAGAGTCGCGCACAGTGCCGCGCCGACCACTATGACACCCGCCGCCCGTTTTCCGCCCACGCCAGCTCCCAGAATCGCCCGCCGACCCTATCAACGTGGCACCACATTGGGCAATTGGCAAACCGGCCGATTGCCGGTGCGGAGGCAGCACTCAAGAAGAAGCGAGAGGGTCCGATTAACTAGTCATGCTTCGAGGTTTCTGTCGTGTCTGATTTGACTGGAAAGCTCGCCTCCTTCGGCGTGCGACAAATACTCGGGTTCCTCGCCGACACCGCCAAGACGGGGGAGCTCTCGGTGCGGTCCGAGCGCGTCGAAGGGCGCATCCTGTTCGACGCAGGGTCGGTCGTATATGCCACCACGGCCACCGGAGCCGATCCCGTGGGAGAGCTGGATGCGTTGATGGAGCGCTATCGGGCCGGGGGATACGATCGGTGGGCGTTCGGTGGCGACTCAGCTGAACCGCCGGCGACTCTGCAGGATGTGCTCACCGAGCAGCTCACCGAGGTGCTCTACCAGATCGACCTCTTCGAGTTTGGCTCTTTCGAGTTCACCCAGGCGGCGGATGGGCCCGCCGACGAGGCACTGCAGTCCTTCACGGTCGATCACTTGCTCGAACAGGTTGACGCCCGGGCCGAGGCGTGGCGCCGGATCCGGGCGGTGATCCCGTCGAACGATTCTCTCTATCAGCTCGTTGCCCGCCTCGCAGAGGGGCGCTACGAGGTGACACTGCCCGCCTCACAATGGACGCTGCTGGCCGCTCTCGGCGGGGAGGCATCGGTGTCGGAGGTCAGTGCCACTCTGGACGTCTATGAGTTTCATGCCGCCCGCAAGTTCGCCGAGCTCGTCGAGAACGGGTTGTTGGAGCCATCCGATGGCACCGGGTGGGACGAGGAGGAGCCGGCCGCCCAGCTGTGGAACGGTGATGACGAGGCCGAATGGGACTTCGACCCGAACGCCGATGGTGAGCCGGAGATCCCGCGCCTGGAGCCGACCACCGATCCGGTTACCTTCTCCAAGAACGATCTCACTCGTGAGGAAATGGACGAGGTCATCCGCAACATCGGGAAAGGTATCTTCCCGAACTGATTGCCGGTCCGTGGTGGCGACGGCGCCGCGCCCTGCTTCCTGTACCGGTGGCCGTTGCACCCCGTGCGAGTGTGAGTGGCGTCAACGTTTTTTCCCATGTGCCGATATTCACCGTGCGGCCGGCACTTCGGAGGGAAGCCCGTCTGTGACGGAGAGAGGAGTTGGCGTGGACTACGTGTACGGGGTGCTGACCGATCCGGGCGGGAACCAGTCCGAGCTGGTCGTGCTTCCTGCCGAGCGCGCCGAAGAGCTCGCCGAGATCAAGGCGCTGCTCCGCTCCCGCACCTGGGGAGAGCTGCGGGCCCGGGCGACTCCCGCCCGATATCGCGAGTTGCTCAGCCTGTCTGGGTACGGCGAGTTCGCCGAGCTGGATGCCAACATGTCAATCGGGAGCGGGGTTCGGGAAGCCCTCGAGCTGGCGTTGGCCGAGTTCGACCCTCATGCGGTTCCGCCGGGAGACGCCGTCCCGTTCGATCCAGTCGAGGCGCTCGGCGAGGAGTATCCGCCGGATGCCCACTACCTCCAGAACCTGCACGTCTCGCCCACGATCGTCGACCGATGGGGGATGCGCTATCTGACCGCCCGCAACCTCGCCTGTGTCATGTTGCGAGCCGACGGTGTCGAGGACGTGGTCAGATCGCTCGAGGAAGAAGGCCACACCTGCCGGGAGGACACCGACCTCATCCGGGCGGGAATCACCGGCTGACTTGAGTTTCTCGTCCCCACCCTCCGTGGCCTAGTGTTGGTCGTGGGCCGGGGCCGGATGGGCCCGGGGCTGAAATGAGGCCCGCGACGGCGGAGCACGGGACCATACGAGGGAGGGATCATGGGTGACCGGAGGCGACCAGGCTTCATCACGTTCGTTGCATTGCTGGTGATGGCAGCGTTCATGCAGCCGGCGGTGGCAGAGGGCACGGGCGACGCGTCCATGCTGCAGACCGACTGTGCCAGCCCGCCGGCCATCATGGCGGTCGACGACCTGGCTGCGGGCATGACCGGCAAGGCGTATACCACCCTGTCGGGCCGCGAGATCTCTGAGTACGATGTCGAGATCCTCGGTGTGCTTCCCAATGCCGTCTACCCGCTCATCGACTTGATCCTCGTCAGAGCGTCCGGTCCGGCCCTGGAAGCGGTCGGCGGGATCGCCGGAGGCTTCTCCGGCTCGCCGGTCTACGTCGACGGCAAGCTGATCGGAGCCATCGCCTACGGGTTCTTCGGCAACGCCTTCCTCGCCGGGATCACACCGGCCGCCGCCATGATCGACATTGCCGGGTTCCCGCCCTCCGGGGCTCCACTGCTGAATGCCGGGGGCACCGAGGCGCTGGCGATGATCGAGTCTGCGGTCGGACCCGTGGGAGCGCCCCAGGCGCTCCCGATTCCCGTCGGTGTCGGGGGTTCGGCTCGCCTCATCGCGGAGCTGCAAGCCGAGGTCGACGCCCGCGGACTGCCGCTGCGGCTGTTCCCGGCGACGGCTGCGGGAAACACCGGAGGAGCCGACTCGTCCTCGCCGGGTGAGGTGCGCCCGGGTGAGCCTATGAGCGCGGTGCTGAGCGAAGGCGACTACTCGGCGTTTGCGACCGGCACCGCCACCTACTGCGACGGCAGCACGGTCATCGGCTTCGGCCATCCATTGCTCTGGACCGGTGAGGTCATGATGAGCATGAACGAGGCCGACGTGGTCACCGTGGTGGAAGACTCCACCGGCTTCGGCAACTTCAGGCTCGTGACTCTCGCCGAACCGGCCGGCCGCATCGACTTCGACGGCAACGCCGGCGTCCGCGGCATATCCGGTCAAGCGGCTCCATCGGTGCCCATCACGAGCCGCGTCGAGTTTGCCGAGTACGGCGCCACCCGCCAGGGCAGGACGGATGCCTACATGAGTGACGACCTGTCATTCAGCCTCGGCTTCACGTCCGCCATCCATCTGCTCACCAACCTCGACTTCGTGTCGGGCACCGGTTTCCGGCCCGGCAGCAGCGCAGTCGAGTGGACGGTGGAGGGAACCCGTCAGGACGGCTCGCCCTTCAGCGCCTCGTTCGACAACAAGTACTGGAATCCGTTCAGCATCACCGACTCGAGCATCTTCGAGATGACCTCGTTCATCGACCTGTTGCTGTTCAACTCCTTCGAGGATGTCGACGTGACTGCAGTTGATATCGGCGACGCCCAGTTGTTCACAGATCGCCGCACGATCGACATCAAGAATGTCCAGGTGTCGACGCCGTCGAACCCGGAGCCTGTTTCGCAGTTCGGGTTCCTGGAAGCCCAGCCGGGTGACACCCTGACGGTGGAGGCGACACTGCAGCCGTTCGGGGGCGACGAATTCGTCGAGACGATCGAGCTGGAGATCCCGGGAGATTTCCCGGGAGGATTCGGATCACTCTCCGTCAGGGGCGGAAGCAGCGACTTCTTCTTCTTCGACCCCTTCTTCGAAGGGTTCCTACCCGGCGACGTGTCCGATTTCGAAGGGCTCCTCGACTACCTCGAGAGCCGGGACCACAACTACGACCTGGTTGCAGAGCTCACTCTGTTCGAGGAGGGGTTCGCCGGGGAGCCGCCGCCGGGGGAGGGGGAGCCCGAGCCGCCGCCCGAGCCGTTCATCGATGCCAATGGCCCGATCGGCGACGACACCGTCAGCGTCAAGGAAACCGTCGAGTTCGACGCCGTCGTCACCGGCAACGCCTTCTTCGATGTCAACGTGTTTGCGGAGCCGCCCCCCAATGGGAACATCCTCCAGGCCGAGCTGTCCGGCATGAACGAGACCGGCCCAGGGGATCCCGACGGGTTTGGCTTCGCCGAGTTCTTCATCGAAGGAGACACCGTCCTGTTCGACATGACGCTCGAGAACGTAGACGAGCCCGTCATCGCCGCCCACATCCACGCCGGAGAAGCCGGCGTGGACGGCCCGGTGGTGCTGAATCTGGATTACGAGGCCAATGGTCTGAGCGGCGCGGTGTTCGCCGATCCGTTCTTCCTGGAAGAACTGCTCGCCTTCCCCGAGTCGTTCTACGTCAATGTGCACTCCGAGGCATATCCCGACGGGGCGGTCCGGGGTCAGCTGATGAGGCCTCCGCCCGACATCGCGGGGAGCTCGACGCTGGCGTACGTCTCGCCCTCGGGCCTGTGGCGGGTGGAGGGCTACGAGCCCTACTACTTCGGGGTGGCCGACGATGTCCCGTTCCTGGGTGACTGGGATGGCGACGGCGTCAAGACGCCCGGGCTGTACCGGCCCGCAGACGGGTATGCCTACATCCGCAACTCGAACGACACCGGGGTGGCCGACGCTTCGTTCTTCATGGGCATGGAGGGCGATATCCCCATCGTCGGTGACTGGGACGGAGACGGTACCGACACCTTCGGGGTGTACCGGCCGGCGGAAGGCAAGGTGTACCTGCGCAACAGCAACGACACCGGGACCGCCGACGTCGAGTACTCGTTCGGCATGCCGGGCGACGTTCCGTTCGCCGGCGATTTCGACGGAAACGGCATCACCGACGTCGGTCTCCATCGCACCACCACCGGTCTCGTATACATGCGGTTGACGCACACGACCGGTCCGGCCGACCTCGAGTTCTTCTGGGGCGTGGGCGGAGACACCGTCCTGGCCGGAGACTGGAACGGCGACACGGTGGACACGGTCGGCTTGGTGCGTGCGTCGGAGGGAATGTTCTATCTCCGCAACGACAATTCCACCGGCATAGCCGACAACTTCTGGCCCCTCGAGGTCGAGGGCTCCCGGGTGATCGTCGGCTAGGAGCAGCCCGGTACCGACCCGGCCGCAGAGCCGGGGCGGGGTGAGGACCGTCTCACCCGTCCCGGCGGCGGCCCGCCCCCGCAGACTGCCGTCAGCGCCTAGCCTCGTCCGAAAAAGGAGCTGGGTATGGCAGTGACGCTGGGGATCGGTACCGCCAAAGGCGCCTGGATCGCCACTTCCGAGGATCGGGTGGCCTGGGATGTGCACGGTCCACATCTGAAAGGGTGGGAAGTCACCACCCTGGGCCGCGCCCCCGGCGGCGACTACCTGCTGGCCACCGCGAGCAACTGGTATGGAGCTGCCCTCCACCGCAGCGGCGACCTGTCCTCGTGGAGCCAGATCGTGAACGGTCCCGCCTACCCGGATTCCGGTGACCGCAAACTGACCAAGGTGTGGACGCTGGCCGGTGGCGACGGATCGCTCTACGCCGGGGTGGCCGAGGCGGGCCTGTTCGTCAGTGAGGACGACGCCGAGACATGGAGCCCGGTGCCCGGCCTCAACGATCATGCCACCCGTCCCGGCTGGTCACCCGGGCTGGGGGGACTGATGACGCATCGCATCCTCGTCGACCCGGCCGATGCCGGCCGCATGTGGTGCGCCATCTCCGCAGTCGGCGTGTTCCGTACCGACGACCACGGCGCCACCTGGGAGCTGAAGAACGACGGGGTTGAGGCTGCCGATCCCGATGCCGAGTACCCGGGCATCGGCTTCTGCGTCCACTCGCTGGCCCACGATCCTTCCGATGCCCGGCGCATCTGGCGCCAGGACCATCGCGGCGTGTTTCGAACCACCGACGGTGGGGACACCTGGGAGCGCATTCAGAAGGGGCTGCCGAACGAATCCGGCTTCGGGTTCCCCGTGGTGCGCCATCATGCCAGCGGCGCGCTGTTCATCGTGCCCCTGGAGTCCGACGAGTACCGCATGCCCGTCGACGGCAACCTGGCCGTGTACCGGAGCACCGATGGGGGAGACAGCTGGCATCAGAGCGGCGCCGCTCACTCGGAGGAGGCCTATGCCGGCGTGCTGCGCGATGCCATGGATTGTGACCAGCTTGAGCCCGCCGGCATCTATTACGGCACGAGCGGTGGAACCGTCGGTTACTCGGCCGACGGGGGCGACAGCTGGGACACCCTCCCTGTGACCTTCCCTCGGATCTCCAGCGTGCGGGTGCTCGCTACATGACCGTGACGATCACCATACCGACGATGCTTGCCAAGCTCGTGAACGAAGGCCGCAAGCATCAGGTGGAAGCCGACACCGTCGACGATGCGATCGAGGCGCTGCTGCAGGAGTTCCCCGAGCTGCGGGTCCATCTCTTCGGCGAGGGTCGGTCGCTGCGTCCACATGTTCGCTGTTTCCACAACGATGTCCTGGTGGCGGATCGGTCATCGCCCACCCGCGACGGCGACACCATCACGCTCCTGCAGGCTGTCTCGGGCGGACTGCACTGACCCGCCGGGTTCCTGGCCGTCACAGCTAGCTGCCCCGTACGGTGGAGACAACGGCCATGGCGGCGTCGAGCATGGCTTCTTTCTCCGCCTTCACCTCGGGCAGGTTCCGCAGGGGCCGCCACAGTGTCCCGAGGGCGGCCGATGCCCCGAGCCGGGCCGCCGAGGAGCGGTCGTCGCTGCGGATCGCCTGCCGCACCCGCCGATTGGTTTCGGCGAGCCGCTTTCCGAGCAACGGATGGAGGAGCACGGCCGTGTCGGCGTCGATCCAGATGACGAGCTCACGATGGGCGAGCAGGACATCGAGATAGGCCGACAGCAGCTCCCGGCCCTGATCGGGCCACGAAGGATGGCGCGGGAAGCGTTCGAGGGTCTCCTCGAGCTCGCTGAGGAGGGGCTCGACCAGCTCGATCAGCAGCTGCTCTTTCGACTCGAGGTGGTAGCCGAAGGCAGCCTTGCTCATCCCGAGCCGGGCGACGACGTCTGCCACCGAGGCGCCCTCATATCCGGACTCTTGGAACGCTTGGAGGGCTGCCGCCAGCAGCTCCGCCCTGCGGCTCTTTCTCGCCATAGCGACGATATTACTGGCCGCACGTTCAGAAATTTCGCGTCCTCTGGAATACTTGACGAACGTTCATTAATTAGGCGTATACTCGGATCGAAAGGGCGAGGTTCGGCAAGCAGGCATGGCGGGATACCGCCGGCCCTAGTGAATAGGAGAATCATGCGCAATCGGCGGTCCTTCGTGACCATCGCAGTTTCAGTCTTGATACTGGCGGCGTTCATGCAGCCGGTCGGGGCGGAGGGGGGTGGCAGCGCCTCCATGCTGCAGACGGACTGTGCCAACCCGCCGGCCATCATGGCCGTGGAGGATGTCCATGCCGGCATGACCGGCAAGGCCTATACGACCCTATCGGGCCGCGATATCTCTGAGTTCGATATCGAAGTGCTCGGGGTACTGCCGGCGGCGGTCTATCCGCTGATCGACCTCATCATCATCGAGGTCTCCGGGCCCGCCGTCGAGGAAGTCGGTGGCCTCGCAGCGGGCTTTTCCGGCTCACCCGTCTACATCGACGGCAAGCTCATCGGCGCTTTCGCCTACGGCTTCTGGGGCAACTCCTTCGTTGGTGCTGTGACGCCGGCGGAGTTGATGCTGAAGCTGGGAACCTTCCCGGCGACCGCGGCCCCGCAACTGAGCAACGCCTCCCGGCAAGCTCTCGAACTCATCGAAGCCGCCGTGGGCCCGCTGGGTGTGCCCCGGGCATTGCCGACTCCGGTCGGCGTGACCGGAAGCGCTGAATGGGTCGAGAAGCTCCAGGCTCGCGCCGCCGACATGGGGCTGCCCATGATCGTCTTCCCGGCAACCGGCTCCGGCAGCGGCGGGTCCACCTCCGGATCGCCGGGCGTCATCTTGCCTGGTGAGTCCCTCAGCGCCGTGCTGAGTGAGGGCGACAACGCCGCCTACGCCACGGGAACCGCTACCTACTGTGACGGGACGACCGTCATCGGCTTTGGCCATCCGCTCCTGTGGACCGGTGAGGTCAGCATGAGCATGAATGAGGCCGACGTCATCACCGTCATCGAGGATTCCACCGGCTGGGGCAACTACAAGCTGTTCAGCCTGGGCGAGCCGGCCGGCCGGCTCGACTTCGACGGCAACGTCGGGGTGCGGGGAATAGCCGGCGAGATGGCAGCGTCGGTGCCGATCACGAGCTCGGTCGAGTTCGCCCAATACGGGGCTACCCGTGACGGCCGCACCGTCGCCTACATGGCCGACAGTCTCTTCTTCAGCCTTGGGTGGGTGAGCGCCGGGCATCTGCTCACCAACCTCGACTTCGTGTCGGGGACCGGATTCCGGCCCGGCAGCAGCACCGTCGAGTGGACGGTGGAAGGAACGCGCCAGGACGGTTCGTCGTTTCGCGCCTCGTTCGACAATCTGTACTGGGACTCGTTCAGCATCACCGACAACAGCATCTACGAGCTGGCGTCGTTCATCGACGTCCTGGTGTTCAACCCGTTCGAGGATGTGAAGATCACCTCGGTCGACATCGGAAAGGCTGAGCTGTTCACCGATCGGCGCACCGTCGACATCAAGAAGGTGCATGCCTGGACGACGTCGAATAGCGAGCCGGTCCAGGACTTCGGATTCCTGCAGGCGATGCCGGGCGACCTCGTCACCGTCGAGGTGACCCTGCGGGCGTTCGGCCGGTCCGAGGACGTGGTGAAGACCCTCGAGTTTGAGGTTCCGGCCGACTTCGAAGGGGGGTACGGCTCCCTCTGGATTCACGGAGGCAGCAGCGACTACCTCTACTTCGATCCGTGGTACGACGATTACCTTCCCGGTGGCGCCGCCGACTTCGACGAGCTGCTCGCGTACGTAGAGGGCAGGGATCGTAACTCCGACCTCGTGGCCGAGCTCACCTTGTATCCGTCCTATGGCGTCGGGGGTGAGCCCGGCAATGGGCTCCCCGAGCCGCCGGACGGCTTCATTCCGACCAACGGCGGTGGCGTCGATACGTCCGTGCGCATCAAGGATGTCGTGGAGTTGGATGCCGTCGTCCGCGGTGACCGGTACTTCGACGTCGAAGTGCTCCCCGAGGTGCCCCCGGTCATGGGAACGCTGTATGCCGACCTGTCCGGCGCCAACGAGCCCGGCGGAGGTGACTCCGACGGAACCGGATCTGCCGTGGTGAGCTTCGAGGGGGACACCGTCACCTTCGACATCACCCTCCTGAACGTGGATGAGCCGATCACCGGAGCTCACATCCATGCCGGAGCTGCCGGCGAGGATGGCCCGGTGGTCGTCGATCTCGAGTTCGACGTGAACGGTTTGAGCGGGGTCGTCTATGCCGACCCGTATCTGCTCGGGGAGATCCTGGCGTCGCCCGAGTTCTACTACGTGAACGTGCATTCGGAGGCCTATCCGGCCGGCGCAGTGCGTGGGCAGCTCTCCTATGAGGTCCCGCCCGAAGGGTCGACCCTCGCATACGTGAGCGCCGGCGGCCTGTGGCACGTCAGCGGGTACGAGCCGTTCTACTTTGGAGTGCCGGGAGACATCCCCTTCCTTGGTGACTGGGACGGCGACGGCGTCAAGACCCCCGGCTTGTACCGTGCGTCCGACGGATTCGCCTACCTGCGCAACACGAACGACACCGGCATCGCCGACACGTCGTTCTACATGGGAGCGCCCGGCGACATTCCGATCGTCGGCGACTGGGACGGAGACGGCATCGACACCTTCGGCATCTACCGGCCTGCGGAAGGCAAGGCGTATCTGCGCAACAGCAACGGCACCGGACCCACCGATGTCGAGTTCTACTTCGGTGTTCCCGGTGACATTCCGTTCACGGGTGACTTCGATGGCAACGGCATCACCGACCTGGGCCTGCGCCGTGATGCGACGGGGTACGTGTACCTCCGGTTGAGCCATACCACCGGCATCGCCGACCTCGCCTTCTACTGGGGCGTGTCCGGCGACAAGGTGATGGCAGGCGACTGGGATGGCGACGGAATCGACACCGTCGGCCTCGTCAGGCCGTCCACCGGGATGTTCTACTTCCGGAACTCCAACGCCACCGGTATCGCCGACGGCGAGTGGCCGGTGGCCACCAGCCGCGGGTGGACCATCGTCAAGTAGCCGAGCCGGCTCAATGAGCTGTGGGCGGGTCTATGACCCGCCCACAGCTTTTCCTCGTGCGTCCACCCCGCCGGGCGGGTTGTCTCCTGTGCCGGTCTCCGGCTCTCGCTGATGGCGGTCCGTCCTAGCGCGAAACCTGGAACTGGGCGTTTTCGCGTGACGTCTATTCGGCATGCATTTCGGGCTTCATCGAGAACAGGAGGACGAAACAATCTGATGGTCCGGAAATTGTCTTTGTTGTTGGCAACGACGCTGGTGATCGCAGCCTGTGGCGGCGGCGAGGCGGCCGGGCCGGATCCCGACCCCACCCTGCCCACGACGGTGATGTTCACCGGCCAGCCGCCCACCCCCGACTTCGGTCCCCCCGGGCCGGGATTGGATCCGGTGTGGATCCTGGGACCGGCCTATGTCCATACCGTCGACTTCACATTGCTGGGGGAGGGCCGGGCGCGATTCACGCTCACAGGTGAGCTGCCCACCCCTTGTCACCATGTCCGAAGCGAGCTGCTCAGTCCCGGAAGTGAGTTCTTCCTCGATCTGGAGGTCTGGTCGCGGGCCGACGCCGAGGCAGTGTGCGCTCAGGTGCTGACACCGTTCGAAGACGCCGTCGAGGTAGCGGGCCTGCGAGAGGGGGCCTACTCGGTGCGAAATGGCGGCAAGCAGTTCATGACCGTGCACGTCCCTGCCGCCATGGCTGCGCACGACTGCGACGACGAGGTGCCGCCGATTGATCCCTTCGAGGGAATCTTCCCGGCCACCGACTGGTCCGAGTACGAGCGGATCGCCGGCGAGGTCGCGGCGGGTCATCAGCCATTTCTGCTCGACCCGGTGGAAGCCGCCGCCGCCTACCTCCGGCAGGTATACGGCGAGGCCCCGGGTGACCTCACGTTCACGGCGCTCGAAGGCGCCGCCGGTGAGGTCGTGTGGCCGGGAGGGCGGGTCGTCCTGTGGCGGTACGCCGAAGACGGTCCCTGGATGGTCACCGGCCTGGAATCCGCGGCGGCCGATGTCTCGATCAGCGACTACAGCGGCGGCGTCGTCTACGTCGGCGTTGTCCCCCACCAGGCCGGTCGGGTGCTGGTCAGGGCCGGGGCCTTCGCTTCTGAGTGGGCAGCCGAGTTCCAGGAGGACGCCGTCGTCGGAGAGACCATCGAAGGCGAGTTGCGCCTGGGGACCGATGAGAACCCGGGTCCCGGGCGGATCCTCGTTGAGGTTCGGGTCATCGCCGACGACGGGCAGGAATCGATCGCCCGCTTCGGCGTGAATCTCACCAACATCGTGTACGACGATTAGGGCCAGCCGATGAACCGCTCAATCATCAGATCAATAGCCGCCGCGGCGGTGATGGCACTCATCACCGCCGCATGCGGCTCCGAGGCCATTGCCAAGCCGGCGACGCCAACGTTGCTCGTGCTGGTCGACGGCCGCGGCCCCGGCCTCTATCACCCGTTCGATCTGCTCCAACCGCATGTGCCGCGGCTGGCGCTGTACAGCGATGGACGGCTGGTCATGGTCGATGAGACCGACGAGGTCCACGCCTCGTACACGATCGCCCGGGTGCGGGAGGGGGCGCTCGCCGATGTGCTGACTGCGGCGACCGCCGCCGGACTGTCCGGTCCCGATCGCGACCTCGGCTTTGCCGGCGTGGCAGGCGCAACGACTGCGGTGGTCACGGTGTACTACCCCGCTGGTCCCCACACCACCACGGCCGACGGGTACTGGGATGGGCTCGACGACGGGTCCCTGTCCGAAGCGGACAGAGATGCCCGCGCCGCCCTCGGTGACTTCCTCGATCGGCTCATCCGGCCGGGGGATTGGTGGCTGGAGGGTGAGCAGGCCGAGCCATATGTCCCCGGTGACTGGGCGGCCGTTTGGTCGGAAGTCGACGAGGTCGACGAGCTTCCTTTCGAGCCGACCGTTCGGCCATGGATCCTGGAGGCGGCACTGGGTGGATGGGGGCAACCGGTGAGCGAAGCACGCCCGGCCCGCTGCGCGGTGCTCGACGACGTCACCGCTGCCCGCATCCTCGCCCAGCTGCGGCCCGAGACCGTGTGGGAGAGCGAGGGGGAAACCTATTACGTGTACCTCCGGCCGCTGCTGCCCCACGAGCTGACGGACTGTGCAACTGCCTCGCGGTAGCGGGCGCTTCGCCCTAATCTGCGGTCCCTAGGGAAGCTTGAAGGCGGCCGGGAGGTGCTCGTCGACCATGAGGGCGGCACTGTGACGCCCTAGCTCGGTGAGATCGTCCATGTTGGCCGGCCGGTCCATTTCGCCCAGCTCCCTGAGTCGCTTGGCGGAGATCTCCCGGCCGAGCTGCTCCTTGATCCAGCCGGGGGTGAGCTCGACGTTGTAGCGGCGGTAGGTGATGACCGGCTGCCCACCCAGCAGGTCCCCGGCCAGATCACCGATGTCGCCGTCGATCGCCCGGGCCGTGGGACCGTCCGACAGCCACTGCATGACCGTCTCGATGAGACTGCTGCAGTCGTTCATGATTGAGGTGAGCGCCACCAGCGCGTGCTTGCCGGCCATCCGCGACGGCATCGAGGACGGGTCGGCCGTCCCGGTGCCGCACGAGACGATCAGCAGCCGGTGCTGACCGGTCGGCCAGCCGATGCCGAAATTCCCGAGCGTCACCAGCTTGAGTGCTTCGAAAGCAGGGTTGTTTGCCGTGCTGACCCCACCATCGACGAAGTTCCCCGGGATCCCGGGGTTGACTTCGATCAGCTCCGGGCCGAAGTAGTGGGGAGCGGCGGTGCTGGCTCGCACCACCTTCCGCAGCTTGTAGTCGGCGTTTGCCCGGCTGGTCGAGCCCGGTCGCTGGTGAAAATAGGTGGCGCGTGGATTGTTCGAAACCGGCCATTGGCTCCCTGTGTCGAGCCGCTTGGTCACTACCAGCAGACCGGTCAGCAAGTCGGGGCTGCCCATGGTCATGTCGTCGAAAAGCTCCTCGAGGGCCTTTTCGAGAGCAGTCGCGTCGAACTTGGCCCGGAACACGCCCCATCTCCGCCACGACCGCCGGAACACGCTGTCGGCCAGCCGACGGTACTTCTCCTCGATCTCCGAGGCGTACATGCCGAGGGCCAGGCCGGCCGCAATGATGGAGCCGGTGGAGGTGCCGGCAATGAGGTCGAAGTAGTCGCTCAGCCGCAGCCCGGGCTTCCTGTGCTGATCCTGCAGGATCTTCTCGAGCCGCTTGAGGTACTGGAGGGTGAGGATTCCGCGCACGCCGCCACCGTCCAGGCTGAGGATTCGTTTGGCTCCCCCGCTACGTGCGAGGTGGACGTCGCGAGGGAACGGCTGGATCGTGGTCGGGTTGATGATCGCGGAGTGGTCGGGCTGGAGCATGCCGGCGGCCGCGGCTGCCAGGTCGGAAGTGCCCCCCGGCCCGTCGCCGCTCGGAAGTTCGTCCCACACCAGCAGGATGAACAGCTTGCCGGCACCGCCGGCTTCGGCGCGGGCGGCTTCGAGCAGCCACCGGTTGTTGCGGGCGTAGGGGCTTTCGCCGGCGGGGAGGGCGCCCAGCTCGTCGGTCTGGAGTCGGACCTCGGCATGGGCGATCAGCCGGTGGAAGCGGCGCTCCCAATCCGACCCGGGCAGCCGAACCGACTCCTCCACGAAATCGTCGGTGTTCGACGGCAGCAACACCTGTACCCGGGCGCCGCGCCCTGAGCAGATCTCCGCAAAAATGAGGTCGGCGCCGCGCGCCCCCCCACACAGGGCGGTGTCACCTGCCCCGACCCCCCACTCGTCAAGCTGGGCCGCCATGCGCGCCCGCACCGCCTCTTCCTTGACCGGGGGAAAGCGGGCCGCCGCTCGGTCGGGGGCGTCGACCATATGCCCGCTGCACAGAAACACGCGCCCTGTCGGGTGCGGTCCGGCCATTGTGCCCCTTTCCTGTCCCTCCCGCCGTGTCGGGCATGGTACTGCCGGCGCGGGCTCCACCGGGGGGCGCTCGATCCGAGGGCGGCAGCGCCGAGCTGGGCATAGATGTCAGGCCGTGGTGTAGGGTCGGAAGCAGGGCTGCACGGCAAGATCCGTGGCGGCGGAAGGGTTCTCAAGGGAAGGGGTCACCATGGGACTCGGTCATTTCACTCCGCCGGCGCTTCCCGGCCAGCCGGCCGAGTTGGACCTCGTGGTTTCGTTCCGCTACAACGCCACCGACGTTCAGAAGAACGATTGGAGGAACTTGCTGGAGTGGGCCTCCAACATGCTGTTCGAGGCGACCGAGGGCCAGGTGCGGCTCGGCAAGATCGTCTACGGCAACAACCTGGCCGCTGAGAAAGCAGCCGACATCTGGCTGCACGACACGTCGATCACGGCGAGCGCCCACTCGGGCGGCGTCGGGCTCGGAGCCTGGGAGGTTCACATCGAGCTCGGCCTCGACACCCTCGGCCAACCCGGTGCTCCACCCCAGGCGGGCAAGCCGGGGCAGGCGGTGCACGAGCTCGGCCATCATGCCCTCGGCCTGGGAGAAGAGTACGACCCGCACTGCATGCCCGACCTGGCCACCGCCGAAGCGGCTGGTGCGTGCATCATGCAGTACGGGTCGAGGAGCATCGAGCGGAACCTGGACGGGTCGGCCTCGTGGTCTCCGTTCGCCCCGCCGATCACCGAGTTCTGCCACGGCAACCATGAGACCGCCGGGGTGACGCACCAGAGCCTCATCAACAACGGCCAGTCCTGTGCGGAGACCGTCGTCTACAGCAATGTCGCCGCCATGACTCCCCGCTACCCCGGCGCGGCGCCATTCGCCGATCCACCCGTCCCAGCCTCTACGGCGGCGGTCCCGGCGAAGCACTCGATCGGATGGCTCGAGCTCGACCGCCAAGCGCGGTTTGCGCTGGTACTGGACGTCTCGGCCAGCATGCAGGCCCGGAGGGCAATCGACGGCGTGAAGTACGGAGCCGACTTCTGGGTCGACCTCGAGGTTCTGCTCGGCAGCCAGCTCGCGATTGTCTCCTACGCAACCACGGCCGCTCCGGTGTTCGGCTTGGCCCCGGTCACCCAGGTAGCCGCCACGGCGATACACACCTCCATCGGCAACCTTGCCGCCACCGGGTTCTCCACGAATATCCGAGCCGGGCTGCAGGCCGGTGAGGCGCAGGTGACGCCGGCCGGTGCCCCGGCCGCCGACCAGATCGTCATTCTGTTCTCCGATGGGCGGCACAACGAGGGTCCCTGGCTCACCGACACCCAGCTGGCCAATCTCGACGCCCCGGTCTACACGCTCGGGTTCGGAAACGCCGACCAGGCACTGCTGCAAAACGTCGCCACTCAAACCATGGGCGAATTCGAGATGATCGACGATCCCGGGGACCAGCCTGATGCCCATCTGGAGATCGTCACGGTGTTGTGTGCGATTGCCGCCAAAGCTCACAGCGGTCTGGTTTCGTTTCGGCGCGCGGTCCTGCCGGCGCCAATCCGACTCTGGCAGCTGCTGCGGCGCACGCTGCTGCGGAGAGGGGCTCGGGCCGGACGTGACCCGTCGCTACCTCGCTACAGCGGCCCCGACCTGGCCGCGGTCGGTGCCATCAACCTGCGGTCCTGGGCGTCGCCGAGCGGCTTCGACCTCCCATCCCCGATCGAGGAGGGGTCGGTGCGGGCGACGTTCGTCATGACGCATCGGGCCGAGACGGCCGTCGACCTGTATCTGTTTCGGCCCAATGGTCAGATCGTCGGCCCGGGCGATCCCGACGTCGACATTGTCGCCCCGCCGGGAATGCCCTACGCCTTCTATGTGATCACCCTTCCTGCGCCTGGAGTGTGGCGGATGCGAGCGGTGCGCGGCCAGCCCGACGGATCCCTCCATGTCACGATGTTTGCGTTCAGCGAGAACCCGCACATCACCGTCGGCCTCACCGGCACCTCACGGGTGTATGCGGTGGACGAGCCGGTGAGGCTCAACGCCCAGATATCAAACCGCTTCCAACTGACCGGTGTTTCGGCCGGCCTCACCCGGCCGCGTCGGGCCGACCGATCCAGTCCGCTGTGCCGATGGCTGAGCCGGTTCGCCGTCGTCAGGTGGCTGCTGCGGATCTGGCGGTGGCTACAGCGCCTGCTCGGGATCGGCCGGCGGCCACCCCAGCCCTTCACGGAGGAGCGGGTGGGCAAGGGATGGTATGGGCTCACGCTGCCGGGGTTCCCCAGCCCCGGGTCGTACGATTTCATCGCCGAGTTTGCCAGTGATGGAAGCGCCACCCAAGCGCTCGACGAGGGCTTGGCGGATCAGGCCGGCATCCCGCTGCCGGTTCCGTACCAGCCGCCGGAATTCCGCAGGCTGAAACGTTTTCAGATTCATGTGGGTGACCCCGGACTTCCGATCGGCGAGGACACGGACTAGCGCAGTCACGATCCGGAGTAACGGATCGTGAAGTCACTGTTGAGATCTCTCGTGAACTCGAGGTTCCGCGTCGGTATCCGGCTGCACGACCCTGCCGGAGAGCCGTCATCCGCAAAGGTGGCGATGACGAAGGCCAGGACGCCCGGCTCTCCCGGCGCCGGGCTTCCGCCCACGGCGCTGAACCCTCCGGGGAATTCGTCCTGGCAGTCGATCCGCAGCGGCTTTGCCAGCTGCACGTTGGCGGTGGTGAGGTTGACTGTGGGCGTGAAGGCTTTTCCATCGATTCTGATACCCGCCGAGGTGTCGAACACCATCGTCAGCGAATGGGGGGCTCCGTCGTAGGCGAGGCTGGTTGGAATCGGAGGGTTGAAGTAGGTCCCCGGGGCCGTGCCCTGACGGGATCCCATCCCGGTGGCGGTGAAGAAGAATTCGCCTATGGCCGCAACGTCGAATCCATCGCCTCCGCCGACCAAACAGGTGGTCGTCCCGTTCGGCGGAATGGGCCCAGCCACGGTGCAGACGTCTGTGCCGAGCGGACCGGGGTCGGGCGCGGTCCCGGCAACCTCGACGTCGACGAGCGTGCCGAGCGAGTCGAGGTTGTCGATCGTGAATTGAATCCAGAACTTCCCCGGCTTCAGCGTGGGGACTTCTGACCGATGGCCCGCCAGCTGCCACGGACCGTTCGGGCTGTTTGCAACCCGAGCGAGGATCCGGAATTCGGGGTCGACTCCCGACGCGAACGCGAAAACACCCTCTGCAATCACGGCGGGAAGCGGCACGGTGGTAGTGGTGGTGGTTGCCGGACGGGTCGTGGTCGTGGTGGTGGCGGTGGTGGTGCTGGTTGTCGTTGTGCCCGCAGGCGGGGCCGTGGTGGGAGGAGGGTCGTCGCCGTCTCCGTCACCGTTGCCGTCACTGGTCCCATCGCCGGTGATTGTGGGAGGTGCCGGGCCGCCGGTGGTGGTCGGATCGCCGTCGAGGGTGGGCGGTGGCACCGTTCCGGTAGCCGATGTCGGAGCAGGGCGAGAGCTCGAGGTCGTCTCACCGGTCGAGTCGCCACAGGCAGTGCCGATGAGGACGAGGACCATAGCCAGGGCCGCGAGCCGGATGGTTGTGCTCATGGCATTACCCCTTGTGCGCGTCCGCCCTTTCTGAGTCTACGCAAGCTCCCAGAAGCTAGGAGCTCTCGCACCGAGCGCGGGGGAGAGGGTCCTGGTCGTCGGCCGCTCTCTCTTCTGCGCTGCGGGCGTACGCGGCGTCCGCCGCGTCCGGATCGGCGAGAACACACTCGTAAATGAACCCGATGGCCGCATGAAAACGGGCCCGCTTGCCGGCTTCCAGGCTGACCTCGATGGCGATCCGGTATTCGTCGACCGCCGCCTGCGGATCACCGTTCGCGAAGTGATATGCCGCCAGGCTCTGGTGGGCGTCCGCTACGAGGTTGCGCAGTCGATCGTTGCTGCTGTTCTCGGCAATCACGCTCTCGAACTGCACCCGCGCCTCCTCCAGGAGGTTCTCTCCGTATTGGTTCAGACAGAGATAGATGCGACCGATTTCCAGCTCGGCCCGAGCCGGAAGGAAGGAGAGGGGCGGTGCGTCCATCCCGGTGACGTTCCGGAATTGGTCGGCGGCCTGGCCGAGAGCGCCCGGGTCGGCCGGTTCAGTGCCGGGCCCGCAAGCAGGACCCTTGTTTTCCTGGAACTGCACCTCGGCGAGGCCGAAGTGGCTGCGAGCGTAGGTGGGGTCGATGGCGAGGGCGCGTGAGTAATAGTCCCGGGCTTCGGCCAAATAGGTCTGGGCGTCGCTGGGCCGGTCGGCGGCCAGGTGTCCGGTAGCGTTGCCGAGCAGGTGGAAGACGACTTCCTTTCCCGTTTCGTTGCCCTGCCAGGCTGCTTCGGCATCGAGGAAGTGTTCCCGGGCGATCTCGTAGTCGCTGAGTGCGTAGTAGCTGAGGCCAACCACGAGCTCGGCGACGGCCTCGGCCTGGGACTCGAGGACCGCAGAAACCTCTCTTGTGACCGCTACCGGGTCGGTCGTCGGCAATTCGATCAGCCCGAATGAATAGGCGCCTGCCAGCTCTTCGGCATTGCGCAGGTTCCGGTCGGATAGGTACAGCTCGGCAGAGAACACGCTCACGCCCGACCCTGCGTCGAGGTTGCCGAAGAGCACCACGTCTGCGTTGATCTTCTCGGCGAGGTCTCCGGCCTCACGCGTCCTGGCCTCCAGCGTTGAACCGTCGATGCGTCCGATGGTCGCAGGATCGGCAACGGCGAGGTTCTCGAAATCACCTGCTTGTTCGAACTCGAACAGCTTCTGACTGATACTTCGATGCGCGGCGTCGGCGATCCCGCGGGCGGTCGCGTCGTCGGCCTGATTCGTGGTGCCGAACTGGGCTACGGCAACATTGAAATCACCGAGCAACGGACTGAGACCACCGCCGATCAGGGTGCCGACAACGAGTACGGCCGCCGCCACCAGCCCCCCGGTAACCGCCAGCGACGGCAGTGGATGTGATTTCAACCATCTCGCCATACGCGGCCGCCCCCCGATCTCATCAATCAGGTGGTCGACGTCGTCGTCGAACCGGGCATTTCGTATCTCTGCGGTCTGGAGAAATGCCATGGGGCGGATGGATTCGGGAAGCTCGCCGGGGGAAGGCATTGGTGCCCCGTCGACGAGGACCGGCATGACGACGTGATCCGGCTGGGCCATGGCCATCTCGACTTCGAGGCGCACGTAGTCCCCTGGGTCGTCGAGACGCCGTTTGCCGTCGGCGTCGGTGAGCGAAGTCCAGTCGGGTCCCATGACGACCAGCGTGACATCGCTGGCATCGATGGCTTCTTGGACCCGCTGCACAAAATCGACGCCGGTGCGTATCGTGTCGACGTCTCGGAACACGCGGCCTTTTCCGTAGTGGTCGGTCAGCCGGTCATAGATCCTTCCTGCGGAGCCCTGAGCGTCGTCCCGGCGGTACCCGATGAAGATGCCCGCAATCGAACCTCCTCGCCTTCCCCACATCGCCTTTCTCGTTGTTTGGGTCGGTTCCGACAGTACACCAGGGGTGTTTGGGGGCTATCTCAATCACGCTCCGTCGGCATTCAATCCGCGGTCGCCTCGCGGTACGACCTGACGTAGTGTTCACGCAGCACGAAGCCGTGGAACGCACGGTGGAGTCGATGGCCGCCCGGCACGGAGGCCCCCAGTGTCAGCAGGGCGGCAAGGGTGAACGCGGCCCCGCCGTCCGGACGGAGCCGTCCCGGGCGAACCGCGCTCACGCGCTCGATCAACGTGCTGGTCAACTCGGCGGGTGGGTGATCGGACAGGGCGGCTATGGCGATGGTGTG
>JBFKDW010000018.1:0-43932 GCA_041619515.1 Acidimicrobiia bacterium
ACGACGACACAACAGCCGCCGACGACCACCACGACGGCACCGACGTCGCCGAACACCCCCACGACGACACAACAGCCGCCGACGACCACCACGACGGCACCGACGTCGCCGAACACCCCCACGACGGAGAGCTTGCCGGTACGGTCGTGGAGGTCTCGGTCACCGAATTCAGCTTCGAACCGTCGGTGTTCACGGTGACGGCCGGGGAAACGGTCTCATTCGTCGTGACGAACAACGGCCGGGTCGATCACGAGTTCCGAATCACGACCGAGCACGCGGCTCTCGAGCACCTCGAGAGCCACCAGGGTGACCACGCCGACCATATGACGTCCGAGGACGGTCATCATGCCGAGTCTTTCGTTCTTGTCGCTTCGGGCGCGACCGAGACGATGACGGTTGTCTTCGACCACGACGCCGAGTTCGACATGGCCGGCTGCCTGCTTCCCGGCCACTGGGAGGCCGGACTGCACGCCCCGATGACCATCGAGGGCTAGGAACGACATAGGGGAACACATGGTGACCAACGCCAACCCGAACCCGGAGGCCATCTTCGAAGGCGGCCAGCGTGTGCTGGTGTACAGCCTGGTATCGGTGAGTGGCCTGTTCCTCATCATGATGGCGCTTCCGTTCCTACTGGGAAGCGGCCCGGCCGACGAGGCTCTGGCCGACGATGGCGTCCGAGAGATCGAGGTGATCCTCACCGAATTCACGATCCAGCCGACGAGCTTCGCCTTCGATGCAGGTGACCGGGTCAAGTTCGTCATCGAAAACCGCGGCGGGGTGGTGCACGAGTTTCGACTGACCTCATTGTCCTCGGCCACCGCCCACGCTGAGGGAGGTCACGAAGGGCACCATGACTCGGAGGCCGGCACCGATGAAGCCGGCGATGTGTTGCTGCTGGTCAATCCCAAGCAGACCGAGACCCTCGAGGTCACGTTCGATGAACATTCGGTCTTCGATTTGGCGGCCTGTCTGCTCCCCGGTCACTTCGAGGCCGGCATGACCAGCCCTCTCAGCATCGCCGGCGTGATGGTGCACGCCGACGACGCCCACGACCACGCCACCGACGACCACGCCACCGACGACCACACCACCGACGCCGCCCACGATGACGACCACGCTACCGACGACCACACCACCGACGCCGCCCACGATGACGACCACGCCATGGATGACACCACCGACGCCGCCCACGATGACGACCACGCCATGGATGACATGACCGACGACGCCCACGATGACGACCACGCCATGGATGACATGCCTACGGCGGATCGGGAGATCTTCATCTTCATGGACGAGTTCGCATTCGATCCATCCAACATCGAGGTTGCCCGCGGTGAAACCGTGAGCTTCACCATCATCAACGCCGGCCAACTGGCGCACGAATTTCGCTTCACGACCGAGCACGTCGCCCTGGAGCACGTCGCCGGCGGTGACGGCCATCACACCGGCGACGATGGCGATCTTGTCGTTGCGCTCGAGCCGGGCGCAGCAGGGACGCTCGTCGTCCACTTCGACGAGGCCATCGAATTCGACACGATCGCCTGTTTCCTGGACGATCACTACGAATCGGGCCTATCGGCCCCGCTGACGGTCACATCCTGAAGACCACTCTGATGGCCTGCCGGGCTCAGGGCGGATAGGGCTCGAAGCCTTCCCGTGATTGAGTGTCTCTCACGAGAGTGACAATCGCCGCGACGTCCTCGTCGCTGACCCCTTCGACCGGCTTCATATCACCGAACCTCCAGTGGTGCGCCGTGACGCCCCTTTGTACCGCAAGCAGGAAGGCGATGTCAGCATGGTGATCTGGTTCATAGACGCTCGACAAGAACGAGGGTCCCTGATCCGTCCCGCGCAGATCAGGCCCATGGCAGGACGCACAGGAAGCGGCGTAGACCTCAGCTCCCCTGGAGAGGACCGACGCGTCGGGCGGTCCGGCATCAGTGGTGGTGGTGCCCCCGCCGCATGCCGCCGCTGCAACGGCGAGGACCAACGCCGGCGCCACCCGAATGTGCGCTCCCCTTCGGTTCACCTGGACCCCAGCCGTTCGTGGGCGGTCATGAATGCCCGCGTTCAGGTCTCATGGGACGCTCAAGCTGATTGCATCGACCATGCAAGAACCCCAGAGCAGGGACTGTGCCCTATCGCAGATTGGAAACGAGTCACAGCTCGATGTCGCAGGGGACCGACTCTGGGCCGCGTTGGCGATACACCTCTATGAACTCGGAAAGCCCGGGGCCGACGCCTTCGAACCGCTGGAGGCGGTGCCAGGCCGTCGCCACAATCGGTTCACTGATCCCAGGATTCGGGGCGGCGATGACATGCGAATCCCACTGACCCAATAGTGCTCGCAACTCGGGCAACAAGCTCTCCTCGAGGTCTGGTCGATACCACACCACCACCACGCCGTGCTCCAAGCTGTGCACCGCGAACTCGAGAGGAAGGCCGCCCGTGATCAATCCGCACCGGGCCGACGCGACGGCGTGGGCTCCGCTGGTGGGCGTGGGGGTCGGATAGTCGACGGATTCGGATGGATCAACATGACCCGAACCAAGGTCTGGTGGACGTTCGACACCCGCGATTTCGGGGTCCGGTCTTAATTGATTGAAGAGCAGCAACCCCACAATCCCCAGGGCGAGAACGCCGGCGGCGCCATACCCAGCCCTCCGCATCCTGGCCTTTCGAGCTTCTAGAGCGCGCTGCTTGGCCTCCTGCCGTTGCCTCTCTGCCCTGCGTGCCTTCTTCGCGCCCGCTTTCTCGGCGTCTGGCTTGCGGGGACTCGGCTTCTGCTGTCTTTTCGACACGGCCGCATCCTAAGCGGTCTTCAGCCCTACCCACGACCAGCTGCAGTAGCCCAGCCGGACCCAGCGGGCGTCACGCTCAGCGTCCCCTTCTTCTCTGCTCAGCTTCGGTCCAAGCTCGATCGAATTGGCGGCGACGAATGAGCGATGGCGGCTCGCTGGACGAAATGACTGATGACTCGGCGATGGACGGTGAGACGGCCAGGGCGTAACTTCTCCGACAACGCGTAGCATGCGGGCAGGTTGGGGACGACGTGCCCGCAATAGGAGGGTGTCGTTCGGCGAAGCTCCGGCGAGAATCCGGTGGCTGCGACACCCGCCCGGGGCGTGACGGGCGGGCGCTCGGCGCACTACTGCAAGCAAGGCTGTCGTCCCTTTGCATTCCCCTACTGATCAGGGTCGAGGTCAATTCGCCGCAGGAGCATCGCATTGACGGCAACGATGACGGTCGACACGCTCATGAATAGCGCCCCCACCGCAGGTGAGAGCAAGATGCCCGCCGAGTAGGCGACTCCTGCAGCAAGGGGCAACGCCACCGCGTTGTAGCCCGTTGCCCAGGCGAGATTCTGGATCATCTTCCGGTGGGTTGCCCGGGAAAGCGTCAGCGCCCGGGCGACATCGGACGGGTCATCCTCGACGAGAACGAGATCGGCCGATTCGATGGCGACGTTCGTGCCCGCTCCGATTGCCACCCCGAGATCGGCCTCGAGAAGGGCAGGGGCGTCGTTGATGCCGTCGCCTACGAAGGCGGTGGAGCCTTCGGCCGAGAGCTCGCGCACGATCCGTGCTTTGTCTTGCGGCAGGACCCGGGCGTAGTAGCGGACTATGCCCAAATCTACTGCGACCGTTTTGGCCACTGCTTCGGCATCGCCGGTGATCATGATCGGCTCGATCCCGGCGGACCGGAGTCGGTCGACCGTCTCGCGCGCACCATTCCGAACCTTGTCGGCCATCGCAATGACGGCAATGGCCTCGCGGCCATCCATGGTCACAACTGCGCTTTCCCCTCGTTGGTCCGCCCGCTCGAGCTCCTGTTGGAGCGCTGGTGCGAGCTGAACTCCGAGTTCCATCGCCCACTCGGGTCGGCCGACCCGCAGCCGTCGACCGTCTACCTTGCCTTCGAGGCCCTGACCCGGCACTGCTCGGACATCTTCCCCGATCGAAGGAGTTATCCCGCGGCTCGCAGCCTCCTCGACAATCGCTGCTGCCAAGGGATGCTCGGACGACCGCTCGAGGGACGCCGTGAGCATGAGGGCTTCCTGCTCCGGCACACCGTTCGTGGCGACGCGGGAAACGACGAAACGCCCTTCGGTGAGAGTCCCGGTCTTATCGAAGGCAACGAACCGGATATTCCGCCCCCGCTCGAACGCCTCGCGGTTTCGGACCAGTATGCCGTTTCGCGCCGAGATGGCGGTGGCGTTCATGTTTACCAGCGGTATGGCGAGCCCCAGCGCGTGAGGGCAGGCGATGACGAGCACCGTCACCGCCCGCGCCACCGCAAAGGTGGCGCCGGACGAGCCGAACACGAGCCATCCTCCGAGGGTCGGTAGGGACACACCGACCGCGATGATCGTGAGCCAGTAAGCCGCTCGATCGGCGAGCACCTGAAACCGGCTGCGTGAGGCTTGAGCCTCCTCCACCAGGCGCATGATCTGGCTGAGCGTGGTCTCGTCGCCCGTGCGGGTGATCACGACCGTCACTGCACCCTCTCCGTTGACGGCACCGGCCACCGCCTCGTCCCCCACCGATTTGGCTACCGGGCGTGATTCGCCGGTGAGGAATGCCTCGTTCATGCTCGAAGCTCCCTCCGCTACTTCCCCGTCGGCGGGCACTTGCTCGCCTGGGCGGACGACGATGCGATCACCGATGGTGAGCGCTGCAACCGGTACCTCGGTAATCGTGCCGTCGTCGGCAACGAGGTGAGCGGTGTCGGGCACCATGGAGGCGAGATGAGCCAGGGCCCGGCTGGCGGATTGCACCGAGCGCATCTCCAACCAATGCCCCAGCAACATCACGTCGAGCAGCGTGGCCAGCTCCCAGTAGAAGGGCTTGCCAGACAGGCCGAGCGAGACGGCCAGGCTGTAGACGTACGCCACGGTGATTGCAATTGAGATGAGCGTCATCATTCCGGGCGCCCGGTCCCGGAGCTCCCGATACCCACCCTGAAGGAACACACTGCCTGCGTAGACGAACAGGATGGTCGAGAGAACGGGTACGACCAATCCGTCACCGGGGAACGACACCGCCTGGTAGTTGAACCAGTCTTGAAACTGCTCCGACAGGTATAGGATTGGCACCGTCAGGGCAAGGCTCACCCACAGCCGATCCCGAAACATCTCCGGAGAGTGGCCCTCGTGTTTGTCGTGCGCGGCTGCATGGGAGTGGCGGCCGGCCGTCTCCGACTTCGCTGTGGGCACGGTCACCCCGTGTGTGTGCTCGGTCATGGCTGCTCCTCCAACGAGTTGAAGACGGATGCGGATCCGAAAGGATGTCCCACAGTTATACACCTTCTAGTCGACTGGAATGTCAAGCGATTCGCAGGGAGAGCCACCGGCAGCGTCCCCGGTAAAAGCGAAGATCGGCTCAGATCGTCTGACCCACTCACCGCTGGAAGAATCAGCTATGTGCGCCGGGCGCCTCGTGTAGATGCCTCGAACCGCCGAGACGCGTCGGCATCATCCCGGTCTCGGCAATCGTCTGACATCGATGGGGATCCGTGCACTCGGAGGGATCGAGTCGGCGGGCGCGCTTCGTCAAGGTGGCCAACTTCCCGCGCGTCTCCTGCAGCACGGCGATGTGGTGGTCGATGTCCTCGAGATGGGATTCCAGCAGCCCCAGCACGTGATCACACGTCGACTCGCCCTCGTCACGCAACGACAGGATCGAGCTGATCTCGGCCAGGCTGAGACCGGTCGCCCGGGCGTCGCGGACGAACTTCAGTCGCTCGACGGCTGCTGCCCCATAATCGCGGTACCCGTTGGCGGCTCGCTCGGGACGGGGAAGCACCTCGATTTCCTCGTAGTAGCGGATCGTCTTCGTGGTAACGCCCGCCTGCTGCGACAGCTCGCCGATCCTCATCACCACGATCTTAATCCGAGCCTCCGGTTGACTGGAAGGTTGGCCAGCGGGCGGACCGCGTATGGCATGGATTGCACGTCAGAAATGCCAGGTCGACGAACCGGGCACGGGTATGGTGCCAACCCCTCGCAGAGAGACTTCCCCACGTGTCCAGATGGATGTCATCCAAGGCGCGTTTGCTCGCGCTCGTGCTCGCAGGACTGGCGGGCTCAGCCTCCTATGTCGTCCAGCCGGGTGACACGCTGGGCGCCATCGCCGGCAGGCTGGGCACAAGCGTCGGGCAGTTGGCCGAACTCAACGGTCTCCACGACCCCGACCGCATCTTCCCGGGTCAGGTCCTGGAAACCGGACCCGCTACGACGCCGACGCCACCAAACGGTGGAACCAGCCATCTGGTGAAACAGGGTGAGACCCTGTCGGGCATCGCTGCGGCCCATGGAGTCGACGCCGGAACCCTCGTGATGGCCAACGGCATCGTCAATGGGAAGGTGATTGTCGGGACGCGAATCCAACTGACGCCGCACCCGGTGCCGTTCGACCCGGCTGGGTACGGGCAAACTCATGTCGTTGCATCCGGCGAAGAGCTGGCCGCGATCGCCTTGAACCACAGCACCACAGTGGGGCAGCTGATGACTCTCAACCATATCCACGAAGGGGAAGGGCTCGAGCCTGGTCGCGTCCTGACGATCGCGGCCGGCTGGCAGTGCCCGGTCCCCGCCGGGCAGTTCTCCAACGACTGGGGATGGGTCAAGCCCGACGGCCGAACCCATGAGGGCATCGACATCTTCGCCAACCGCGGAGCTTCGATCGTTGCTCCCATCGACGGCCATCTCCATCAGGAGGAGGGGCCGGTAGGCGGGTTGCAGTTCACGCTGTGGGGCACCGATGGGGTCCGGTACTTCGGGTCGCATATGGAATCGTTTGGAGCGAGCGGCGATGTCCGGGCAGGAGACGTCATCGGAGCCGTCGGGACCAGCGGCAACGCGGCGGGGACCAGTCCCCACCTACATTTCGAGGTACACCCCGGAGACGGGGAGCGGTCGGCCAACCCGTACCCAATGCTCCTCAGATCGTGTGAATGATCCTCGCCCGCACGGACGAGAGCACACCAAGAAACGTCGCCGCCGGCAGCGCTAGCTGGTCGCCCAGTCCTCTGGAGCGGTCGGGACGGCGACCGTCGAGACCAGGCCGGGAGCCCCCTCAGCCGGGACAAATCCACCCTCGGTCCAAATACCCGCTGCTACGGCGACGGAACTGCGTCCGTGGTCGGAGGAGCCCCATTCGACGTAGCTGCGAATGGCCGAGGCGCTGCCAAATGCGTTCTCGGCGTAGAGAGCAATCTCGCCGCCGGAGGCGCTGAATCGTCCGAAGCGCCCGTTGGCATCGATTACCTGGCCCGTCAATTCGGCCACATCCCCTCCGGTGGTGAAATGGACCGTCTCGCCCGGCGCCACCTCGACCGGGCCGATGGCGTAATAGGCGGGTCGCTGGCAAAGCTGCCAACCGTCCAGACTGCCTGCCGTGCCGCCGACGTTGGAGACGGACACATAGCCACCGTCCCCGAACACCACCCGGCTGATCACCAACAGGGCGTCGGTGGCCGAGTTATCGCCGGACGTCGTATCGGTGCTCCCACCAGTGGCGGTGGTTGAGGTCGCATCACCGGACGTGGTGGTCACGTCGTTGCCGCCCGTTGCGGACGTCGTCGTCGTCGAGTTGGAATCCGAGCTGCCGCAGGCGGCGGCGATCAGGACAACGACCACGAGTGTCACAAACCGTCTCATGGCAGGCACCCTACCGGCAGGAGGTGATTACGGCACCAACACCCGGCGACAGGCACACCGGGTAGCCTCCGCAGATGCTCAAGTCGCAACCCACCATCGAGCTGGTCGGCGCACCCCAGGACCTGGGTCAGTTTCATCGCGGCGTGGACATGGGACCGAGCGCGGTGCGGGTCGCCGGCGTCATCGAACGTCTCGAGTTCCTCGGTTTCGAGGTCATCGATCGAGGAAATATCGATTGCGCGGCCATGGCCACCGCCACGGAGGGGGACCCTACGGCCCGATTCCTCGAGCACGTCGTACGAGACTCCGAATCACTCGCCGCTGAGGTCGAGTCGGTGGTGCGGGCCGGGCACTTTCCCCTCGTGATCGGCGGCGATCATTCGATCGCGATCGGAACCATGGGCGGCGTCGCCGCCGTCGAGCCGCGCCAGGGCCTGCTGTGGATCGATGCCCACGCCGACTTCAACACCCCGGAGACGAGCCCCAGCGGAAACATTCATGGAATGCCGGTGGCCGCCATTCTCGGAGAGGGCCCGGTGGAACTGGCCCGGGTGGCCGGAGTGAGCCCAAAAGCCCTTGGGGATCACTGCGTGATCATTGGATTGCGGAGTGTGGATCGGGCCGAAGCCGAGCGGCTCAAGGCCTCCGACATCACCTACTTCACCATGCACGACGTCGACTTGCGCGGAGTTCAGGCCATCATGGAGGAGTCGTTCTCGATCCTGACCGCCGACGGGGTCGACCGGGTCCACCTGTCATTCGACGCCGACGCCATCGATCCCCGCCATGCTCCTGGCACCGGCACACCCGTTGTGGGTGGCTTCACCTACCGGGAAAGCCACCTCATGATGGAACTGCTCTCAGAGGCCGACATCATCACCTCCGCGGAGTTCACCGAGGTCAACCCGATCCTGGACGACCGGAACCAGACGGCCGAGCTCATCGTCGAGCTGATCGGCTCCCTGGCAGGCCAGCGGATCGTCAAACCCGGCACCTAGCTCCATCATCCGCGGGAATAGTCGCCGCCGTAGACAAGTTGCAGTTGCAACTATCACGCGAGGAGAACACTGTGACACTGACACGCGAAGTCGAGGGGCGCCAGGTCCCGGCCCCCGGCACCTACGTCATCGACCCGACGCACACGAGGATCGAGGCCATCGCCCGCCATCTCATGGTCACGAAGGTACGCGGCCACTTCGCCGAGTACGAGGGCACTATCACCGTCGACGAGGATCCCACCAGGTCGACCGTCGAGCTCACGCTCAAAGCCGACTCGATCACGACCGGTGTCGACGACCGCGACAGCCACCTGCGTTCCCCCGACTTCCTCGACGTCGAAAACCATCCGACGCTCACGTTCCGGAGCACAGGTGTCGTTCCCAACGATGACTCGTGGGTCCTGAACGGCGACCTCACCATCGCCGGCAAGACCAACCCCATCAGCCTCGACCTCGAATTCCTCGGGGTGGTCGCCGATCCGTGGGGCAACGCAAAATCCGCCTTCGCCGCTTCCGGCGAGTTCAACCGGCGCGACTTCGGCCTCAGCTGGAACGTACCGCTGGACGGGGGCGGTGTGCTCGTCTCCGAAGTCTTGAAGCTGGAGATCGAAGCGCAGCTCGCGCAACAGACGTGAGCACGATCCATATTGCCGGCCTCTCGGGCAGCCTCCGTCGCGGCTCCTATAACACGGCCCTGCTGCGGGCCGCCCAGTCGGTGCTTCCCAACAACACCAAGCTCGAGATCGTCGACTACGCCGATGTTCCGCTCTTCAACCACGACGTCGAGGCGCTCGGGTTTCCCGAACCGGTGCAGTCGCTGCGAGCGGAGCTCGCCGGAGCGGACGCCATCCTGTTTGCGAGCCCCGAGTACAACTGGTCTATTCCCGGAGTCATGAAGAACGCGATCGATTGGGCATCCCGGGGGCCCGACTCGCCGCTCAGGTCCAAGCCGGCGGCGATCATGGGAGCAGGCGGGCGCCTCGGCACCGCCTACGCCCAGCAGCACCTGCGACAGATCCTCAATCATCTCGATCTGAGGGTCGTCAATCGACCGAACGTCCTGATCAGCCGAGCCGGTGAGCACTTCGATGAGGAGCTCAACGTCACCAACGAGCGGCACCTGAGCCAAATCCGCGCGCTTTTGGAGGCTCTGGTGGCCGAGGTGGGAGCGGTCGAGAACTCGGTCGGCCACAACGGCTAGCAGGCCCCCGCGGCCGGCTGGGAGCCGGGTACGCTGCTTCCGATGAATTCGATCCCCACGAGCTCACTGCGGCGCCTCCTGCGCTACTCCTCCCGTTATCGCCGGCGCATCCAGGCCGCGGTCAGCTTCTCGATCCTCAACAAGATCTTCGACATCCTCCCACCGCTGCTCATCGGGCTCGGCGTCGACACGGTCGTCGAACGGGAGAACAGCTTCATCGCCCGGTTCGGGCCGGAGAGCATCGTGAGCCAGCTGTGGGTTCTGGCCGCGATCACCGCAGTGGTGTGGATCATGGAGTCTCTGTTCGAGTACCTGCTCAAGGTGTACTGGCGCAACCTCGCACAGGACATCCAGCATGAGATGCGCCTCGACGCCTATCGACATGTGCAGGAGCTGGAGCTGGCGTACTTCGAGGACCGCTCCACCGGCGGGCTCATGGCCATCCTCAACGACGACGTCAACCAGCTCGAGCGCTTCCTCAACGACGGCGCCAACGAGGTGGTCCAGGTGGTGACCACGGTGTTGTCCATAGGAATCGCCTTCTTCGTCATCGAGTGGCGGGTGGCCTCGCTTGCCTTCCTTCCCATTCCCATCATCGTGTGGGGCTCGTACCGGTTTCAGCGATGGATTGCCCCCCGCTATTCGGTCGTTCGGGACAAAGTTGGGCTGCTCAACGCCTTCCTGTCGAACAACCTCTCCGGCATCGCCACCATCAAGAGCTTCACCGCCGAGGCTCACGAAAGTGCGCGCATCGATCGGTCCAGCCGCGAATACGTCGAGTCCAACCGCGACGCCATCCGTATCGGCTCGGCATTCACGCCGTTCATTCGCATGGCCATCCTCACCGGGTTCATCGCCACGCTGGTGCTGGGTGGCTACCTGGCGTCGGAGAACCGCCTGTCCATCGGCGGCTACACGATCATGGTGTTCCTCACGCAGCGGCTCCTCTGGCCGCTCACCCGACTGGGTGAGACCTTCGACCTGTATCAGCGGGCCATGGCATCCACCCATCGAATCCTCAACCTGCTCGACACTCCAGTGCGGGTGGTGAGTGGCGACGGCAAGCTGTCGATGCCGGTCGTTGCCGGGAGAGTCGAATTCAAGAACGTCGATTTCGCCTATTCGAACGATCTGCCGGTCTTGCGTGACCTTTCGTTCGAAGTGCCACCGGGCAACACGGTCGCCATCGTGGGCTCCACCGGTGCCGGCAAGTCGACCGTGATCAAGCTGCTGCTGCGCTTCTACGACGTGACCGGGGGCAGGATCGAGATCGACGGACACAACATCAGCGACCTCAGATTCTCCGACCTGCGTCGTGCCATCGGCCTGGTTTCACAGGACGTATTCCTCTACCACGGCACTGTTCGCGAGAACATCGCATACGGGAGACCCGACGCCACCCTCGAGGAGGTCATCGAGGCGGCCACCATCGCTGAAGCTCACGAGTTCATCATGAGCTTCCCGCAGGGTTACGACACCATCGTCGGCGAACGCGGCCAGAAACTATCCGGGGGTCAGCGGCAGCGGATCTCCATTGCCAGGGCCGTACTCAAAGATCCACCGATCCTGGTGCTCGACGAAGCGACCTCATCGGTGGACAACGAGACCGAGGCGGCCATCCAGCGATCGCTGGAGAAGATCTCGATCGATCGCACCACCATCGTCATCGCCCACCGGCTCTCGACGGTGCGGAACGCCGATCGTATCTACGTCATCGACGCCGGCCGGGTGGTCGAGGACGGACATCACGATGATCTCCTCGCGCGCAACGGCCTCTACGCCGCCCTGTGGAAGGTGCAAACCGGCACCGCCGTGCCATGGCACGTCCGGGCCGATCTCTGACGAATCCTCCACCTCGAGGTGTCGACTGCCGGCGCGCCGCCGCAGGCGACGGGCGAGACGAGCACAACGGTGCCTACCCGGCCAGCAAGCCCACGACCTCGTCGTCGGTGGTTTGGCTGAAGTCGGCGTAGAACTGGCCGATGGCCCAGAACGTGGCCGGGGTCTCCAGGCAGACGATCTCGTCGAACATGGGCCGCAACTCCTCGACCGTCCGGGGCGAACCGACGGGAACACCCAAGACCAGCGACTCCGCTCCCAGATGCTGCAACGCTCCGGCGGCGGCCCGAACCGTGCCACCGGTGGCGAGCCCGTCGTCCACCACGATGACCAGCCGGCCTCTCACTTCGATCGGTTCACGGTCCCCCCGGTATTTCTCGAGGCGTCGCTTCAGCTCCTCGTTCTCGGCATCGATCGTCGCCTGCAACTGCTCCTTGGTCACTCCGACCTGGCGCATGAGCGGCTTGTTGAGCAACACGACGCCACCCTCGGCGATGGCCCCCAGCCCCAGCTCCGGCTGATCGGGCGCTCCCAGCTTGCGGACGACGAGGATGTCGAGATCGGCTCCGAGCACGGCCGCCACCTCGGCGGCAACCACTACGCCGCCGCGGGGAAGTGCGACGATGAGCGGACGGCGCGCCCGGTACCGATCGAGAGCGGCACCGAGCTGCCGTCCCGCGTCGCGTCGGTCACGAAAGCCCATATCGCTCATCGAGTGGGACTACTGCCCGGCGAATTCGCCGACGTCTTCGTCCTCGTCGAGCACGACATCCAGCCGTTGGTTGCAGTCGGCACACGTATAGGCGACTGTGTCTCCCGGCTCGAACGGGTCATCGGCCGGACGGTGGCTCAGCAGGTGGGCCGTACCCCCGCACTCGACGCAGGTAATGGTCTGTTCCGGCTCCATCCACCAAGCCTACGCGCTCCCATCCCCAGTTCGCCCATTCCCCACTTGGAGCGGTCGGCAACCGGTACCATCGAGATGCGACGGCGCCCGTCGCCCGTGACCACCGGGGCCGCGTAGCCTGGCATCCATGGACTCGGCCACGAGAATCCTGGTGATCACCGGCCCACCGGGTGCCGGCAAGACGTCGGTGGCAGAAGCACTCGTCACCAGAGTCCAGCGGAGCGTCCTGGTAGACGGAGATGCGTTCTTCCGCTCGGTCCGGGGAGGGCAGATGCAACCCTGGGAGCCAGGAGCCGACGGCCAGAATCGCACCGTGATCCGAGCCATCGGTGCGTCGGCCGCCCAATTCGCAGCAGGCGGCTTCACTGTGGTGGTGGATGCCATCATCGGTCCGTGGTTCCTGGATTTGTTTCTCGAACGGGTCGAGCATCCGGTTGTGTACCTGATTCTGCGGCCCTCGGCTGGGGTAGCCATGGAGCGTGCCATCGCACGAGATGGCGCCGCGCTCGTCGATCCCGAGCCGATCGCCCACATGTTCAGAGCATTCACCGACCTCGGTGAACACGAACGCTACGTCGTCGACTCGACGGCCATGAACCTCGAACAGACCACCGAAGCCGCTTGGAACCTGGCGAGCGGAGATCGGTTGCTCGTTCGTCCCTAACGGAGCGCCCACCACCGCCACCCTCAGAGCTCGCCGCGCAGGCGACCGGAACCGGAGGCCCATGGTGCGGTTTGCCGCCACTACCCGGTGTTGCGCAGCCCGGCGGCGATCCCGTTCACGGTCGAGAGCAGGGCACGGCGGAGCTTGTCGTCGCTGCCGCCGGCACGGGCCTTGGCGAGCAGCTCCACCTGGACAAAACTCATCGGGTCGATGTAGACGTCGCGCACCGCCAGCGTGCGGGCGAGTGTGGGGTTGCGGTCCAGGAGGCTCTTCTCCCCCGTCACTGTCAGCGTCTCGTCGACGGTCAACCGGTACTCGGCGCGGATGTCGTCGAACACATGCCGGTGGGCGGGATCGACCAGCCGCCTCACATACCGGGCCGCCACGGCCAGGTCGGTCTTGGTGAGGGTCATCTCGACGTTCGATATGAACGTACGGAAGAATGCCCAGCGCTGATACATCTCTGCGATCAGTTCTCCGTAGCCGGCCCGGCGGGCTGCCGCCAAACCGCTGCCGACTCCGTACCACCCGGGCACTACCTGGCGCGACTGCGTCCATCCGAACACCCACGGGATGGCCCGCAGCCCCTCCAGCCCGGAGCTGCTGCCGGGTCGGCGTGCCGGCCGGGAGCCGATGTTCATGGCTCCCAGCTCCTCGACGGGCGTCGATGACAAGAAATACGGGACCAGATCCGGGTCGTCGATGAGGGCCCGATAGGTGGCGAACGCTTGATCGGATATGGCATCCATGGCTTCGAACCAGCGGTCGAGGGTTGCGGGGTCGGCCCGGGATTGGCGGTGCAGCAGCGACGCCTCGAGCACCGCAGCCAGGCCCACCTCGAGGTTGCGGTAGGCGAGCTCGGGAAGACCGTACTTGTCGGCGACCACTTCACCCTGCTCGGTCAGCTTGACGGTGGCATCGACGGTTCCGAATGCCTGGGCCATGATCGCGTCGCCGGTGGGGCCTCCGCCCCGGCCGACCGTTCCCCCCCGGCCGTGGAAGAACCGCAGCTTGACACCGTGGCGGGCGGCCACATCCCGGATGCCGCGGGTCGCCTGGTACAGCTCCCACTGGGAGGTGGTGATTCCCCCGTGCTTGTTCGAGTCCGAATACCCGAGCATCACCTCCTGCAGGTCGCCGCGCAGCTCGACGATACGCCGGTAGGCCGGCACGCTCAGCAGCCGGTCGACGCTGTCGGCTCCTCCCCGGATCTCGCCGATGGTCTCGAACAACGGAACGAACCCGATGCGGGCCACCCCCGCGTAGATGTCGATGAGACCGGCTTCCCGGGCGGCCACAGCTGCTGCCAGCACATCGTCGGCCGCCACCGTCATCGACAGGATGAAGCTCTCGATGGTGCCGGGGCCGTAGGTGTCGAGCGCCGAGCGGACGGCATGGAAGGCCCCCATCGTGGCCGCGGCATCGTCCACCAGCTCGACCATGGCAGACGACAGCGGGCGCCGGCTCTCCAGCTCGTCGCCGAGCAGATCGGCACGGGCCGACCGGTCCATGGCGCGGTAGGCATCCCCGGACCCATCGATCCGTTCGTACAGCGACGCGATGACCTCATGGACGCGTCCGGCGTCCTCACGGATATCCATGACGGCGAGCCGAAACCCGAAGCAGGCCACCCGGCGCATCAACCGGGTCAACGATCCCGTAGCGATGAGCTCACCCCGGGACTCGAGGAGTGAGTCGTAGATCAGCCGCAGGTCGTCGAGCAGGTCATCACCGGTGAGATAGTCCACCCCGGGCACGTGCTGAGACCCGTCTTCGAAGCGCCGGCGGGTGTTGTGGAGCCGCTGATGGACGAACGCCAGTTTGAGGCGGTAGGACTCCCGGGCGTTCAGCTCGCCGAAGCGCGCGAACACCTTGGGGAGCGCCGCCCGATCGTCTGCCAGCGAGTCCTCCAGAGCGGACGTCGACTCGACCAGGCGCCCCGACACGCTCAGCTCGGCGGCCAATTCCTCCACAGCCTTGATGAGATTCCGCAGCCCGTGCTCGTGCTGGATGGCCAGGACTTCGGCGGTGACCGCCGGGGTCACATTCGGATTGCCGTCGCGGTCACCACCAACCCAGGTCCCGAAGCGGATGGGAAAGCGATCCGGGCGAAGACGAACTCCCAAGCGCTCGAACTGCTCATCGACGGTATCCGAGAAGGGGCCGATTGTCTCCTCGAACAACTCGTCGAAGTAGTAGACGGCCGAACGAGCCTCATCTATCGGAGTTGGGCGATCATGTCGCAGCTCGTCGGTTTGCCACATCAGGTCGATGATCTCGCTGACGCGCCGGTCGATTCGGCGCCGCTCGCCGGGGGTGGCGCGGGGGTCTCCGCGGTCGGTCAACAGCTTGGAGATGTCGGCCACCTTGGTGAGCATGGACCGGCGCGCCGCCTCGGTGGGATGGGCGGTGAATACCGGGCGCACCTCGAGCCGGTTGATCACGTCGCTGATCAGCTCGGGCGCCACCTGGGCCTGGAGTATTCGGTCGACGCTCTGTTCCAGCGGCTCATCGATGGGCTCGGCTCCCGAGGCCGGGTCGCTCGCCCGGTGGGTCTGCTCGGCCACGTTGGCCAGGAAGAAATAGGCGCTGAAGGCTCGCACCAGGTTGATCGTGGTGTCGAGATCGAGCTGCCCGAGCACCGCCTCCAGCTCCGAAGCGTCCGCTCCCTCTTCGGACCGGAGGCGCTTGGTGATGGCCCTGACTTCCTCCACCAGAACAAGCAGTTCGGGGCCGACCTGACGGACGAGGGTCTCACCCAGGTTGGTGCCCAGCCGGCGGATGTCGGATCGCAGGGCGGTATCGCGCTCGCTCATGGCGGGCAGCGTAGCCAACGGGCGCCGCCGACCAAGCGGCCGGCACGGCGGATCGCTACCTGGTCCCCAGCAGCGGCGTTTCGTCGAGCTCTGCGAGGAGGGCGTCCCGGGCTCTCGCCCAGGCCCCGTGCATCGCACACACGTTCACCGCCGGGCAAGGGGTGCCCCGCAGCACACACCGGTCGTCGCGGGTCGGGCCCTCCATCATCTCGATCAGCATGAGCAGGCTGATCGAGCTCACGTCCCCGGTGATGCGGTAGCCCCCCTGGGGCCCCGGGTCGGATTCCACCCAGCCGGCCTGCACGAGCGGCCGCATGACCTGAGGGAGATAGGCAACCGTGGTGCCGAGCTGCGCGGCCAGCGTCGCCCCCTTGGTCGGCCCTGCATCCGCGTGGTCCGCCAAGTCGAGGAGGGCCCGGAGAGCCAACTCTGTCTTTTTCAGCAGCTCCAGCCTCATGGCACCTGCTTCGCAGCCGGACAGAAGCCCGAAATCTCAAGTTCCATACTCCATGACCTCGCAACTAATGAAAGGGGCCATTCGGCCCTATCGGTTCGACGCCGCCGTTGGAGACTTGCCTAGAGGCGCCGAGGGATTGGTGCAGCTGTGGCAGATGTCAGCAGGCGGACCTTCTTGATGTCATCGGCGTTCGCGGCCGCCGGTGCCTACGTCACCCACATCGGAACGACCCTCCCGTTCCTCCAGGCCGCGCCCGGCATCGAGAATCCCCTGCTCGAGTATCCCGGCCGGGACTGGGAGTCGATCTACCGCGATCAATACGCCTACGACGACTCGTTCACCTTCGTGTGCGCACCAAACGACACCCACCAGTGCCGGCTGCGAGCCTTCGTGCGAAACGGCGTGGTCGTACGCATCGAGCAGAACTACGACGGCGCCAATTACGGGGACAGCAGCGGCAACAGCTCGACCGCGGCCTGGAATCCGCGGGGGTGCCTCAAGGGGTACACGCTGCATCGCCGGGTGTACGGGCCCTACCGCCTCAAGCATCCAATGGTGCGAACCGGCTGGAAGGAATGGGCCGACGACGGATTCCCGTCCCTGTCGGACGATCCCTCCCTCCGCACCCGCTACCGGTTCGACAACCGGGGAGAAGACACCTTTTTGCGCCTGTCCTGGGACGAGATCGACGATTACCTCGCCCGCGGACTCGAAGCGATAGCCGAGACATACAGCGGCGAAGCCGGCCGGAGACGCCTGATCGAGGCCGACGGATACCCCGAGGAGATGCTGGAGCACTGGGAGGAGTCGGGCGTTCGGGTCATGAAGTTCGGGTCCTCCCTGCCCGTGCATGGGGTGGCCGGCAAGTTCGGGCTGTTCCGGTTTGCCAACATGCTTTCGCTGCTCGACGCGCACGTCAGGGGGGTTCCGCCCGACGAGGCCAGGGGAGCCCGGGATTGGTCGGAATACACATGGCGGGGCGACCAGGCACCCGGCTTCCCGTTCGTCCATGGTTTGCAGGCGGCCGAAGTGGATTTCAACGACCTGCGCAACAGCAAGCTGCACGTGCAGGTCGGGAAGAACCTCGTGGAAAACAAGATGCCGGAGAGCCATTTCTTCCACGAGTTGATGGAACGAGGCGGCACCATCGTCTCCATCGTGCCCGAATACGGGCCGCAAGCCTCCAAATCCGACTACTGGATCCCGGTCCGGGCCGGCTTGTCCGACACCGCCCTCTTCCTCGGTGTGGCCGGGGAGCTGATGCGTCGCAACCTCATCGACGAGCCATTCGTGAAGCAGTTCACCGACCTGCCGCTGCTCATCCGGCTCGACACCCTCCAGCGAGTCAGGGCCGACGAGGTCTTCCCCGGCTATCAGCCCGCACTGTCCTCCGACGGCCCGAGCTTCGAGTTGCATGGGCTCACCCAGGAGCAATACGAGCTGCTCGGCGACCGTGTCATCTTCGACGACTCGTCTCAGTCGCTCCGCGCCATCACCCGGGAAGATGTCGGATCCGTCCTGACCGAGCGCGGGATCGACCCCTCACTGACGTATCGCGCACCGATCACCCTGGTCGACGGCACCACCGTCGAGGTCGCCACCGCCTACGTCATGTACCAGGAGCACCTCGCCGACTACGACCTCGCCACGGTGGCCGACATCACCAGCGCTCCACCCGACCTGATCACCCGGTTCGTGACCGATGTCGCCACCATCAAGCCGGCCTCCTTCCACGTGGGAGAGGGTGTCAACCACTACTTCCACGCCACGCTCCACAACCGCGCCGTCTACCTGGTCGCCATGCTGACCGGCAACATCGGCCGGCCGGGGGCGGGCGTCAGCACCTGGGCCGGCAACTACAAGGGCGGCATCTTCCATGCCGCCCCGTGGCACGGGCCCGGTGTCGGCGGGTACGTGAACGAGGACCCGTTCAACCCGCTGCTGGATCCCGCCGCCCCGTACACGTTCGCGACGAACCGCCACACCATCCATGGCGAAGAGACCAGCTATTGGGGCAACGGGGATCATCCGCTCATCGTCGACACTCCGGCCGAGGGGCGCAAGCTGTTCACCGGTCGCACTCACCTCTCCAGTCCCACCAAAGTGATGTGGTACAACAACGCCAACCTCATCAACCAGGCCAAGTGGGCCTACGAGCTCGTCAAGAACGTCAACCCCAAGGTCGACCTGATAGTCGACCAGCAGATCGAATGGACGGGATCGGCCGAGTTCGCCGACTTTGCCCTCCCCGTCAACAGCTGGCTGGAGTTCGAGACCCTCGAGATGACGGGCTCGGCTTCCAACCCGTTCCTACAGATCTGGCGGGGCGGGATCGACCCGCTCCACGAGACCCGCGACGACATCGCCGTCTTCGCCGGCGTGGCCCGCGCCCTCACCCGCCTCACCGGGGAGGAGCGGTTCGAGCAGTACTACCGCTTCGCCCTCGAGGGCCGGCCCGAGGTCTATCTCGACCGGGTGCTGTCGGCTGCGTTCACGACTTCCGACTACACCGTGGCCGACATCATGGACGGCAAGTACGGCGAACCGGGCGGGGCATTGATGCTCTACCGCACGTACCCTCGCATCACGTTCTTCGAGCAGATCGCAGACAGTCTCCCCTTCTACACGGACACCGGGCGCATGCACAGCTATGTGGACATCCCGGAAGCGATCGAATACGGCGAGAACCTCATCGTCCATCGCGAGGCAGTCGAGGCAACCCCCTACCTCCCAAACGTCATCGTCTCCACCAGTCCCTACATCCGGCCGAACGACTACGGGATCGGCCCCGAAGAGATCGACGCCGACCTCCGTCAAGTCCGCAACCTGAAGATGGCGTGGCGCGACGTCAAGAACACCGTCAACCCGCTCAGCGACCAGGGTTTCCGGTTCCTCTGCCTGACCCCCAAGTCCCGCCACTCGGTCCACTCCTCGTGGGCCGTCACCGACTGGCATTGGATCTGGAATTCCAGCTTCAGCGACCCCTATCGGGAGGACACCCGGCTGCCTGGGGTCGGCGATGCCATCTTCCACATGAACCCCGACGACGCCAGGGAGCTCGGGCTCACCAACGGGGACTACATCTGGGTTGACGCCAACCCGGCGGACAGGCCCTATATCGGCTTCTCGGAGTCGGACGAGTTCGCCGAGGTAGCCCGACTCATGGCACGGGTCACCTACAACCCGGCCTACCCGCCGGGCGTGACCATGATCAAACACGCCTTCTACATGGCGAGCCCCCGTACCGTGATGGCCGCCAAGACCCGCCCCGACGGGCGGGCTCTTGCCGACACCGGCTATCAGGCGAGCTTCCGCCACGGCAGCCATCAGAGCATCACTCGCGGATGGGCCCCTCCCATGCACCAGACCGATTCGCTGTTTCACAAACGAGCAGGCGGGATGGGCTTCATCTTCGGCTTCGACGTCGACAATCACGCCATCAACACCTGCCCCAAGGAGACCCTCGTCAAGGTCACCAAGGCCGAAGACGGCGGCCTGGGCGGCCGGGGACCGTGGTTGGGATCGACAACCGGCACATCACCCGCCCAGGAAGACCGGACCATGCAGGCCTACTTGAGCGGTGCACTGACCGTGGTCCGAAACCGGGAGTGACATGGAGAGCGGATACCTGGACAAGCAGCTCGAGCCCGATGATCCGTTCGCCTTCGTCGCGGTCCGCTACCCGGTGGAGTCACAGCGCGACCAGGACCTGGAGATGGCACGGTGTTTCATCGAGGAGTACGCCCTGATGGGCTGGCCCGGCTCCCACATCCGGTCATTGTTCACGTCTCCCCTCTATGCGGGGCCCCATGCCATCTACACCCGGTGGGGACCCGACGTGGTCGACGACCTGATCCGGGAGATCTTTCACATCGAGGAGAGCGGCGATGGCGCAGGTTCATAACTGGCAGCTGGGACGGGACATGCGCTACCGGTTCGAGACCGGACAACAGGAACGCCAGTTCGCGGCCGTCTTCAACATCAATCGGTGCATCGCCTGTCAGACCTGCACGATGGCGTGCAAGAGCACGTGGACGCACTCGCCCGGCCAGGAGCTGATGTGGTGGAACAACGTCGAGACGAAGCCATACGGCGGCTACCCCGACGACTGGGACGTCAAGACCCTGGCTTTGCTGGATCAGGCGAATCCGGGAGGCCAGGTGTGGGACGGCGAACCGGTGGAAGGCGTGCGGGCTCCGTATGGACGATTCGACGGCCAAACCGTCTTCGAGGCGGCCGACGGGCTCACCAAGGAAGCGGTCGGGTATCTCCCACACGATCGGGAGTGGAAGGCTCCCAACCGTTTCGAGGATCACGCCACCAAGTTCTCGGCTGCCGGTGCCAGCCTCCCCGCTCACGACGGCTGGTTCTTCTACCTGGCCCGGATCTGCAACCACTGCACGTACCCGGCCTGCCTGGCGGCCTGCCCGCGCAACGCCATCTACAAGCGGCCCGAGGACGGCATCGTGCTGGTCGACCAGGAGCGCTGCCGCGGGTATCGCAAGTGCGTAGAAGCATGCCCGTACAAGAAGACGATGTACCGTCCGACCACTCGTACCACCGAGAAGTGCATCGGCTGCTACCCGCGGGTGGAGGGGGAAGACCCGTTGACCGAAGGCCTGCCGATGGAGCCGCGCTGCATGGCCGCCTGCGTCGGCAAGATTCGCATGCATGGCCTGGTCAAGGTCGAGGCCGACGGCACCTGGACCCGGGATCCAACCCATCCGCTCTATTACCTCGTCCACGAAGAGCAGGTGGCCCTTCCGCTCTATCCGCAGTTCGGGACCCAGCCCAACATCTACTACATCCCTCCGCGTTGGGTTCCCCGCGACTACCTGCGCCAGATGTTCGGACCGGGGGTCGATGCGGCCATCGAGCGGTACACCCGGCCATCGCGCCGGCTTCTGGCACTGCTCCAGTTGTTCAGGGCCAGCCAGCGGATCATCTACTCGTTCGACGTCGAAGACGGACCCCGGGTTGGTGAAATAGCCGTGGGAGGCGAGGTCGTCGAGCTGTTCAACGACACTGCGGTCGGCTTCGACGAGGACGGCGGAGAGATCGTGCGCGTGCAGGTCGAAGAGCCGATCTTCGAGCGAGCCGGAAAACTGAATTCCATTTGAGGAGGCCACCGATGACCACAGTGCTCGAGCGAGATGATTGGGTCGAAGCGGTGGCCCGCACGCTCGTGTACGACTTCCTGGTGCGGGGCTTCGCCTACCCGACCCGGACCGAATGGGAAGAAGGCGCCACCACGATTGTGCCGGCGGTCGCCCGCCTCCGGACCAACGATCCGTTTCTGGATGGCAGGCTCAGGGAAGCCGTTGCGACCATCGCAGCCGGCAGGTTCGACGACGTGAGGCAAGCTCACCTCGAGCTGTTTCCCCCCATTGAATCCCAGGACTGCCCGGCCTATGAGACCGCCTACCGGGGAGCCGAGGTGTTCCAGCAGGCGCACATCATGGCCGACGTGGCCGGGTTCTACCGGGCCCACGGCGTCCGCCCCGGTGGGACCCACCGGGAGCGGCCCGATCACATCACCACCGAGCTCACGTTCATGCAATATCTGAGCCGCAAGGAGGCATACGCCCTCGAACACCTGGGGCCGCAACAGGCAGAGGAATGCCGGGCCACCCAGGCCCTGTTCTTGCGGGATCACCTCGGGTGCTGGGCTCCTGGACTGGGTGAGCGAATGGCGGCCGTCTCCACCCACCCGTTCTTCCGAGCCCTCGGGCTCCTGTTGGCAACGTGGCTGGAGCACGAGATGGACGGGTACGGCGTCACGCCGGCCGAGCTGACCGTGCAGCCGCTGCCGGTCCCGCCCGCCTCGGACTCGTGCGGGCTCGACGCCACCGACCATCCGGCCGGAGGCGAGTGCTCATGTTGACCCACCGATGGGGATCGGCCCGACGCATCGCCTTCCTCGCTCTCGTGCTGCTGGGGGCCGTCCTGCTGCGGGTCGCGGACGTCAACCCGGCAGTCGCTCAGTCCAGGTCGGTGACGGCGTGGCGAGTCGACCAAAGCCCCGGCGTCGATCCCAACGCTTCGGTTTGGGATGAGATCAGGCCGACGACCGTCCCCATGACCGCACAGCAGGTGGCGGTCCCTACGGGAGGCGGGGCCGTCTCGAGCATCCGGGCGCGCGCCGCACATCATGATGGCACGCTGTTTGTGAGCGTCGAGTGGACCGACAGCACCATGGACGACGGCTCGGGAGCCACCGAGGAGTTTGTCGACGCTGTGGCGATCGAATTTCCGGCCGAGCCGGGTTCGGCAGTGCCGGCCATCTGCATGGGTCAAGCCGACGGTGCCGTGAACATCTGGCAGTGGCGCGCCGACCGCCAGACCGGCTTGGATCAACTGGGCAAGGGAGCCGACTACGTCGACCTGTACCCGAGCACGGACGAGCTCTTCTATCCGGCTCAGCAGGCCGGAAATGCGCTCGCCATACCGGGGGCGGATGCGATCGAGAACCTGGTTGCCAATGGCTTCGGCAGTCTCGAGCCGGCGGACGTGGGTGTCATCACGGGCCAAGCCACTTACGTCGATAACGAGTGGAGGGCCGTCTTTGCCCGGCCGTTCACCGCTCCCGACCAATTCCAGCCCGACTTCGAACCGGGCCTGGAGTTCGACGTTGCGTTCGCCGTGTGGGACGGTCACCACCTCGATCGGGATGGGCAGAAGTCGGTCTCCAGCTTCGTGAGGCTCGATCTGTCCGACCGGCCGCCGGCCCAGCCGGGCGCGCCGGGTGCCGGCGAGGGGTCGGGGGGCTGGGGGGTGACGCTCACAGTTCTCATCGTCGCCTTCGGCGTGTACGCAGTGATCGTGCTCCGTTCCCCGAGGCCGGAGCCGCCCGAGGAGCAAGCGGCGTGACCACCCGTTCGATACCGGCGGCGGCGGGCACGACCGGCTTGTGGCTCCTCCGCACCGTCGCCGTCGCGGCCGCGGCCGAGCTGGTCGTGCTGCGAACGATGACGCGCACCGCCATCCACATCCCGGGGATTGCCCGGGTTGAGGGCCCCTACCGGGTAGTGGCTGAGACGGGCCGGTTCGCCTACTCCGCCGCCGTGCTGCTGGTCGCGGTGGCTCTGGGTTGGATGGCGTGGAAGGAATGGGAGAGGCGACGGCTGACCGTGAGCCTGGCAGCGGTGGTGTGGTTCCTGGCAGCCGCGGCCGCAGCCCGCCTCGGCCTCATCAGCGATTCTGTGCTGGATCTGTCGGTCATCGGGGGTGTGCTGCTGCTGGCCACCGCCGCAATCGGCAAGTATCGGGCGCGGGCGCTGCCGGTTCTGTTGTTCGCCATGTCGTTCGCCGCCGCCGGTCTGCACGGCGCCGGCCCAGCCGCCGGGCTGGGGAGCGGGGTGGTGCTCAGCGCCCCCGACGGCCTGCTGCCGCTCGCCGAGGCGCTCGCCATCGTGGCGTGTCTCGCCTCGCCCATGCTGGTTTCGGGCCGGCTGCGAAGGGCCCCGCTCGTGGCCGCAGCCGTGGTTGCGCTTGCGACGCTCCTCGCCCTCCTCGCCAGCCCGGCAACGGTCAAGATCCTGCTTCTCTGGAATTTCGGACTGGCCGGATACTTCCCGGCCCTGGTGTACGCGGGGGCGTTCGGCACACTGGCGTTTACTGCCCTGACGTCCCGGATGCCGGATCCGTACCTCGCCGTCGGGCTGGCACTGCTGGTGCTGGGGGGCATCAGCCTGCACAGTTCGTATCAGAGTGGGCTGGTCGTGCTCGGACTGCTCGCCGTCGCACGTTCCGGTCCGGGTCCGGGCACCGCGTTCGTGCGACACCCGGCCCGCACCGCCGTCAGAGTCTCGCTGCCGGCCTCGGCCGGCTAGCTAGGCGAGGTTGGAGCCGGCCAGCCAGACGAAGAGGCCGAACACACCGAGAAGGGTGATTCCCTCCCATCGAACCAGGCGGCTGCCGGTGGCCACCAGCCAGCCGGTGAACAGCGTCACACCGAGGAGGAGCAACAATAGAACGCGAAAACCGGGATCGATGGTGCCCGGACCGATCAGGCCCGCCACCCCGCCCACCGCCAGCGCGTTGAAGAGGTTCGACCCGAGCACATTGCCGAGCACCAGCCCGGTCTCGTTGCGACGGATCGCGGCAACTGCGGTGGCCAGCTCTGGCAAGCTGGTGCCAACGGCCACAAGTGTCGCCGCAATGAACGCCGACTGGATGTCGAGCTCCACCGCCAGCCGCTCCGCGCCCTCCACGAGAAGCGTGGCAGCCGCCACGGTCACCACCATGGTCAACGCCCCGAGGATCAACTCGCGCCGCACCGTCACGTACCGCGCTAACTCGTCCTCCTCATCCATCAGCCCGGATTCGGACCAGCGAATGAGCAAACCGAGCGCCAGGGCCAGCACCACCAGAAGGACCAGGGCCTCCCACCGCTGGATGTCGCCATCGATGTGCAGGACGACGTAGAGGAAGGTCACGATCAGGACCATCGAGCCTTCTTGCCTCACGAGTCCCCGGTTGGCGGCAAGCGGCCGCAGCACTGCCGCCACACCGAGCACCAGCGCCAGGTTGGCAACATTGGATCCGACGACGTTTGCCACCGCGAAGTCCGTTTCACCTCGGGCCGCCGCCAGCCCGGACACCACGATCTCGGGCAGTGAGGTCCCGAACCCGACCAGCAATGCCCCCACCAGAATTGGGGAGAGGCCGAGCGAACGGCTGATCCTGCCGGCCGCGACCACAAATCGATCGGCTGCGAGCGGTAGCACGATCAACCCCCCGATGGTGAGTGCGAGCGCAGCAAACATGAGCAGACCATCGTAGGGAACGGGCCGCACAAGCGCGATCACACGCCCCGTTGGTGACTAGTCCTTCGACGCGGAGCGCAAACCATCCCGGGTTCGAGATATGTGGTCACAGTACCGGTGGTTGGCTGTGTTATGCGCAGTAACCACTGCAGCGCAGCCGCCGCCCACCCGCGGCGGTGTGGGGCCGCCGGTTCTTTCTTCCCCCCTCGGAGTAGACCGGCGGCCTCACGTTATCCGATCGCCCCTGTCCCCGGCTCCGCCTGCCGGCGGTTCACACCGGCAGAATCAGATCGGGCCCGTTGTTTCGGACGTTGTTCACGTCGGTCGACACCTCGTAGGTCTCCAGCAAAGAATCGGGCGGCGGCCCCAGGAACGATCGAAGCAGCTCGACGTCCTGGTTGTCGCGATCGAGCCAGGCATCCCAGGTCTCCTCGGGCAGCACCGCAGGCATGCGATCGTGGATGGGGCGCATGAAATCGTTCGGCCGGGTGGTGACGATGGAACACGTGCGCTCCCATTCCCCGCCGACGGGATCCTTCCAAGACGCCCACAGCCCCGCCAGTGCCATCGGGGCGTGGGTTCCAGCGAAGATCAGGTGCGGGATCTTGCGGCCACCGCGGCGAGTCCACTCGAAAAAACCGTCGGCGGGGATCAGGCATCGTCGCGTCCTGAACGAATCTCGGAACGCCGGCTTCTCGACCAGGGTCTCCTCACGGGCGTTGATGAAGCGGGCGGCCTGGCGCCGATCCTTGGACCAATGGGGGATCAACCCCCATCCGAAGCTGCCGAGTATGCGATGATCGTCGTGCTCGGCGATGGCGTACACCCGATCGGTCGGTGCAACGTTGTAATTGGGGTCGAGGTGCTCGGTCTTGATGACGTCGGCACCGAAGTAGCGGGCGTAATCATCGGCCGAAGCGCTCTGCACGAACCGCCCGCACATCCCGCTACTCCCCGGCCGGGCTCCGACGGCCCCAGATTCCGAGGATGAACCCGGCTACCGCGCCGGCAACCGAGAACACGATGGCTTCGACGGTGGCGTCCCCAAACGGCAGCCATGACCCGCCGAGCAGGCGGTCGTTGAAGGCGAGTATGGCGGTGGCAAACAGGGCGTTGGCGAGACCGGACACCGCCGCTCCGGCGGCTGCCGCGTTGGAGAGCGGGCCCGATCCGGCGCTGCGATGGCTCAGCGGAACTGCCACGGCAACCAGCGGCGGCCCGAGATGGTACGTCGTCGCCGGATTGTTGAAAGCAAGCAGAATCCACAAGACGCCGAGCCCAAGCGACAGGTACAGCAGCCGTCCGGGCCGGTGCGCTGCCTCGTGCTCGGGTGAGGGGGTGCTCATCCGCAGAAGCTACCAGCGCGCAGCCCGTAGCAAACCGTGGCGCGGAGCACCGGCCGGCCGGGACCCCTCCCTAGGCAGCCACCCAGCCCTGCTCGTGTGCCATCTCGGCGAGAGCGGCGACGACCATCGGATCGAACTGGCTGCCGGAGCCCTGCTCGATGTTGGTGAGCGCTTCAGCTGAGGTCATCGGGAGGCGATAGGGACGCGGGCTCAACATGGCGTCGTACGCGTCTGCCACCAGCAGGATCCGTGACAGCACCGGGATCGCGTCACCGCTGGCGCCCTGCGGGTAGCCCTTGCCGTCGATTCGCTCACAATGCTTGAGCACGGTCTCGGCGACCTGCGGGTGCACCGAGGAGGCGATCATCTGGAACGCGTACTCCGGATGGTTGCGGACCCGCTGCCATTCGTCGTCGGTGAGCGGTCCCGGCTTCTCGAGAACCTCGTCGGGAACGCTGAGCTTGCCGATGTCGTGCAGGAGCCCGGCCAGTCGAAGGCGGGCGACCTGGACCGGAACCAGCTCGAGCCGAACCCCCAGTTGCGACACCAGCTCGGCTACCCGGAACGCATGCTCGGCGGCCCGGCGGTCCCTCTGTTCGAGGAGGTCCAACAGCATCGAGATGGCAGACGGATTGCGTGCCCCCCGATCATCGAACGTCGGCGTCGCCGCCAGGCGTGCCCGAACCCCATCAATCGACGGAACGGGATGTTCGAAATCGAAGACGTTGCTCACGTCTGGGCTATCGGCAACAGGCCGGTTTTCTTGAGACGGAGGCCTGCAAACCAGCCAGACGCGAAAGGGTCTTGGCCGCGATAGCTTCAGGTCTGGAGCACAGAGACACACATCGAGGAAGGCCTCCGTATGACCGCAGTAGCCGGCCCCTCCACCCGCCTCGCCGCCCGGGTTGTGAATGCCGAGAAGACCTACGGAACGGGCGATGCTGCGGTTCATGCGCTGGCCGGGCTGACCGTCGACTTCGAGCGGGGCCGGTTCACGGCCATCATGGGCCCGTCCGGGTCCGGAAAGTCGACGCTGCTGCACTGCGTGGCAGGCCTCGATGAGCTCACCCGCGGCTCGGTGTTCATCGGCGACATCGAGCTGGGCTCGCTCAATGACCGCGACCTCACCTTGCTGCGCCGTGAGAAGGTCGGGTTCATCTTCCAGGCGTTCAATCTGATTCCGACGCTCAGCGCCGCCGAGAACATCACCCTGCCGTTGGATATCGCAGGCAAAGACCCCGACCCGGACTGGTACCGGCAGGTGGTGGCAACGGTCGGGCTCGGGGATCGCCTGTCTCATCGTCCCAGTGAGTTGTCCGGCGGGCAGCAGCAGCGGGTGGCGGCGGCCAGAGCGCTGGTCTCCCGGCCGGAGATCATCTTTGCCGACGAGCCGTCCGGCAACCTCGATTCGACATCGGCCGCCGAGCTTCTCGGCTTCATGAAACAAGCCGTCGAAGAGCTGGGCCAGACAATCGTCATGGTCACTCACGATCCGGCTGCGGCCAGCTACGCCGACCGCATCGTCTTTCTCGGGGACGGCCGGGTGGTGGGAGAACTGCTCGACCCAACACAGGAGACCGTTCTCGACAAGATGAAGCAGCTCGGGGGCTGATCGTGCTGAAACTCGCCTGGAAGGGAGTTCTCGGCCACAAACTGCGGCTCGGCCTGACGGCGATCGCCGTGGTCATCGGGGTTGCCTTCGTCTCGGGCACCTTTGTCTTCACCGACACGCTCGACCGAGCCTTCAGCGGCCTCTTCGAGGAGATCAACTCGACGGTCGACCTCTATGTGCGCGGCCAGACCGAGTTCACGAACGAGGTGGTACCGATCCCGGCCGAGATCCTCGACGAGGTGAAGGCGGTGCCCGGCATCGGCAACGCCGCCGGAACCGTCCAGGGCTATGCACAGTTCATCGATGCCGATGGTGATCCGGTGGGTGGTCAGGCGCCCACCTTCGGGTTCTCCTGGGTGCCCGGCGCCGAAGATCTGTCGGTGTTGACGATCAAATCCGGCAGGCCCCCGGAACGGGCCGGAGAGGTGATGATGGACGCCGGCACGGCGGATGCCAACGACTTCTCCATCGGCCAGACCGTCAGCGTGATCCTGGTAACGGGGACCGAGGAGTTCGAGATCGTCGGCCTGGCGGGCTTCGGTGCCGAGGACAACCTGCTCGGTGCCACCCTGGCCATCTTCGACGAGCCGACCGCGTTCCGGGTGTTCGACTCGCCAAACCAGTACGCATCGATCTCGGCCGTCGGTGACGGCTCTGTCGGGCTCGAGACCCTCGTCGACCGCGTCAACGACATCCTCCCGTCCGGCTTCGAAGCGGTGTCTGCGGATGTCCAGAGCGAGGACGACCAGGCCGACTTCCAGGAGGCCATCGGCTTCCTCAACACCGCACTCCTGATCTTCGCAGGGCTGGCGGTCCTGGTCGGCGGGTTCATCATCTACAACACGTTCTCGATCATCATCGCTCAGCGCATGAAGGAGATGGCGCTCTTGCGAGCCGTCGGAGCCACCTCCCGGCAGGTGACTCGCATGGTGGTGGTCGAGGCGCTCATCGTCGGGTTTGTCGCCTCGGCCGTCGGAGTCCTCGGCGGCATCGGCCTGACGTGGACCATCCGCACCGTCTTCGAAGCCACCGGCATCAGCTTCCCGCAGGGGCCGCTCACCGTGCGTCCCAATACCGTCGTGATCGGCATGGCAGTCGGCCTTTTCGTCACGCTCTTCTCCGCCGTGATCCCGGCCCGTCAGGCGTCCCGCATTCCACCCGTCGCGGCCATCACCGAAGCCACGATCGGTGGGCCCAAGTCGCTGCGCACGAGGGCGATCGCGGCCACGGTCCTCACCGGGATCGGGGCTCTCGTCCTCTTCCTGGGTCTGTTCACCTCGGTGGGAAGCACGCTGACCATGGTCGGTCTCGGTGCGGTGGTGCTGTTTTTCGGGGTCGCAGGCCTGTCACCCCTGATCGCCCGCCGAACTGCCCGCCTGATCGGGACACCGCTCCCCCGCATGTACGGCGTGACGGGAACCCTCGCCCGCGAGAACTCCGTGCGGCGCCCCCGCCGGACCGCCGCCACCGCATCAGCGCTGATGATCGGCGTCGCCGTCGTCAGCGTCGTGGCCATCCTGGCATCATCCCTGAAGCAGTCCATCACCGACCAAATCACCCAGAACTTCGGCACCGTCGACTTCCAGATACAGTCGTCGGCGTTCGCCGACCCTTCGATCACCGGCGTCAGCCCGGCCGTCGCCGAGCAACTCGCACAGCTGCCTGAGGTGGCGGTGGTCTCGCCGATGAGCTTCGGGTTCTGGAAGACCGAGGACGGTTCGGACCGCCAGTTGATCTCGGTCGACCCGGAGACGCTCGAGCTTGTCTTCGTAGCCGATGTGCAATCGGGCAGCGTGGCCGGCCTCGCCGACGGCGGCGTGATGCTCCAGGCCGACACGGCCGCCGACCTCGAGGTCGGGGTCGGGGACACCATCACCATGGAGTTCCCGATCACGGGCGTCGAGCAAGTGGAGGTGGACGCCACCTTTACCGGCGAGGGCCTGTCCTCGTACCTGATCAGCAACGATTTCTTCGACGACCGGTTCTCCAACAAGCTGGACTTCATGGTGTTTGTCAATCTCGCCGAAGGAGTCGACCTCACGACGGGGCGGGCGGCGGTCGAGCGGGTACTCGAGCCCTACCCGAACGTGGAGTTGAGCGACCAGGCCGAGTTCATCGAGAACCAGAAGGCACAGATCGACGTTCTGCTCACGATCATCAATGCCCTCCTGTTTCTGGCCGTGTTCATAGCGCTGCTGGGCATCGTCAACACGCTGGCCCTCTCCATTTTCGAGCGCAAGCGGGAGCTGGGCCTCCTGCGGGCGGTGGGGATGACCCGGCGACAGGTGCGCCGCATGATCCGGTGGGAAGCCGTCATCACGGCCCTGTACGGCACCTTTCTCGGCCTGGTTCTCGGAATCCTCCTCGGGTGGGCGGTCGTCTCTGCCCTCGCAGACGAAGGGCTGACCCTGGGCTTCCCGTTCCAGCTGCTCCTCACCTACGTGGTGTTCGCCGCGATCGGGGGGGTCCTCGCCTCGATCTGGCCCAGCTTCCGGGGCGCCCGCACCAACGTGCTGGAAGCCATCTCCTACGAATGAGGCAACCCTTCGGGTTGCTGGGCAGGTGCTTCGCAACTGCGGGCAGGTGCCGACCCTTTGGGATGCTGGCAACCCTTCGAATCGCTGGGCAGGTGCTTCGCAACTGCGGGCAGGTGCCGACCCTTTGGGATGCTGGCAACCCTTCGGGTTGCTGGGCAGGTGCTTCGCAACTGCGGGCAGGTGCCGACCCTTTGGGATGCTGGCAACCCTTCGAATCGCTGGGCAGGTGCTTCGCAACTGCGGGCACAAGTGCGGGCAGGCATGATCGGTAGGCAGCAGCTGAGCGTGTCGGTTCTTGGCTGGAGACGATTCTCTCTTCCCCCGGAGGGGGAGGTGGCCCGCAGGGTCGGAGGGGGCGCTCACACCAGCGATCCGGGACTGCCCCACGTCCCGGCGACCCCGGTCTCTGCGGGAGCGGTCCGGTTGGAGCCCGACGGCATCTAACGTCTGCCTGTGAGCGACGAGGGATACTTCGGGCCCGACAGCATGTTCTGGAGGGTCAACCAGGAGCTGTATTCACTGTTCGGGGGTGCGCGCGCCCTGCTCATGCAGGCTGCACACCCGCTGGTGTCGGCGGGCGCCCGCCAAACCAGCTTCTATGCGCGAGACCCCTGGAAGAGGCTCATCCGGACGGTGCAGCTGCAATTGATTCTCGCCTTCGGATCCAAGCACGAGGCTGAAGCGACCGCCGACCGGATCAACAAGTTGCACGAGACCATCAACGGCATCGACCCGGTCACCGGCCTCCACTACGACGCACTCGACCTCGACTTGCTGCTGTGGGTGCATGCCACGCTCGAAGAAAGCACGCTCATGTTCTACGAACGGACGGTCCGCCCCCTGAGCCCATCCGAGCGAGAGCAGTACCACCGGGACAACCTCATCTCCGCCGAATTGATCCGGCTTCCCGCCCATCATGTCCCGCCCTCCTATCCCGAGCTGCGCCGGTACATCCAGGAGGTCGTGAGGGGAACCGACCTCCTCCTCACCGACGTCGCCCTGGAAGTGTTCGACCTGATGCGCGGCGGACCGGTGCCCCGAACCGTGAAGCCCGTCTGGCTGTTCATCGCCTTTGCCGCCAGAGGGACGCTCGCTCCGGAACTGCAGGAGCTGTACAACATCACATGGGACGCCAAGCGTGAACGGCTGCTGGACGCCAACCTGGCGCTGCTACGCCGCACCCGGCCGTTCCTACCGGACCGGCTTCGCACCGTGCGGCCGGCCGCCTGGGCCGAGCGCCGCCTCGCCGGTGAGCACATCGATCTGATCGAGAAGGCACGGGAAGCCCGCCGGCAGCTGTAGCCCCAACGGCCGGCCTGGCCCCCGCCCCCACGAGCCGGCGCCGGTCAGCCGCCTCGCACCAGCTCGACCCAGGCCTCATAGGTCGGCACGTTGCGCTTCAATCGCAAAGCGGTCTCGCAGGTTGCGTGGTCGCATCTCGGCTGGCCGTCGGCAGCGGCGAAGTCGAACATGCATATGTCGCACGTGACTTCGAGCTCCTTCGGCAGGCCGGGACAGTCATAGGAGCTGCACGGACGCTCACCTTCGATGCCCATCTTCTCCGGCGAGCATCCCGGGCACCTCGGGCGAAAGGCCCTCACTTCGGGCGGGAGAGACAGTGCGCCGAATTGGGTCATACCAATCCCGTCGTCGTGTGTGACTCAATTGTCGAGCGGTTGCCGGGGTCCACATAGAGCACTAGGACCCTTTGGTCACATTGAGCCGCCCGGGCGTCGCGTCCCATTTTCCGAGCCGGGTCAGGCCATGCGGCTACAGGCCGGCATAGTTCACTCGGGATTCGCGGCCGAACGGCCCCACCGCATCCCGCTCGGAGGAAGTATCCGGCATCACCCCCAGCTCTATCAAGGCGAGGAGTGCTTGTCCGTACGCATTCGATGCGCCGCCATCGCGATATTCGACGATCTCGTCGCCAACATCCACGGCGCACACGAACTCGGCACCGTCGGGGGTGAGGGCAACGAACCGCTCTCCGAGCAACGAGCGCAACTGGGCCTCCGTCGGAAGCCACACGACCTCGCCGTGGAGAATCGAGTCGAGCGACCATTCGACGGCGCCGTTGAAGGTGATGGCGGCGCCACCCGCCAAGTGCTGGACGTCGACGGTCATGTCGGACAGCACGAAGACCCGGTCGTCCAGGCCCCGATCTGGGATGAAGAAGATGTCATACAGTGCGGGGCGCCACTGCAATCCCCGATCACGCAGCGTCCGCGCCAGCTCGACCGAAATCATGCTGGCAGGTTATCCGTATCGCCGCCCTGGGGAATTGTGATTGTTTTCACAATCGCACAAGCCTGCTCGAGATCGTGTATTCTCGGCATGAGGGAGGTGCCATGGCTCTACTCCTCGGCGCATTCATAGCGCTGGTCGTTCTGATGCTGGTTCTACTCCTGTGCGACTTCGATGTCAGCCAAACTCGCCGCATCGAGGCACAGGTGGCGCGGGACGCCATCCGGATCCGCAAGCGGACGCTGCGCGGCTGGTCGGCGGACCGTATCGCCGCCCGCTATCCCGACGTTCCAATGGAACAAATCCGCCGGGTGCGCCGGGAGATGGCCCGGAGCATCGCCGCCACCCAGGAGATACGACTCCTCGAAACGCTCTGGTCCCTGGAGGTGACCGAAGCCGAGTACGAGTAGTCGCCGTCCCGGGTGGTCGGCGTCACCGGGATGGCCGATCAGTCGCCGGCCACGAAGAAGGCCAGCAGGCCCTCGGTGGAGATACCGACCCGGTAGCCGAAATAGCCGCCGAACCGATCCCACTCGGCCACCGCCTCCGCACCGAACACTTCCGTGAGCTCACTGCGCTGGTCCTCCGGCAGGGTTCTCCAGTCCTCCAGGAACGCCTGCGGCCAGGCGTAGATGGTCCCGTCCTCGGTCAATCCGGGATCGAGAGTCAGCACCAGGGCCAGGTCGAGCATGGGGGTGGCACCGCGCATCTCCGCCGCCCGCCAGAACTCGGCAGGATCCTCCACCGGACCCCCGAACGAGATATTGGCGTCGTCCCTCAATGCAATGGCTGCCAGCGATTCGAAGTCACACGCCGCAGCGGCGGAGAAGAGGTCCTCCCGCAGAGCTGCGACCGCCTCGGGCAGATCCTGGTCGGGCAGTTCAGGCAGCCGGACTCCGGCGGCCGAACATGCGTCGATCCCACGGTCGTCAAGGTCGTACGGCTCGACGAGGATCGGTTGCAGGAGCGCCCAATCGGAGATCTGGCACCCGTCGGCGCGGCCGATGCTGACCTCAACCGGTTCCCCGGTCAGGGTTCCCGTGATAACCGCGACCTCGCTGCCGCCGTAGATCATGGTGCACACCCGGTCCGAAGGGGGCCCGTTCAGCAGCAGTTGCTGCGCCTCGCTCGAGGATCGGAGGAACTCACATGCCGACACGGCACGAGCAGCCAGGTACCCGTTGGCGGTTTCCTGGGCGTCACAGATGAGGGTTGCAACGAACTCGTTGGGCGCCCCCTCCCGTCCGATCGTGATGTCGAGATGGGCAGTGAACGGCGGGACGGTGGTCGTTGTCGTGGTCGTGGTGGTCGTGGGGTTCGTATCCGTGTTGATCGGGTCGTTCTCGGCGGTTCCGCACGCACTTGCGACAATCGCAAGCAGCACTGCCACCGCCATCGTGCGCACATACATCGTCTGATCTCCTTGTCGGTATGGATGTATCGCGTTGAGACGTCCATATCGAGCCGCCGGTTCCAGAATCCCAGGGCGGGTGCGGGCGCCCCGCCGGCTTCGCTAGTCGGGGAACACGCCTGCTCGCAGCAGCGCCGACGGTGGGTTGATTCCCAGAGCCTCACCGACCCATCGGGCGATCTCGATGAGCCGATCCAGGTCGAGCCCGGTGCTGCGCCCGGCCCGATGCAGCATGTAGACCAGGTCGTCGGTGGCGATGTTGCCGGTGGCGTTGGGGGCAAACGGACATCCTCCGATCCCCCCGATGCTGGAGTCGGCGGTCTCGACACCCGCTTCGATGGCCGCAAACGTGTTGGCGATGCCGGTATGGCGCGTGTCGTGAAAGTGGACCCGCAGTGGTAGATCGCCGGTCACGGCCCGAACGGCGTCGATCCGAGCCTGTACCGACCAGGGATCGGCAACCCCGATGGTGTCGGCCAGCGCAATCTCGTCGCAGCCGGCCTCGGCCAGCTGCCGGGCGATGCCGACCACCGTGTCCTCGGCCACCTCGCCCTCGTACGGGCACCCAAATGCGACCGAGATGGTTCCCGTCACGGGCAGCCCGGCTGTCCCCACCACCCCGGAGATGAATTTGATCGTCTCGTCGGGGGTGGCTGCCACGTTCGCCTGGTTGAAGCCGTTGGTGGCGCCCACCGGGATGTTGACCTCGTCGAGCTCGACCTCCTGAGCGCGCTCCCAGCCTCGCCGGTTCATGACCAGCCCGATGCGGGAGAAGTCGGAGCGGCCGGCGAAATGCCCGGCCACCGCTTCGGCGTCGGCCGTCTGGGGTACCCGGGCGGGATGGGCGAAGCTCACGATCTCGATGCGGGAGGCCCCGGCCGCCACCAGCCCTTCCACCAGGTCTACCTTGCGAGAGGTTTCCAGGACCACGGACTCATTCTGGAGGCCGTCGCGGGGCCCAACCTCAACAATCTGCATGATGCCGCGAGGGTAGCCGCCACCCGATTTGGACTGGGCCTCAGGCGGGCTGTAATGGCCGGGTGATGGAACCTCGCCCACCGCCCCGGCCGGCCGCACCGCCGCCGGCAGGCGGCATCCCGTACGATCGAGACCGCAGGTGAAAGCCATCCCACGCCAGACTCGCGTCCTCACCGTCGGCATCTTCCTCACGATGACCGGCCTGACGCTGGTGGCGCCGATTCTGCCCCTGTATGCCCGCGAGTTCGGAGTCAGCCGGACCGCAGCCGGAGCCCTCATCTCGGGTTTTGCAGCCGCCCGCCTCGTGTTCGACGTGGTCGGAGGCGTGGCCTCGGATCGAGTCGGTGCGCGCAAAGTCATGCTGGCTGCCGCCGGGCTCCTCACCGCCGCCAGCGTGGGAGCTGCCCTGGCGCCCAACTATCCCGTGCTGCTGCTCACCCGGGTCCTGGAGGGGTTCGGCTCGGCTGCGTTCGCCACTTCGGCCATGAGGCTGATCGTCGTCACGACCCCCAAAGAACGCCTCGGTCGGACAATGGCCTTCTACCAGACCGGACTGCTGGCCGGGGTCTCGGTAGGCCCCCTGGTGGGCGGAGTGGCGGCCGAGCTGGGCGATTTCACGACTCCGTTCTGGGTATACGCGCTGCTCGGCGGGCTGGTGGGCCTCCTCGTCTGGCGCTACATCGAAGCTCCGGAGATCCACGCCACCACGGTCGGCCAGGTGTATCGAGCCACCAGGGTCCTTCTACGCAGTTCCGCCTTCACTGCGCTCATGTTCGTGAGTCTCTCCATCTTCTTCATGCGCTCGGGTGCCCGCCTCACCCTGCTGCCGCTCTACGCCGGAGAAGAGCTGGGCTTGAGCGAAGCCCGGATCGGGCTGGTACTGGCACTGGGTGCCGTCATGACTCTGTCGGTGGTCAATATCGGGGGCTGGCTGCTCGATCGGATCGGGCGGGTGCCGGTCCTCATCGCCGGGTTGCTGGCCACCGCCGCCACCATCGCCGCCCACGGCGCGGTCACCACCCTGCCCGGCTTGCTCATCGTATCGGCGGGCTTTGGCCTGGCCGCCGGCATCATGGGGACCGCTCCCCCGACCCTGGCGGGCGACCTCTCGACCCCCGGCGCCGAAGGCGCCTCCGTCGGGTTGTACCGCATGGCGGGGGACCTGGGTCTGGTGCTCGGGCCCCTGGTGCTGGGGCGGGTGGCGGACGGAGGAGCGTTCGAAGCCGGCTTCCTGCTGTCGGCCGGACTGTTGGTGATCGCCGCAGGCGCGGCCACGGTGATCGGCCGCAACACGGTCGGGCCGGGCTCGGCCTCCGCCCGGGCCACCGACCTCACCTAGCCGGCGCACCCGATTGCTTCCTATGCTCTCGCCACCAATTGAAAGGCGCTTCCATGCAGTATCGGCGGCTCGGCAACTCGGGAATTCAGCTCAGCGTGCTCTCATTCGGGTCGTGGGTGACATTCCACAACCAGTTCGGCGACGACCTCGCTCGCCAGAGTATGCAGGCCGCCTTCGAGGCGGGAGTGAACTTCTTCGACAATGCCGAGGTGTATGCCGGTGGCGAGTCCGAGCGTCTCATGGGCAGGGCCATCAGGGATTTGGGGTGGGATCGCCAGGAATTCGTGATCTCCTCCAAGTTCTACTGGGGAATCCGGCCGGGTGTGAACATGCACAACACCCTGAATCGAAAGTACCTGATGCAGGCGATCGACGGATCGCTCGAGCGGCTGGGTATGGACTTCGTAGACCTCGTGTTCGCCCACCGGGCCGACCCCGAGACGCCCATCGAGGAGACGGTGTTCGCCATGCACGACATCGTCTCTTCCGGCAAAGCCCTCTACTGGGGAACGTCCGAGTGGCCGGCCGATGACATCCGGGCGGCGTGGGAGATCGCCGACAAGCATCACCTGCACAAGCCGCAGATGGAACAACCCGAGTACAACCTGTTCCGGCGGCGGTCGGTCGAGAAGGAATACGCCAGGCTCTATGACGAGATCGGCCTGGGGACCACGACGTGGAGCCCGCTTGCCTCGGGACTGCTGACCGGCAAGTACCTCGACGGGATCCCAGAGGGAAGCCGCGGGGCGCTCCCCGGTTACGAGTGGTTGAAGGATTCGCTCACGGACGACGAGCGGTTGGAGAAGGTCCGGCGGCTCAAGGTGGTGGCCGACGACCTGGGGTGCTCCCTCGCTCAGCTGTCGATCGCCTGGTGTGCCGCCAACCCGCACGTGACGACGGTCATCACCGGGGCCAGCCGGGTGGAACAGGTGCACGAGAACCTGGCGGCGATCGATGTCATCGACCGCCTGGATGCCGGCGTGCTGGCCCGCATCGACGAAGTCATGGCCTGACAGGGCCGTAGGAGCCCGTGCCCGGGCAGCGACGCAGCACTTCCGATAGCGTTGTCCCCATGGAGGAGATCTGATGGCACCGGCTGTCATCCTGGGACGGTTGCTCCTCGCCGCCCTCTGCAGTGGAGCCATCGGCTACGAGCGCGAGACGGCTCAGAAGGCGGCGGGGTTGCGCACCCACACGCTGGTTGGAGTAGGGGCTGCCATCTTCTCGGTGGCGTCGATCGTCGGCTTCGAAGCCCCCGACCAGTCGCGGATTGCCGCTCAGATCGTCACCGGCGTCGGCTTTCTCGGCGCGGGCGCCATCTTCCGCGAGGGCCAGGTGGTGAGAGGCTTGACCACTGCCGCAGGCTTGTGGGTGGCGGCCTCCATCGGCATGGCCGCCGGCTCGGGCAGCTACTGGCTGGCCGGCATCGGCACGACCGTGACGCTGCTCACGCTGTACGGGCTGCGGGCGGTTGACGAAGCCGTCGCCCGCCGCAAGGCCAAAGTGGGGCGCCGCCTCGAGATCTACATCAGCGACGTTAGGAAGCTCGAGAGCTTGTACAAGTTCATCCGGCGCATCGACCCCCAGGCCGAGGAGCTCGACTACAAACGGTCGGGTGATGGCGGGATCCTGGTGGTGGGGTGCGGAGCCGACCAGGTTTCGATGATGCGCGAGTTGCTGGCCTCACATCGGGCGGTGAGCCGGGTGGAGGAGCTGTCGCCGCTCTACTGGCCTCAGGGCACCGGCAACCGACCGGATTGATCCCACGGATCAGATCCGATCCGCAGTGACCGCAGTGCCGTAACAGAAGATCTCGGCGCTGGGAACCCTGGGACCGACCTCGGACCACTCGAAGCGAGCGTTGACGATGAGCTGGGCGCCCAGTGCCTGTGCCTCCCCGATCATCCGCAGCCGCGCTTCGCGGCGGGCCCTGCTCAGCATCGTCTGGTACGCCTTGACCTCGCCGCCTATGAGGTTGCGCAACCCGGCAAGGAAGGATTTGAAGTAGTCGGCGGCGATCACCACCTCGCCCATCACGAGAGCGCCGTTGCCGCCGACGAAACCGGGCGGAACCTGGGCGACGTCGATCACCGTCACCGCCGCGGCCGCCGCCTCCCTCTGGTCGAGTTCGGCGAGGTGCCTGCGTTCGCGGAACCGACCGACGAGGAATCCGAGCAGCAGGAGCCCAATCGGGACGGCCAGCGAGATGAAGAGACCGGTCACGTCAGTTCACCGTGACCGCGGTGCCATATGCGTAGAGCTCGGCGGCGCCGCCTGCCACCGACGAGGTCGTGAAGCGAACGTTGACGATCGCATTGGCTCCGTATTCCTCCGCCTGGGCGACCATCCGGTCGATGGCCTCCTGGCGCGCTTCGGAGAGCAGTTCGGTGTAAGCCCGCAGCTCGCCACCCACGAGGTTCTTGAGTGCCGCACCGATGTCGCGTCCCACGTGTTTGGCACGAATCGTGTTGCCCTGTACCAGACCGTGATACCCGGTGATCTCCCTGCCGGGCACGGTCTCGGTGTTGACGATGATCACGGTCGATCTCCTCCCGATGGCTCGATGTTCCAAGCCTAGGGATGCCGTCTCCCAGCATGTGGTGCCGGGATCACCAGCGACCGCCGGTCCCGGAACTACCCGGCCCCGGCTCCGGCTTCGAGCGTCGCCAATACCCGGCGGGCGAGCGGCGCCTGCAGTGGATGGAACTCCGGGCTCAGTTCCAGTGCCCGCCGCAGCTCCTCGATGGCACGAGCCTCGTCGCCGAGCGCGGCCGAAATGAGGCCGGCGTGGAACCACAGGTGGGGGTCGGGCGTGGCGAGGGCAAGAGCTCGGTCGGCGGCCGCCCGCGCTTCGATGAAGCGTTGGTTCTGGTAAAGCGCCCAGGCGTAGGTATCGAAAGCGAAAATGTCCCGGCGCACCGACAGCTCGGCTTCCGCCAGCTCCAGAGCCTCAATCGGTGCCAGCTCGCGATCGGACAAGAACAGCGAGAGCTCCCGGCGATAGACGGTGCTGGAGCTCAGCGTCTCCCGGGCGATGGCCTCGGCCGTCTGGTACAAGCGGCCGGCCGCCTCGTCATCGCCGGCAGCCTGGTACACGTCGCCCAGCGCCGACAGGAGCCCCGGATCGACTGTCAGGTTGTTGGCATCGATGTACAGCTCGATCGACTCGTCGAGCCGGCCCTGGGCGACGCGCACCTGTGCGAGCCCGGCCACCGCCAGGGGCAGCTCCGGATCGACCGCCAGAGCCGCCGCGTACCGGGCGGCCGCCGCCTCATACCTTCCGAGCTCGAATTCCAGGGCACCCTGGAAGGCGCGAAACCAGGCGACGTCTGAGGCACCTGCTCCCCCGGCGGTGGCCCCCGCCTCTGCCTGCGTTGCGAGGGACACGGCCGCGTCGGCGTCGCCTTCCAGGAATGCCAGTTGCGCCAGCCGAGCTTGGATCGCCGGCGCCTCCGGTATCTCATCGTCAACCGCCAAAAAGGCGAGGCGGGCTCCGGCGAGATCGCCGAGGGCGAGGCGAGCGTCCCCCAAGATGGTCACGGCATCGAGTCGAGACGGATCGTCGGCGACGACCTCAGCAGCCAGATCCTCTGCCTCCCCGAATTGGTGAAGGCCGAGACGGGCGGATGCGAGCAGCGTTCTGGCGTCGAGGTTCCCAGCCCCGATGCGCAGCGCTCGCTCAAGCACGCCGGCAGCCTGCTGGTACGAGCTCGGGTCGCCGGTGGTGCGGGCGCTGATCAGATACAGCTCGCCCAGCACCGTCAGGTCGGTGCCGTCGTCGCGGTTGCGCACCCTGGATTCGAACACCCCGATGAGGCGCTCGACCTCGGCTTGCCGCCCGGCCGCGTCCCCCGCGGCCGGCTCTCCTCCCGAGGACGGCACGCCGCCCGGCACCGGAATGGGCAGGCGCCGTCCGGGCTCGCGCTCAGAGTCGCGCAGCCCGCTGAGCAGGTAGCCGCCCGCCACCACGATGGCAGTGGCGGCGACCACGCTCCAGACGCTCGGCCGCCTCATCCGGTCGAGGCCCGATTCCGCTAGCGGGACCAGGCCGATGTATCACCCGACTCGAAACCGTCGGCGAAGATGCTCATGTCGGCTATCCCCAGGGTTCGCGAGTTGCGGAGCAGGATGGTGCGGCTCGCTGGGCGGTAGACACCCGGCGTTTCGAGACCATCGCCGTCCCAGTCACCGAACATCGGCTCGTCAAAGACATCGCCAAAATCGAGCCCCAGGTTGTTGGCAGGGCCGGTGTCGAGCGTGTTTCTCCAGAAGAACCTACCGTTGCGGTGGATACCGACCGTGTCCTTCCCGTCCCCATCGAAGTCCCCGGCGATGGGAGTGTCGAAGGGATTCCCGAAGAAGAAATCCAGTTCGGTTGGCGCCGGGTTGCCCCCGTAGCCGAGCTCATTGGTGATGAACACCTTGCCGAGCGAAGGCCGGTAGATACTGACCGTGTCGTCGCCGTCGCCGTCCCAGTCCCCGATCAGCGGGATGTCGCCGGGGTTGCCGAAGAAGAATTCGATGTCGGCTATCCCAGTCGTGTTCGAGTTCCGCAAGAAGACCTTGCCGGCCGAACGACGGTACAGGCCGGGAGTCGCGATCCCGTCGCCGTCCCAGTCACCCAGGAAGGGATCGTCCGACGGGTTCCCGAAGAAGAACGGAGGGAGCGGCCCTCCCCCCAGCTGGCCGCGCACCGCGCCCGCCGGGAACATGTCGGTGTGGACGTTGATGTAGTAGCGATCCAGGTCGGCAAGTATTTGATCGATCAGAGCCTGGTCGGCGTCGACGCACCCTGCATCACCATTGGCAGGCCAGTCCAGGTTGACGACCACCGGGCCCGAGGTCCCGGCGGGTCCGTCATGGATGTGAGCGGCGGTAACGGTGCCGGAGAGCCCGGACAGGTTGAGGTCGAAGCACACTGTGCCGGTGTCGGTATTGAACGTAACGACCCCGGTGCCCGATCCCCCGGCGTCACCCGGGCCCGGCACCTCCTGATCCCCGGTGAGATCGGCCAGGATGGGGTCTACCAGGTACCACAACCCGGAATCCTGATCGATGACTCCCGTTGTGGCCGGCCTGGGTGCCGGTCCACCGGAGTGCGGCGGCCCGAGGTAGGGGAACACACTGAGATAGTCGGTGTGCGCGCCGATGCCGTCGCCGCCGATGGCGCCCACGCCGTCGCGCCCAGGGAACGGCTCGCCACCGGTCAGGATGTTGAGCTCGATGTCTATGACGTCGTCCTGCAGCCGGCGGCCGTTGAACGGCCCGGCGGCAGGCGTGCCGGTGTCGTAGAAGAGGACGTCGGGCAGCAGGATGTCCGACAGGATGGCGAGCTGGCCCGAGTCGTACGCACCCTCCGAGTCGAGCGACGACAGGATGGCGATGGCCGCCTCGACGTTCGGCACCCAGGCGTCGTCGTTGAATGGATCACTCTGGTTGAAGATGTCCTTGGCGGTCGGGTCGGCGCCGATGAGGGGCCCGCTGCTGTTGATCACCGTGTTGATGGCAGGCCGGCCCATCCGGTCGGCCCGAGCCAGTTCGACCCCGTCGAAGATGTCGGTGGTGGCCCACACGTTGATGCCGGTGCCGACCGCGCTATCCGGCACCTCCAGCACCAGCGCCAGCACGTTCAGGTCGGCGAAGAAGTCGGCTTCGTTGCCGTCGTTGAACGCCCGTCCGTTGTCGAACCCCTCGACCGAGCCCTGGAATCCTGCCAGGTCGAAGAAGAATGGATCCGATCTCAGCCCGGCGAAGAAGGTACCGCCGCCGTCTACCGCAAGATTCTGGTTGGTCAGCCCGGAGGCGACCTGGGCGGTTTCGCCGCCGAACTCGGATCGGAAGAGCTGCACGTCCTGGCTCCCGCCGCCCAGGGGTACCCCCGTGAACACCGTGTAGGCGATGTCGGCGAGGAAGTCACCTGTGTTGTCGATGTTGAAGGTGTAGATGGTGTCATTTCCGAAGTTGGTGGGCCCGATGACCCCGGCGCCCGGGCTCACCGTCATCGCTAAGACCGTGTTGGCCGCGTCGGAGCCCTCGAACGCGTAGAGGTCGCCGATGTCGGCTCGCGGTACGGGAGCCAGCGCCGGAGCATCCAGGTGGTCGGCCGCCAGGCCGGGGAGAGGTACCGTCCCAACCGTCAACGCCAGCAGCGACACCATCACCACCGTTACGAACAGGCCACGCCTCCGAGTCCTCATCTGGTCTCCTCCCTGGGCCGACTATCGGCCATACGCGGACCCCCGCGCTGCTCTCGCTCCGCCCACACGCTGCGCAAGCACTTTCGCCGAACCTAGCAAAAACAAATGGGGGTGGTCCGGCCGCTCCGGCCCCCGGCCACAATCAGAACCCACGGGTGTCAGCCGACCCGGTCCACCCGGACGATCACATCCCGTCCCCGGGCCTGCGCCTCATCGACCGAAACGATGGTGTTGCCGAACGGAGCCAGCGCCGCTCCGGCCAGCTTGAGGTGCGCCACCGCGAACGGGAGACCGATGATGGTGACCGCGTTGAGCACCGCCGCAACCAGATGACCGAGCGCCAGCCAGATGCCGGCGGCGATGATCCAGATGATGTTGCCGATGGCCGACAGACTGGGACTGGCACGAGGCCGCCCGACCATGACCCTGCCGAAGGGCCACAACGCAAACCCGGCCAGTTTGAACGCCTGAATGCCGAAGGGGATGGTGATGATCAGGACAAACGCGATCATCCCGGCAACCGCGTACGCAAGCGCCATCCACAGCCCGCCAAGCACCAGCCAGAGTATGTTGCCGAGAAGCCGCACCTGTTCTCCGTGCCCCGCCGTATTCAGACCTTAACGCCGGGAACCGGCTTGGGGCTCCAGCACCCGGCGCGTTCGGTCAACCTCGATAGCCTCGCTTCTTGGCCTCGAGGGCCGGCGAGTCGGCCGGGGTCAGCTTCGTCCGCTCAGCCGCTGTCACCTGCCATCAGGCCTTCGAGGGTCGCCTCCAAGGCCGCCAGCCGGGCCTCCAGCGCCTCGTTCTCGGCCTCCAGGGCCGCCACCTGCTCGAGCAGGGCGCCGTCACCGGCCCCCAGCGTCCCTCCCGCCGTCGTCAAGGTCCCCGCGATGGTCAGGTTCCCCGCCGGGTCCAGCACGAAGGTGCTGGCCGGACCGGGGCCCATCAC
>JBFKDW010000019.1:0-41479 GCA_041619515.1 Acidimicrobiia bacterium
CCCCACCCTTTCCCCCAGACAACGGCCGGGCAAACCCCTTCCTTCCCATGACCTACCCACGAGGACTGCTCCACCACCAAGCCAAGAGGGCGAAAGCAAAGAAACGTCTTAGCGGACACCCCACCCTTCCCCCAGACAACGGCCGGGCGGACCCCTTCCTTCCCATGACCTACCCACGAGGACTGCTCCACCACCAAGCCGAGGGGCTCGGCTCAGTTCAGTTCCGGGGCGGCGGGATACCGGTGTCCGTGCGGCGGCATCTCGGACGTTCCAAGATTGACGACCACCTTGCAGCCGGGATCTCCGACTGCGATGCGCTCTTCCAACACGACCGTGGAGTCGCCCGCGTTGCGAGCCGCGATGCCGCCGAAGACGCTGGAGGTCATCCGGCACAGGGCAGGGGATTTCTGGACGGCCTTTCCGAATGGGCAGGCCGTGTTGCCGAGAACGATGCGTTCGTCGGTCGCCTCGATGACATAGAAGCCACCGTCGATGGCGTGCTTGAGGCGGACATAGCAGTCGGCCATCTGCTCAGGCGTCAGCCTCCCGACGATCGACTTGGCCCGGCGGTACTCCTGTTCCATCTGGCCGCCGACGCTGGTGCCAACCTGGGCCACAACTCGCTCGGCCGACTCAGGGCCGTGTCTCCATTCGAGCTCCTGGGCGAGCTGCACGACCAGGGCTCGTAGGAAGGGCTCTTTCACGAAGCCGTCTGGACCGGCCTCCTCCAAGGACGGAAGAACGTCTACCACCTCGCGGGGAGCCTCGACCTCGACTTCGGTATCGCGATCGATCGGGAGTTCTGCCTGAACCACGGCACCCCCTCCCTCACGGGCTGCGATCTGGAGATGCTCCGTCAACGACGCCGCTATGGCCAGCCCGCGGCCGCTTCGAGCGTTGCCGGCCGGCATCTCGACGGCATCCAGCTGGAATTGGGGGCCCATGTCCCACACGGTCAGCACGGGATGTTGAGTGGCCCAGTCGACGGCCACCCAGATATCGCCACCGGCATGGAGCATGGCGTTGCCGACGAGCTCGGAAAAGGTCAAGAGAGCACCCTCGACATCAGAGCCGGGGGCGCTGTGGCGCTCCAGATAATCACCGAACTCGTGGCGGAGGTCGGTCAGGGTTTCGGTCTGCGAGCCGTCGAGATACCAGTTCATGCCAACGTCGCATGTTCGATCGGACGCGAATTGCTCATCGCCATTGTGTTCCTACCGATGTCCGTCGCATGACCATCCGTCGACACGAGGCCGGTGGTCCCACCTACAACGGAGAGCTGCCGTGTGTGATACGCCATGGTAGATGGAATTGGTCGATGTCTCATGTAGATCGATCCCCGATCAGATCGCTTTCGCGCTCGGGGCGCTCGATGGCGATGAGTCCGTTGATCGTCTGATGCAGCATGAGTATCACGCTCACCAAGACGCCGCCGAGCACCGCAGACGCCCCCATGATCGCGTAGTAGACGAGGTTGTAATACCGCAGCAGCTCTTCGGATTCCTCGAGAGGGAGACCGATGAAGATGAGGATGGCGATCGAGAGCACGATCATCACCGTCGTGAGGGTCGAAATCTTGGCAACCCGCCGAAAGTGGACTTCGCTGAATCTCCATTCAGTGGAGAACGTCAAACCGATGAGGGTGAGAATCAACGCCAGCACCGTGACGCCCGCCGCAAGAATCGACGACGCCAGAAACCGGACGGTGGGAAGCGTGCCCTCGAGCAGTCGGATGCTTTCGACCGATCCGACCCGCCCGACCGCAGCACCACCTGCGAACAACATCACTGCCGCGAACACCCCGCCCAATACCGTCCATTGGAGGTCGACGGGCTTTCTCAGTCGGTCGGTCGATCCATTCATCGCACCGCATTACCCGATGACCGAGTTCTCAAACCTGTTCGGGGCCGGATGGTGGGCACAACGCCGACCGGTTCGGCGAACGAGCACACGATCGGGCGGCGCCGGGACACACGGCCGTCGTTGCCTGTATTGTGTCCGCCTGATGGTTGATGTATCCGACGCCGGGGTCGAGCGGCTCCACCGCCAGTTTGGCGGTGGCGCTGAGGAGCGGCTTCAGCTGGCGCTCAGCGCCGGCAACTTCGGTGTATGGGATTGGGACGTTGCCACCGGCGCCGTCTCATGGTCGGATGAGATCTACACGTTCTACGGATTGCAGCCCGGGAGCCTGCGACCCGACCTGAAGGCGTTCGTCGAGCGGGTTCATCCCGACGATCGAGCAGACGTTCAGGCGGCGATCCAACGGGCGCTCGAAGACGGAGAGCCCTACCACGTCGAGTTTCGGAGTTTGCGATCGGACGGGCGCCTCATCTGGTTGGAGGCCTGGGGCCAGACGCTGCGCGATGACGCGGATGAAGCGGTCGGCATGATCGGATTGGTTCGCGACGCCACCGCCCGACGGACGGCGGAAGAAGAGCGGGCCCAGCTGCTGCGCAAGGAGCGCGATGCCCGCGCCGAGGCGGAGGCCGGCCGCCAACGGATGGCGTTCCTCACCCAGGCCTTTCGGGTTCTGGGATCGTCACTCGATCTCGATGCGACCGTCAGCCGCCTTCTCGGGCTGCTCGTCCCCCATCTGGGTGACTGGGCGACGCTATATCTGGTTCGTGACGGCCGGGTCGAGGCGCTCGGCGGGCGCCACCGCGATCCCGACAAGCAGCTTCTGCTCGACGAGCTGATTGCTTCGGTCGAAGTCGATTTCAATACCCCCGGCGGAGTAGGCGATGTCTTGAGGACGGGAGCCTCGGTGCTCGAGACGGCCTTCTCCCAAGAGGTGCTCGACGAAATCGAACTCGACGCCGACCAGCGTTCGAAGATCGATGAAATCGGCATCGGGTCGTACATGGTCGTCCCGCTGCGGGCACCGGACAAGCTGATCGGAACACTCTCCATCGGAGGTGCCGTCGGGGCCCGCCCCTACGCAAGCGACGATCTCGAGCTCGCAGAACGAATTGCCGACCGGGCCGGAATAGCCATTCAAAACGCCATGCAGTTCACGCAACGGACCAAGATCGCCAAGGTCTTGCAGCGGAGCCTGCTGCCCGCCGGCCTACCGAGCATCCCCGGCTGCCAGCTGGCGGGCGCATACAAGTCGGCGGGCGAAGGGCTCGACGTTGGGGGCGACTTCTACGACGTGTTCCAGATCGACCGGGACAGGTTCGCGGTGGCGATCGGCGACGTGAGCGGCAAGGGCCACGAAGCCGCGGCTGTCACCGCCCTCACTCGCCACACGCTGCGGGCCACCGCTGTCTCCACCGACGACCCCCGGCGGGTGCTGGCGGCCGCTAACGAGGTGCTCCTGAACCAGTCGTCTGATTCACGCTTCTGCACCGCCGCCTTCGGAGTTGGGACGGTCAACGATTCCGGCACGGTCAGTATCCGCCTTGCCAACGCGGGCCATCTGCCCCCCTTGATCGTCCGGCGAGACGGCCGGATCGAATCGGTCAAGAGTGCCGGCGTGCTGCTCGGGATCTACGCCGATGCCGAGTTCGAAGCGGTGACGGTCGAGCTACGGCCCGGTGATCTGCTGTTGCTGTATACCGACGGGCTCACCGATGTAGTCGTCGACGGCGCCGTACTCGGCGACGAGTGGCTTCGATCCGAGCTGGTGGCGGTACGGGACCGGCCGGTGTCGGAAATCGTCCGGGCCATCGAGGAACGGGCGTCCCAGACCGGCGGAGTTCTCGTCGATGACGTGGCGATGCTGGCCTTGAGAATCGTCGAACCCGGGGAAGCGACCTAGACGCGCACCCGAATATGGGGGCCGCCGGCCGTTTCGACGAACGACACGTCGCCGGAGATCGACTCGAGAACCGTTTCGCTCAGGCTCCCGGTGAAGTCACGAGGTGGCCAGAACACCGCTTCACCGTTGGAGGCCAGCGACACCTCGATCGGGCTTTCGGTTGAGATCGTTGTGGTGATCACCGAAGTCCCGGGGACGGCAAGTATCAGACCGGCAGCCTCGTCGATTGCCAGGCCGACATCGCTCACCGAGTCCACGCCGACGCTCGACTGGCTGACCACCGCCATAGCCATCGTTCGCAAGATCCCGACGTTTCGCGGCTGGGCCGGTATTGAGATACTGATGGACACGCCTCATATACTACGGACGAGCTATGGGGAGTTCGATGTCGAAGCATCTCACGATCGACGCCTCGTCACGAGGTGGCTGGTCCATTATCACGGTGACCGGAGAGGTCGACCTGGCGACCGCTCCTGCCGTCCGAAGAGCCTTCGAGGATCTGCGGGAGTCGGCCGATGCCGTCGTCGCGGATCTGTCGGGCGTTTCCTTCATGGACTCCACCGGGCTGCGGGTGCTGATCGCGGCTCACGAGGAGCTGGAGAAGGCCGGCGGGCGATTCGCGGTGATACCTGGGGACGGTGCAGTGGCCAGGCTCCTCGAGATCACCGGCGTAAAGAGTCACATAGCGGTCCACGAGAGCCTCGGCGAAGTCGTTGGAACCTGACCGGGGTCACCCCGAGGGTACGTTCACTCCGGAATCCGACTTCCAGATAACAGTTCCGGCCGACGCTTCCTCGCTCTTCTACATTCGCCTGTTCGCAGGCGCGGTTGCCCGAGCGGTGGAACCGGTCGACGCGGGCGACAGTGTGCTCTATGAGCTGAAACTGCTGCTGACCGAGGCGACGGGTTTTGCGCTGAGCGACGATCGCGCGGCCGACGACACGGTCTCGGTCAGCTTTCGAGTGGCCGGCGGACGGCTCGAATGCCGGATCCGCCCGGTGCCGACCTTCGGGCCCACCGGTCTGATACCCGATCCCTACGACGTCGTCATGACGCTGGCTTCCCAGGCCGAGTTGATGGGTGAGGAGCTACTCCTCGTCATGCAGGTTGGGTAGGTGGCTACGTCGGAGCGAAACGAGCTGGTAACCGCTCACCTCGGGCTGGCGCGCGGGCTGGCGAGGAAATATCGCCGCAGCGGCGAGGAACTGGAGGACCTCGAACAAGTCGCCATGTACGGCCTCATCCAGGCCGCGGAACGATTCGACGCGGCTCTCGGCAATCGCTTCGAGAGTTTTGCCGCAGCCACCATCATGGGCGAGCTCAAGCGACACCTGCGCGACAAGGCCTGGACGGTGCGGGTACCGAGAGGCCTCAAGGAGACGAGCCGGCGGGTGGCACGAGCCACGGATGAGCTGCGTCACAAGTTGATGCGGTCCCCGACGACCGCCGAGATCGCGGCCGCACTCGACATTTCCGAGGAGCTGGTGTTGGAATCCCTCCAGATCGGCTCGGCCTACATGCCGACATCGCTCAATGCGCCTCTCGGCGAGGATGGCGATGGTGATGAGCTCATATCCCTGCTGGGTGGGGAAGACGAGCTGCTCGAGATGACGGCACGCTGGGGTGACGCCTCCGGAGCCCTCGCCGCCCTCGACGAGCGATCTCGGCACATTCTCTACCTGCGCTTCTTTGCAGGGGAAACCCAGTCCGAGATTGCGGACACGATCGGGATCTCACAGATGCACGTGTCCCGTCTCCTGAGACAGGCCCTCGACTCGGTCCGGTCCCAAGCCGGGTGAACGAACGAACGTCGGTCCGGAGGCGCTAGGACACGCCCTTGGTGAGACGATCGTGGATGCTCCGGATCTCATCGAGCTGATTCTGGAGTATCGGGCGAACGTCGTCCGGTAGATCGGTGGCCAGCGCATCCTCGTAGGCGTCGATGGCGGCCCGCTCGCCCCTGGACGCAGATTCGAACACCGACTCGTCGTCTCCGGTCACCATGTTCTTGACCGTCATCCAGGTGCGATGAAGCGTGGCCCGGGTCGTCCCAGGATCGCCATCGTTCCCGGAGAAGCGGGCGGCAATGTTGTGCAGGTCGGCAAGGAAACTCCGCCGCTCGTTTGCCCAGAGCCGAAACAGCGACTGGGCGACGGTGTCCTCGACGAGCTCGGCACACTTCGTTAATCCCTCCACTCCGTCGGACACGAGGTCGATCACCGTCGAGAGCGCTTCCTCGACATCGTTGTCGACGCCGTGGGCGAATTCCGACGCCACCGTCGCGTGCACCTTGGGGATTCCTCCTGTGCGATCCATGCCAATCATCCTTCCGTATGGCCGTAAGAGATTTCTCTCTCTTCTCTTTCCCCAATCCGGCCGGTTCTCAAACATCGGAGACGCGAGAGAGGGTCGCAGCGAAGCAAATCACTGCGACCCTCCCGACCGATCCTGAGCTAGACGGTTACACCTTTGCGGCTGACGGAGCGATACACGAGAAGCGTGACGACCGCCCCTACGATCGAGCCGAGTATGCCGGTAGCCGAAACCTCGAGGTCCCCGGCGAACACCAGGGAGGCAAGGAAGCCGCCGACAAACGATCCGACCAGCCCGAGCACGAGCGTGCCAACGAATCCCATCGGGTCCTCGCCCGGGACGAGCAGTCGTGCAACGAATCCGGCGATCAGGCCGACAATCAGGAATGTGATGATGCCCATTGTGTTTCTCCTCACGTGTTACGGGTCTACCTTCCTGAGGGGTGAGTACCCACCTGTCGCCCACTTCAAACATCCGGCGATGATCGGCCGGCTTCGAACATCCCTTTTCCGGAATCAACCGTCGGCGGCCGACGGCGGGCGCAGAAGAAAGCTGTGTTCCGGTGGTGGGAGGAGGATTTGAACCTCCGAAGGCTGTGCCGGCAGATTTACAGTCTGCTCCCTTTGACCGCTCGGGCATCCCACCGTGCGGGACATGAGGTTAGTTCGCCGGCGGGCGTGCAACACATCAACGGTTGCACCCTGGGCATGTCCGATCGAGCCCGGGGTCGACCGTCAACCCGGATCGTGGGAGCCGGCCGAGCCCGCTACGAGCTGAGCGGGCTCGCCATCTGCTCGAGACGGGCGACGCGATCGGGAATCGGCGGATGGGTCGAGAACAGCTTGCGCAACGTCCCGCCGCCATCGCGTCGGCCACCGAAGGCTTTGAGGGGGTCGGCGATGTACAGCGGCGCCACCGCCGGGTTCACGTTCATCGGAATTCGGGAGGTTCCGGCCTCGAGCTTTCGCAGCGCACTGGCCAGAGCCATCGGCTGGCCGGTTATGTCGGCGCCGGTCCGGTCCGCTTGATATTCGCGCGCACGGGTGATGGCGAGCTTGATGATCATCGCCGCCAGGGGGGCGAGGATGATGCTCACCAGAGCAATGATCCCTCCCAGGGGGTTGTTGTCGTTGCGGCGTCCGCCGAGGGCTCCCCACATCGCCATGCGGGCGAAGATGGAGAGGGCGGCGGCCATCGTGGCGGCGATGGTCCCGATCAGGATGTCGCGATTGCGCACGTGGGCCAGCTCGTGGGCGAGCACGCCTTCGAGCTCCTCGTTCGTCATGAGCTGGAGGATTCCCCCGGTCACCGCCACTGCGGCATGCCTGGGGCTGCGCCCGGTCGCAAAGGCGTTCGGCTGGGGCGAATCGATGTAGTAGAGCTTGGGCATCGGCATGTTCTCCATCTGCGCCAGCTTCGATACGATCGAGGTCACCTGCGGCAGCTGTCCCTCTTCGATCGGGCGGGCATTCGATGCCCGCAGCGCCAGCTTGTCGGAGAAGAAGTACATGCCGAAGTTGAGCACTGCGGCGATGCCGAGGGCGATGATTGCCCCGCCGGTTCCGCCCAACGTCTGGCCGACCAGCACGATGACGGCGCCGAGGGCGGCGAGTAGCCCAACGGTCTTCAGGTTGTTGTTGATCATGGTGTGAATGCTACCTCTGGGTCTGAACATCTACTCAACGTTCCCGAATCTGACAATGTTCCTGAGCTGTTCCTGAGCTGTTCCTGAGCTGTTCCTGAGCTGTTCCTGAGCCGGCGCCAGACCGCGAAAATCAACTACTGAACGCGAAAAGTCTCTGCCGCTGAGAGTGGCAGCCGCCGGCCGCAGCCACTACTGTCATGCAAAGTTCACAGGCGGAGTGCCTTGGAGCCGGTCCAACCGCCGGCGCCAGAGGGGCCTGTAGACCAGCAAAGGGCGCCTCCCTCGGGGCGCCCTTTGACCATTCCCCCCGGAACCGACTGCTGCGTCTCGTCCGTTTCGTAGCTGCTCGGCCCGGCGGTTGCCCGCGACCGGGGCGTTCACTCAGGCCCCGCCCTCGAGGGGAGCCTCAGGCGACGGGCAGTAGAAGGGCAGCGCGTCGCCGGCTGCGTGATACCGGAAGCTGGAATCCTCGATCCGGAGCACCACGAGCGACCCCGGCACGAGCGCGTGCGAGTAGGCGATGCCCGGCTCCGGGCATCCAACGCTCCCGTCCCGCCACCTGACCCAGCGGGCATCGAGCAGCTCGATCACACCTCGTTCCACCCCGAGCCTCGACGCCAGATCGGCAATGGCCGCACCCACCCGTTGGTCGGCCGGATGAAGGGACGTCGGGTAGTCAGCGGGCTCGGGCGGGGCAGGGGCGGCGACGGCCGGGTCGGCGACGGTGCGATCGGGGGGCGGGGTCGGCTTGCCCGGCCGGGCGGGTTTGGGGGCGGGCGGCTCTACCCCGCGGGGCGCAGGCTTCACGGCCGGCTGGGCGACGCGGTCGGGTGTCCGCCCGGCTTCACCAGTCTCGGCCTGGCGCACGATCGGGGGTGGTGTGGAGATCGATGGTGGCTGCGAGGCAGGCGGTGCCGGGCTCAGGCCGGCTGTGGTTCCAGACCCGCAGCCTACGAGCACCAGAATCGAGCCGGCCAAGAATGCACGCCGCCTGGTCATGCCGGTTGGACGCCGGCCCGCCACGGCCGGTTCCCCACAGATGCCGGCAGCTAGGCTGCCTCCATCTGATCGAACGGGCTGATGGGAGGAAAGCATGCTGGTGGTTCGTCGTTTCACACTCGTCGCCGTGGTGCTGGCGCTGGTTGCAGCTGCCTGCGGGTCCGGCGAATCGGAGGGCACAACAACAACGACCACCACCACCATCGAGGCGGGCCCGGTGGCGGCCACCACCACGTCGACCACTCAGCAGGAAGCTCCGTCGGGCGACAGCGGGTCGACCTACTGTGAACGGCTCCGAGCCATTCAGGACGAAGGCGACGAGAGCCCGCTCAGTTTCTCCTTCTTCAACATGACGCCCGCCGAGATAGAGGCGCAGTTCAAGCAGAACCTCGAGATATTCGAAGAGTGGGTCGAGATCGTCCCCTCCGAGATCGAGGATGCCGCCATCGTGGTCCTGGAGGCCTACAAGAAGTTCGTTGCCCGCGGCAACGAGCTGGGATGGAACCTGGAAGCCATGGGGAACGACCCGGAGTTCAATGCCAGCTTCGACGATGCGGCCCTGACCGCAGCCGCCGACCGGCTCGATGCCTACAGCCGCGACGTGTGTGGCGTGGAGTTCTCCACCGACACCGACCCCGGCAGCGGGGACGGCCAAACGAGCGACGATCCCATCGCCATCGTGCTCAATGCGTTCCAGCTACCGGCCTCCTTGTTCTCCGAGGATGACATCGAGTGCATCCGTGCTGAAGTCGGCGCCGAGTTCGAGGCCTCGATCACGCCCGATTGGGTTCCCAGCAGCGAGGACATCGAGGTGTTGCTCGGTGCGATCGATGCCTGCGGCATCAGCCTCGGGTAGCCGGCCTCCGAACGGTCGAAGAGGGGGTCCCGCGATGGTCACAGGCGGGCCACGAGCGCCCGGAAGTCTCCGAGCCCGCGCGGGTTGACGAGTGCCTCCGCGTCCGTGCGATCGGAGCGCACCTGGAGGCGGCCGAGCTCGTCACCCGACCTGGCGAACTCCAGTTCCGTCTGTCGGAGCCGGCCGATCAACTCCCGCAAGCCGAGGCCCGCCAGGAAATCGTCCTGCCGATGCAGCTCGACCTCGGCGCCCGCCAGCTCTGCCACCGCCGCCAGGGCGGTGAAGTTGACGTCGGCCGTGATGTCGGTTTCCCCGGGGGCATGGAGGGGATGGGGGCCGAGGTGATGGGATCGATAGGTACGAAGCGTGCCCGTGACCCGGCGCTGCTCCAACTCCTCGGCGGTGGCTCCGTAGTCGATGACGAGCAACGCACCCGCCTCCAAGGCGCCGAGCACCCGACGAACCCAATCAGCGGCTTCGAGCTGTACCTCGACGATGCCTCCTTCGCCGACTGGGCCCGAATAGGCATCTGCCCACTCGGCAACCTCCGGCCGGGCCGGAGCCTCGACCAGCTCGAGCGCCTCTCCGACATGTGCGACATGATGTTCGGCCCACCCCTCTCCGCGACGCACTGCGATCGCCATCGGAAGGTTGTCGAGCAACTCGTTGGCAACCACCACCCCCCTCCCGACCGCCCCGGAGACGTCGCCCACGACCCGGTCGGCCGGTAGCAATTCCCGCAGAGCCGCCCGGGCGGCAGGTGACACTTCGACGGCCCACGCCTCCACCGACACCTCGTCGAGCACTGCAGCCAGCAGAGAGCCGGATCCCGCCCCGACATCCACCAACCGGAACGGTTCGCCGATCCGGGCCCGTTCGGATTCGACAAACCGGGCGATCGTGGATCCAAACAGCCGGCTCACCTCCGGGCTGGTGAGGAAGTCACCCCCCTTGACCGAGCGCAGCACCCCCCCGGCAAAGAACCCGCCGGGCTCGTAGAGGGCAGCGGCCATGAACTCGTCGAAGGGAAGCGGACCGCGAGCATCGATGGCCGCTTTCAACCGCCTTTCCACGGCGTTCGGCTCCCTGCCGGCGGCCGTCATCGAGGAGAACCCCACGAGGTGGCCCGGCGATCCACCCCATGCGCCGGGTGTGCCTGCGCCGTCTCAGCCTCCAGCCAAAGCGCTGGCCGCCTTGGCGAACTGGCCGATGGCTTCGGGATACACGCCCACGACGATGACGCCGACGGCCAGCATGCCGAAGGCGAGTGCCAGCGAGGGCGCTACCCCCGCCGGGGCAGGCTCCGGCGCCACGTGCTCGGGAGCGGGATCCATCCACACCGTCTGGACCACCCTGGCGTAGTAGTAGAGCGCGATCACCGCATTGACGGCAGCGATGGCCGCCAGCGCCACCGTCCAGCCGTTGGCGTTCTGCAGCACCGCGAGGAACATCACGAACTTGGCATACCAGCCCGCCAGCGGTGGAATCCCCGCCAGCGAGAAGAAGAAGATGGTCAGCAGGATGCCGAGGCCCGGCGCGTATGACCCGAGCCCGGCCCAGTCCCGCACCCGGCCGCTGCCCGTGCGGCGGGCGGCGGCGATGACGACCGCGAACGCCCCCAGGTTCATGATCCCGTAGATGAGGACGTAGCTGACCGTGGCTTCGAAGGCCAGATTCAGGCTGTCGCCCTCGATGAGCCCGGCGGCCGCGAACGGAACCAGCATGAATCCGGCGTGGGCGATGGACGAGTAGGCGAGCAGGCGAACGACGTTCTCCTGCCGGAGGGCCACCAGGTTGCCGACGGTCATCGACAGCGCGGCGAGGATCCACAGCGCCGGTCCCCAGATATCCGGGGCGCCCGCAAACGCCACGTAGGACACGAGCAGGATGCCGACGAACCCGGCCGCCTTCGAACCGACCGACAGGTAGGCGGTCACCGGGGTGGGAGCACCCTCGTAGGTATCCGGTGCCCAGAAGTGGAAGGGAACCGCCGACACCTTGAACCCGAAGCCGACCAGCACCAGCAGGATCCCCAGCACGAACACCGGCTCCTCGGCAACCGAGGCGGAGGCGGCCTTGATTCCCTCGAACGACAGCGAGCCGGTCATCCCGTATACGAGCGACATGCCGTAGAGGAGGATTGCCGCCGACAGGACGCCGATGATGAAGAACTTGAGGGCGACCTCGTTGGAACGGGTGTCGCCCTTCCGCCAGCCGGCCAGCAAGAACGCGGGCCCGGACACCAGCTCGAGGGCGACGAACAGCGTGACGAGGTCGCGGCTCGATGCCATCACCATCCCCCCCAGCAGGGAAGCCAGGACCAGGAAGTAATACTCGCCCTGGTAGTACCGGTCACCCTCGACGTATGCGACCGACATCAGCAGCACGACGTAGCCGGTGAGGATGAAGAACACTTTGAGCACGAGAGCGAAATCGTCCACCACATACGATCCGTCCATCATCGATCGCACCGCGTCGTCACCCGCCGCCAATGTGAAGATCGGGACCAGGGCGAGAGTGAGGCCGACGATCCCGACCACCGCCGAGAGCCACTTGCGCTCCTGGGGAAGGAACAGATCGGCCCCCAGCACTGCCAGCACGGTGCCGGCCACGATGAAATCGGGAGCGAGGGCGTGGTAGTCGAACACTCAGAAGGCCTTGTCGATGAGGGCCGTCACCGCGTCGTTGGCGGCCCCGGTGATGATCTTGGGGTAGACACCGATGGCAACGATGGAGATCAGCAGCGGGACCCAGGCGGCGTACTCGTAGCGGTCGACGTCGTGGAATTCGTGTCCGGCCCATTCCTCCTTGGGCTCACCGAGGTTCACCTTCTGCAGCATCCACAGCAGATAGCCGGCGGTGAGCACGGTACCGACCGCCCCGATCACCATGGCAGTGCGGAACACGCTCACGCTGAGCCCCTCCAGCGGCTGATAGCTGCCGAGCAGCGCCATGAACTCGCCCCAGAAGCCGGCCAGCCCGGGCAGACCGAGCGAGGCCATGGCGGTGAACCCCAGCATGCCGCCCAGGATGGGCATCAACTTGAGATTGCCTCCCAGCCGGGCCATTTCGCGCGTGTGGTACCGGTGCTGCATCGATCCCGCAAGGAAGAACAACATGCCGGTGATGACACCGTGCGCCACCATGCCGATGACGGCCGCCGTGATCCCGACCGGGGTGAGGGTGGCGATGCCCAGCATCACGAAGCCCATGTGGCCGACCGACGAGAAGGCGATCAGCCGCTTCATGTCGGTCTGGGCCAGGCAGGCCAGGGAACCGTAGATGATGGCGATGACGGCGAGGATGGCGATGGCAGGGGCCCAGCTCTTGGCCTCGTCGGGCAGGATCGGGATGGCGATGCGGATGAAGCCGTAGGAGCCGAGCTTCAGGAGGATGGCAGCCAGCAGCACCGACCCGACGGTGGGGGCGGCGGTGTGAGCGTCGGGGAGCCAGGTGTGAAACGGCCACATCGGCACCTTGACGGCAAAGCCGAGGAAGAGGGCTCCGAACACGAGGAAGGCGAACGTCCCGTCGAATTGGCCGGCCGCCCCCATCTCGGCCAGCTCGGGGATCGAGAACGATCCCCCGCGGAAGTTGAGCGCCAGAAACCCGAGCAGCATGAACGCCGAGCCGAAGAGTGTGAACAGGAAGAACTTGATCGAGGCGTAGAGCCGGGTCTCGACTTCCTTGCTGAAGCCGGGGAGCCTGATCTTGGTCTTGTCGCCCCAGATCCCGATCATGAAGTACATGGGGAGCAGCACGAGCTCGAAGAAGATGAAGAACAGGACCAGGTCCTGGGCCACAAACGTGCCCGCCATGCCCGTGGCGAGAAAGAGGATGAGGATGAGGAAGCCCTTCGGATTGTGGGGCTCGGGCCAGTGGTCCCATGAGTACACGATCGACAGCACAACGATGGCGGCCGACAAGACCAGCAGCGGGAGGCTGATGCCGTCGATGCCGATCTCGTAGTCGGAGCCGATGGCCGGTATCCAGCTCAGCTTGGCGCCGAGCTGGAGGGACCCCGCCTCGGCATAATCGAACCGAAACGCAGCCACCACGGCGAAGAACAGCGATACGGCGGCGGTGACGAGCGCCAGGAGCTTGGCGGTCTCTTCGTCCTTCTTGGGCACGGCAAGCAGCGCAACGGCGCCGACCAGCGGTGCAAAGACCACCAGGCTGAGGCCCCAGCCGTTATCGAACCACTCCATACCGCTCTCCTCCTATGTGATGCTGATCCAAAAACCGATAACGAGGACGATCGACGCGCCGAAAAGCGCTGCCGCGTACTGCTGGACCTTGCCGGTCTGGATGTACCGCAGCTTGCCTCCCAGGAAGCCGGTACCGGCGCCCGCCTCGTTGATCGCCAGGTCGATGCCACGCTGATCCAGTCCCCCATACACGAATCGACCAAACCCCCGTGTGAGCGCGCCGACGGCGTTGACGATCAGGTCGATGATGTTTCCGTTCGTCCAGTTGACGAAGCGGGCGATGGGCCCCTTGATGGGGTTGACGATGCCGTTCATGTACAGGTCGTCGATGTAGTACTTGTTCTCGAGTACCGGCCACAGCCCTGGGATACGCAGGCGGTCGCGCTCGTGCTGGGTGGAGGCATCCTCGTAGTAGAGCCGGTATCCGACCGCGATACCCAGCACACCGGCCGCCAAGCCAAGCCCGAGCGCGGTGAGGTCGAAGCTGGTGGCGTGCTCACCAAGCAACTCGGCTGACACGAGCCGGGTGACGACCAGCTTGTAGAAGGCGTCGGTGATTCCCGGCACGTTGAGGAAGCCGGCCACCGCTGCCGCCCCGGCCAGGCCGAGCATGGGGACGGTCATGATGGCGGGCGATTCGTGAGGGTGGCCATCGCCCTTGTACGTGCCGAAGAAGGTGAGCGACACGGCCCGCGTCATATAGAGGGCGGTGATGAAAGCGGTGCCGACACCCAGCGCCAGCACCACGCCGTGGCCGCCCTCGTTGAAGGCAGCCAGGATCTCGTCCTTCGAGAAGAAGCCGGCCAGCGGAGGAAGCCCGGCGAGGGCGGCCGAGCCGATGATGAACGTCCAGAAGGTGCGGGGCATGTCTTTGCGGAGCCCGCCCATGTCGGACATGTTGTTGGAATGGACCGCATGAATGACCGAGCCGGCACCCAGGAAGAGCAGGCTCTTGAAGAAGGCGTGGGTGAAGAGGTGGAAGAGCCCGGCGGTGTAGGCGCCCGCCCCGAGCGCAGCCACCATGTAGCCGAGCTGGCTGAGCGTCGAATAGGCGAGGACTCGCTTGATGTCGTCCTGGACGATGGCGAGCAACCCTGCGATCACGAGCGTGATGGCGCCGATGATCAGCACGAGGTCGAGCGCCTCGTGTGCCATCTCCTCGAACAGCGGGAACATGCGTGCGGTCAGATACACGCCGGCCGTGACCATGGTGGCCGCGTGCATGAGGGCCGACACCGGGGTGGGCCCGGCCATGGCATCGGGCAACCACACGTGGAAGGGAAACTGGGCGCTCTTGCCCATCGCTCCGATGAACAACAGCACCGCGATGACCACAGCCACGTCATCCAGCGCGGCGTCGGTCTCGACGACTTTTTTCATGATGGTCGAGATCGTGAACGACCCGACGGTGATGGCGGCGATGATGATGCCGATCATGAGGCCGATGTCGGCGATCTTGTTGACGAGAAACGCCTTCATGCCCGCCGACGAGTTCTCCTTCTGTTCCCAGTAGTGGCCGATCAGCAGGTACGAAGAAACCCCGACGAGCTCCCAGCCGATGAGCAGCTGGATGAGGTTGGCGGCCGACACCAGCATGAGCATGGCGCCGGCGAACAGGGTGAAGCTGGCGAAGAAGGCCGTCGGCCGCACGTCACCTTCCATATAGCCGACTGCGTAGACGAAACAGGCGGTGGAGACGACGCCGACGACGAAGAACATCATGATCGAGAGGCCATCGACCACCCAGGCCCACTCGATCTCGAACCCGCCGAAGGCCCCGATGGTGACCCCACCCTCGTACACGATGCCGTCACCGAACCACGTTGCCAGGAGAAGCACGGTGCCGTAGACGGCGACGAAGGCGACCGCACCGACGGCCAGCTCGCCTCCGTTTCTGGGCAGGCGCTTTCCGAAGAGGGTGATAGCGAGGGTAGCCAGGAACGGCACCAGCACGATGAGCCAGGCGCCGGCCGCCAGGATCCCGCCGTCGCTTCGCTCGACCGCCTCGCCGGTGGCAGCGAGGATCGAGGAACCGGACAGCACGGCCGCCGTCACCATTTCAGCGCATCCAGCTCGTCGATATTGGCCGAGGCCCGGTTGCGGAAGATGAGCAGGACGATGGCAAGCCCGATCCCCACTTCGGCGGCGGCCACAGTGATGATGAACAGCGCGAACACCTGGCCACCGGCAGCCGTGTCCTCGAGGAAACGGCAGAAGGCAACGAAGTTGATGTTGACGGCGGCCAGCATCAGCTCGACCGACAACAGGACCAGCACCGCGTTGCGGCGAATGAGCACCCCGTAGATGCCGATGGAGAACATCGCTGCCGACAACACGAGGAATTGGGCGATCGTCATGACTCGGGGTCCTTGCGCGCCAGGACGATGCCGCCGATGAGCGCTGCCAGCAGAACGAACGAGACCACCTCGAACGGCACGACGAAGCGGTCGAAGATGGTGGTTCCGATCTCCGAGGTGCGGACGGTGTCCAGCCCGCCGATCTTCTCATCGCCGAAGAAGGCGACCGCAGAGCCGGCGAGAACCGCGAAGGTGGCCACCGCAATGAATGCCGGCGGCCACCGATTGGCGTGGTCTAGCGAGCGCGACCGCCCGATCTCGACCCGCGTGATCATCACTCCGAACAGGAACAGCACGATGACGGCCCCGATGTAGACCAGGACCAGCACGCCGGCCACGAACTCGGCGCCGAGCAGGATGAACAGGCCGGCCGAGCCGGCGAGGGCGGCCACCAGCATGAGAGCGGCGTGCATGACGTTACGGCTGGTGACCACTACCAGCGAGGCCGCCACCATCACCAGGGAGATGACGAGGAAGAACCAGTTCTGGGCGAGACCGAGATCCATCAGGGCTCCAGTGGCGGCGGGTCGGGAACGGTTGCCAGCCAATCGGTGAGCCGGTCCTTGTCATGCAACATGGCCGAGATCTTCGTTTCCGAATACTCGTACTCGGGGCTCCAGAACAGGGCGTCGAACGGGCATACCTCGACGCAGATGCCGCAGTACATGCATAGGGCGTAGTCGATGTCGAAGCGGTCGAGCGTGGCGCGGGTGCGTACCCGCCCGCCTTCCTTGGCCGGAGGCTGTTCTTCCTTGTGGCCTTCGATGTAGATGCACCAGTCGGGGCATTCCCGGGCACACAGCATGCACACGGTGCAGGCTTCGGGGTCGAGGGCGATGACCCCGCGTGCCCGGGGGACGGGGATCTCCTTTTCCTTGGGGTACATCACCGTCGGGGGCTTCTCGAACAGGGTCTTCAGCGTCAGCCCCATTCCCCGGAAGAGCCCCAGCCCGCGGCCTCGAGCGTTCACTTAGAACACCACCTTGAAGATTGCCGTCACGCCGATGTTGGCGAGAGCGAGCGGAACCAGCCACTTCCAGGCCATCGTCTGGAGCTGATCCTCCCGTAGGCGGGGCCAGGTCCAGCGAATCCAGATCATGAGGAAGGCGAGCAAGCCGACCTTGGCCATCAGCACGAAGGGCCCGAAGAACGTCGGGTCGAGGCCCCAGAATCCGTAGCCGCCCAGGAAGAGAGTGGAGGCTATCGCCGACATGGCGAACATCCCTGCGTACTCGGCCAGGAAGAAGGTTGTGAACCGGAACCCCGAGTACTCGGTGAGATAGCCCATGACCAGCTCGGATTCGGCGATCGGGAGGTCGAACGGCGTTCGGTTGAGCTCGGCCAGGCTGGCGACGAAGAAGATCACGAACCCGATGACCTGGCCGCCCACCAGGTAGGGCACGCCCATCTCGATCTGGGCCTCGACGATTCCCACCATGGACAGCGTTCCCGCCTGGATGACCACTCCGAGCACGGCGAGCACGAGCGGAAGCTCATAGGCGATGATCTGGGCAGCCGCCCGCAGCCCGCCGATGAGCGAGTACTTGTTGCCGGAGGACCAGCCGGCCATCAGCACGCCGAGCGTCGAAAGAGATGAGATGGCGAGCGCGAAGAAGATGCCGAGGTCGAGGTCGGCGGCGATGAGGTCGGGGCTGAACGGGATGATCACGAACACGGCGAGGGTCGCGACCATGAGCAGGTAGGGGGCCAGCTTGTAGACCTGCCGATCGGCGGCGGCGGGCACGAGATCCTCTTTTTGGAAGAACTTGAGGCCGTCGGCGAGCGGCTGCGCCCAGCCCCACCGTCCCCCGGCGAAATACGGCCCGACCCTGCTCTGCATGTGGGCCGAGATCTTCAGCTCCCCGAAGATGATGGGAAGGATCGCGGTCAAGACCAGGCCGGTGATTGCGAGAACCTTGAGGGTCAGCAGGACATAGAAGTTGATTTCGATGGCGACAAGCGAGATCACGTCGTGACCTCCAGACCGCCGCCCCCGATCCGCAGCTCCTTATCCACGAGGGCTCCGGCCGGGTGCCGGCGCAGGCGGGCGGGGGGCCGTGTCATCGGTCGACATCTCCCAGGACGAAGTCGAGGCTGCCGAGCAGGGCAATGATGTCGGGCACGATGAGACCTTTGAGAGCCCAGGGCAGGATCGACAGGTTCGAGAAGGAGGCGGTGCGGATCTTGAGACGGTACGGAATGCGCCCGCCCTCGGATACGAGGTAGAACCCCATCTCGCCTTTCGGATTCTCGGCCCGGACGTAGGTCTCGCCCTTCGGAACCTTGATCACGCGGGGCACCTTGGCCTGGAGTGGGCCCGAAGGCATGTCGTCGATTGCCTGGTTGACGATGCGCGCCGCCTGCCGGACTTCCTCGACCCTCACCATGTAGCGGTCGAAGCAGTCACCGTTGTCGCCGACCGGAATGTCGAAGTCGTACTTGCGGTAGGGCAGATAGTCCTCGTGCTTGCGCAAGTCGAACGGAACGCCGGAGGCACGCAGGTTGGGCCCCGACACGCCATAGGCGAGGGCCTTGTCGGCCGGGAGCACCGCCACCCCTCTGGTGCGGGCCTGGAAGATCTCGTTTCCCGAGACCAGGGTGTCCATGTCGTCGCACACTGCCAGCACGTTCTCCATTGCGGCCCGGGTCCCGGCCAGGAAGTCCTTGGGCAGGTCCTGCGAAACCTTCTTCTGAGTGGTTCCTCCCCCGGCGGCCGGCTTGACCCCCCCGATGCGGTTGAAATTGGGGTGGAAACGCCCACCCGTCACCCCTTCGATGAGCTCGAGCACGTGTTCGCGCTCCCGGAGCGCGTGCATGAGGGGCGTGGCCGCACCCAGCTCGAGTGGATATGAGGACATGAACACCAGGTGGCTGGCTATGCGGGCGAGCTCGGTGAGGATGAGCCGGATGGATTGGGCTCGGTCGGGGACCTCTATCTCCATCAGCCGCTCCACTGCCACCATCAGGGGGATCTCGTTGGCAAATCCCGACACCCAGTCGATCCGGTTGACGAGGGCGGTGATCTGCGGGTAGGTGCGCACCTCCGACAGCTTCTCGTAGCCGCGGTGCATGTACCCGATGACGGGCTCCACGTGGATGATGCGCTCGCCGTCCAGCTCTGCCACCAGCCGGAGAACCCCGTGCGTCGACGGGTGCTGCGGCCCGATGTTGAGCGTCATACCCGGCGTTTGCAGCTCGACGGAAACTGCTACCTCCGAGACGTGGGCGGCGGCGCGTGGATCGAGAGTCGTCATCCGGTGCCGCTTTCCGACCCGTCGTCTCCCGGTGACTCGTCCCCGGGCGGAGCCTCGGCTTCGGTGTTTTCCTCCGACGGCATGCCTTCGACGTCGACCATTCCCGGCCAGGGTTTGACCTCTCGCGCCAGCAGCGGGTAGCTCTTCCGGAGCGGGTGCCCCTCGAACTCGTCGGTGAGGTAGAGGTTCGTCAGGTTGGGATGGCCCTCGAAGTCGATGCCGAACATCTCGGCGGCCTCTCGCTCATGCCAGTCCGCCCCGCCGAACACTCCGATCAACGTGGGAAGCCGGGCATCGTCTTTCGGGACGTCGGTCGACAGGGTGACCGCATCGTTGGTGCGAGCGCTCGAGAGCCGCACCAGCACCTCGTATCGCTCTTCGACCGGTTCCTCCAAGGGCTCTCCGACGGCGACGTCGTTGCTCCAATCCACCGCCGACAGAAACGAGAAGAAGTCGAGCCCGGCTCCGTCGCGCACCGCCCGCACCGCCTCGACCCATCCGTCGCGATCGACCAGCACCTTGGCGTTGCCGTAATCCGCCGACCACGCATCGCTGCCGACCAGCCCCGCCACCCGCGCTGCCAGGGCGGCGACCACCTCATTGGAGGCAGGCTCTTCTGTCGAGTCGGCGCCCGTCGGCTCGGCTTCGGGCGCGGTGTCCTCGGGCGCGCCGCCCTCGGGCGCGGTGTCCTCAGGCGGGGTGTCCTCAGGCGGGCTGGTGGTCACGCTGGTTCCACTTCTCGCGAACGTCCTCGTTGGTGATCTTCTCCTGAAGGAGGACGATGCCCTCCATCAGTGCCTCAGGCCGGGGTGGGCAGCCGGGGACGTATACGTCCACCGGAATGATCTGATCGACGCCCTTGGTCACCGAGTACGAGTCCCAGTACGGGCCCCCGCAGTTGGAGCACGAGCCCATCGAAATCACGTACTTCGGGTTGGGCATTTGATCGTAGAGTCGGCGGATGGCGGGAGACATCTTGTCCGTCACCGTCCCGGCGACGACCATGAGGTCTGCCTGCCGGGGAGACGCCGGCAGCGGGATGATGCCGAATCGCATGAAGTCGTAGCGGGGACCGGAGGCGGCCATCATCTCGATGGCACAGCAGGCGAGGCCGAACTGAAAGAACCACAGCGAGTACTTCCGCGACCAGTTGAGCAGCCAGGAAATGGGCTTTGGTGCACCAAACCGCTCGATTACTCCCACTTGAGGACTCCCTTGCGCACCGTGTAGAGCAAGCCCATGAGCAGAATGCCGATGAAGATGAACATCTCCCAAAGGCCGAACGCGCCGAGCGATTCGATCTCGAGGGCCCAGGGAAAGATGAAGACGGCCTCCACGTCGAAGATGAGGAACAGGAGGGCGAAGACGTAGTAGCGAATATGCGTCTGGCTGTATCCCCCGCCGATTGGGTCGATGCCGGATTCGTAGGATTCCAGCTTGGCCGGTGTGGGGTTGCTCGGCCGTATCAGCGCGGCGACACCCAGTAATAGTCCGACCAGAACGGCTCCGAAAGCGCCGAAGGCGAGGACGGTCAGGTATTGGTCAAAGTACTCCGACAACAACGCTCCTCGGCCTGCCGGGCGGGCGGACTGCGTGGAGTATAGGCACCGGGGTTCGGCCGGAAAAGCCCACCCGGATTGGCCCGGCACCCCGGTTTTCCGTCCGGTCACCCTGCGTCGCGAATCGAGTTTCCACGCTGGGCAATCGCCGGAAGCGCAGCCCCGACCCCCGGAACGCCACCATCTAGCCTCTTGGAGATGAACGATGAGCACTACGCCGGCATCTTCCGGTCGGTGGTCGGGGGGCGGAAGTGGATCGTGGCAACCGACGTGGCCGCTGGAGCCACGGGCATGGTTGCCTGGCTGCGGGAGCACGGCGCACCTGACCCGTTCGTCGTGGCCGGTTCGCGCGGCACCGGCGAGCTGCCGGACGTGCGGGATGAGAACGTCGTGATGCTCGACACCACCGGCGCTTCGATCATGGAGGCGATCCGCAGCTTCCACGAGGCCGCCCATGCTCCCCTGCCTCCGGCCGCCCAGCGCCGCCTGGACGAGTGGGACCCCGGCGAGGACGCCAAAGTGTTTGCCAGCTTTCTGGATGACGACCGCCCCATCGGCGGCCGTGCCCAGTTCGGTGCCAGGCCCCCGGCCTGGCTGGCATTGGAAGACAAGACGATGGTCGACGCCCTCTGGGACGAGCTCGGAATCCAACGCGCCGCCATGGGCATCTTCGACCTGGACGCACGCAGCCTGGGGCGAGCGCTCGCCGATCTCGACGAGGGCGCCGGCGTCGTCGTCACCGGCGACAATCGGCTCGGGTGGCACGGCGGAGCCGACCTCATCCGGGTCGTCAAAGTCCCGGCCGACATCGAGCCCGCCCTGGAGTACCTGGGGCCGCGCTCGCACCGGGCCCGCGTCATGCCGTACCTCGAGGGAATCCCGTGCTCGATCCACGGCGTCGTGTTTGCCGACCATGTGGTAACGGTTCGACCGGTCGAGATGGTGGTCCTGTACGAGCCTGCCCACCGGCGGTTCCGGTACGGGTCGGCGGCGAGCACCTGGGAGCCGCCACCGGCCGACACCGCCTACATGCGCGAGGTGGCCGTGCGGGTCGGCACCCACCTGCGGGCAGAACACGGCTACCGGGGTGCGTTCACCATCGACGGGGTGATGAGCCGCACCGGATTCCTGCCCACCGAGCTGAACCCGAGGGCGGGTGCCGGGCTGCGCGCCGTCGCCACCGAGTCGCCGAACCCGTTCGCGCTCCATACCGTGCTCGTCGCCGGCGTCGAGGCAGATTGGTGGCCGCGTGAGCTCGAAGAGCACTGGCGCACCAACTCCCGAGAGCCGCGAGGAGGACGCGGACTGACCACCGTCCGGCGGCGCTTCACGCAAACAGACGAACTCCCGGTCCGCTTCTCGGACGGGGCCTGGTGCGTGGTGGAGGACGGCGACCAGGCGAACGGGACCTTGACCAGGGGCCCGGCGGGTAGCGGCGGCGTCATCTTCATCGAATTCGATCCCGGCGTGGTCGAACAGGGCCGGTCGGCAGCCCCGGTGGTCGCGGCCGGGTTCGCCCTTGCGGACGGCCTGTGGGGAACCAACATCGGGCCGTTGGAGCCCGCCACCGATGTTCGGGCGGAGGGCGCCGATCACTAGCTTGAGCGCCATGCCCAGGCCACCGGACTACTCGGGCGGCAGCCTCGTCAACCTGATGGCCGAGCTCGAAGCCCGGCTCGGCGGGGATCCGCCCCTTCCACCCCTGCACGCTCCGCTGGCGGCTGCGCTCCCGGAGGCAGCCACCTATGTGCTGGTCCTGTTCGACGGGCTCGGGGCAGCCCAGCTCGATCACCCATCAGCCTCGCTTCGGCCGGATCTCCTGGCGACCATCGATGCACCATTCCCGACGACAACGACCGTGAGCCTGGCGAGCGTCGCCACCGGCTTGCCCCCCTCCCAGCACGGCTTGCTCGGCTACCAGCTCTGGATCCCGGAGACGGGTCATGTGGTCAACACCATCAAGTGGACCACGCTATGGGGAGAACCCATCGACATCGACACCACCGGGTTCCTGCCGGGGCCGAACCTGTGGGAACGCCTGGCCGGGGTCGGCCGGGAGCCGATCACCGTCCAGCCGGGACACTTCGCCGGGTCCCCGCTATCGCAGGCTCTGTACCGGGGGTGCCGATACGAACCGGTGTTCACGGTCGACGAGGTGGTTGCCGCCACGTGCGAGCTCGCTGCCGACCCCGGGCGCCTCATCTTCACCTATGTTCCGCACGTCGACTTTGCCGCCCACGTGTACGGGCAGGATTCCGAGGAGTACGCCGAATCGTTACGGGTTGCGTCGAACATCTGGAGTGGCATCGGCCGGCGCCTGCCCCACGGCGCGGTGATGGTGGGAACCGCCGACCACGGTCACGTCGACTTCACCGAAGCACAACGGGTGCGGATACCGAAGGAGACGGAAGCCGGCACCACGTTCTACGGGGACAGCAGGGTGATGTTCGTGCGAGGGGACGAATCACCGTCGTTCGCCTCGCTGCCTGCCAGCTGGATCGCCGCCGAGGACATGGCCGACTGGTGGGGCCCGGAGCCCCGTCATGATTCGTTCGGCGACCGGGGGCCGGACGGGGTGCTGCTGGCCGACGACGATGCGGTGCTGCTGCACAGCCGCAGCGATCGGCGGCTGATCGGCCAGCATGGCGGGCTCACCGCGGCCGAGCGGGAAGTCCCTCTGCTGGTGTCGGGCGGCTAGGAAGGACAGCCTCCGGCGCCCGCCGATCGGTCTGAGCGGGACCTGCTGTTGGACGGGTGCCGCGGGTGAGGGGTCATCGGCCGTCCGGGTCGCCTCCGGCCGCAGGCGGCGGCATGTCCAGACCGAGCAGCTCCAGCCTTGGACCTGCCTCGGTCAGGGCACCAGGTTGGGCGGGACGCGGTCCGGCGACGAGCGGCTCGCTCGCTCTCCAACCGTCCCACAGGCTGAGAGCCCAGGCGCCCATTCCCCAGATGGTTACCAGGAGGTAGACGGCGAAGCCGGCGAGAGGAATGATGCGCAGGACGCGCCAACCGAGCGCCGCGATCGCGAACGCGCCGATCAGCCCGTATCGGTTGCGGGTGGCACGGCGGCCGAGGGCGGTGAGTGCCGGGACGGCGCCGGCAAACAGGCCCAGCACCCACAAGGCGAGCGCAAACAGCGCCACCGGAGCGAGTATCACCGTGAAGAGCGAGATGACCGCCGCCACGGGAACGAGGATGAAAAGGGCGAGCCCGAGCAGCAACGAGGTGGTGGGTCGGTTCCAGGCGCGGTCGATAGCCCGCCCCGTCGGCCGCGGGAACAGGTGGATGAGGAGGATCCCCGTGAACAGCAGCCCCACGAACCTGAGCAGCTGGAACAACAGGCGCAGCGCCCGTACCGCCAGGTCGGTTGGGATGGGCCGCACTTCGGCCACGAGCCCGAGGTCGGCATCGGGCGAGATGTCGGTGCGAGCGGTCCACCCCCGGATGTTCTGCCCGATCAAACCCTGGCGCCAGGTGACTGCCGACCCCACCGAGGACGCTTCCGTGATGGTGAGCCGATGGATGCCAACGTCGATGTCCTCGGCCACCGACCCGTCGACGTAGAGGCCCCACAACAGCTCGCCCCGGATCTCGCCGCCCACCGACCCGGAGTTCCGAGCAGAGAGGCCGGCCACGAGCATGTCCCGGCCGACCCGGCCGTCTACCTCAACGCTGCGGGCAAACGAGAGAACGTCGTCGCCGACCGAGCCGCCCACATCCAGCTCCCACGCCACGGCCCGCAGGCTTCCGGCCACCTCCCCCTGCATGTCGACGCTCCAGGCAATCCCGTTGACGTCGCCCTCGACGACGCCGTTGATGATCAGGTTGCGGGTGAAGACGGTGAGGTCGCCCTTGATGCGGCCGTCGACGATCACTCTGCCGCCGGCCGCAAACAGGTCCTCCTCGATGACCCGCCCGGACTGCACGATCACCGTTCCCGACACCGACATCGCCGCCACCGGCCCCGACAACGCCAGCCCCACGACGAAGGCTGCACTCAGCAGCGGGGCGAAGACAAAGGCCCTCACGGGAGCAACCACCGCCTGTGCCTCGGTCGCGGGTGAGGCGGAGACGCCGGGGCCGGATGGCCCGCCCTAGAGGGGCAGGGCGCTGGTGACGACATCGAGGAGCGGCCCGGGAGCGATTCCGAACGCCAGGGTGACGACTGCTACGCCGGTGAGTGCCAGTCGCATCGGGTCGCCTACCCGGATGCTGCCGGTCGCAACTGCCGTCCCCTCAGCGGCCGGAGTCATGTACATGAGCACGATCACGCGCAGATAGAAGAAGAGGCCGGCCACCGACGCCACCGCCCCGAGGATCACCAGCCACAGATAGCCGGCCTCAACGGCCTCGCGGAACACATACAGCTTGGAGAGGAAGCCGGCGGTGAGCGGGATCCCCGCCATGGAAAGCATGAGCAACGCCAGCGAACCGGCCAGAACCGGGGCTCGCTGCGCCAGGCCGGCATAGTCCGTGAGAGCCGACTTGGTGCCGGACGGGCCCGAGACCACCGCCACCACCGCAAACGCCCCGAGCACCTGAAACGCGTAGGTGACGACGTAGAACCAGATGTAGGGAACCCCGTCGATCCCCGCCACGAGACCGGTGAGGATGAACCCGGCGTGTGCGATCGAGGAGTAGGCGAGCATGCGTTTGATGTCGGACTGGGCGATCGCCAGCATCGTGCCCACGATCACAGAGATGGCGGCGATGACACCCACCGCCGGTGCCCAATCGCTGATGTAGGGCCCGTAGCTGGTGACGGTGATGCGGGCGAGGGCGGCGAAGCCGGCAACTTTGGCACCGGCGGTCATGAATCCGCTCACCCCGCTGGCAGCGCCCTGGTACACGTCGGGAGCCCACATGTGAAATGGGGCGGCACTCACCTTGAAGGCGAGCCCCACGATGAGCAGCCCCACCCCGGCGAGCAATGCCGCCGAGTCGAGCAGCAGGTTCTCCGACAGGAAGTCGGCGGCACCGTAGAGCGACAGCGACCCGGTGGCGGCGTAGCTGAGCGCAACCCCGTACAGGAACACGGCCGAGGCGAATGATCCCAGCAGGAAATACTTGATCGAGGCCTCGTTGGCTTCGGCGCTGTCTCGGCTGAAGCCGGCAAGCACGTACAGGCTGATCGAAGCTACCTCCAGGGCCAGGAACAGCATGATGAAGTGAGCCGACGCCGCCATCAGGATCATGCCGGTAACGGACAGCAGGATGAGGGCGATGAACTCGGCGGCCCGCCGGCCCTGTTGGAGCACGAGCGGCCATGCGACAAGCAGTGCCACGCCTCCCAACACTGCCAGCACGACAGCTCCGAAGGCGGCGAAGGGATCGAGCACCAGCATGCCCCGGAAGTAGATGGCCGGGTCATCCGAAGCCCGCACCCACTGGGAGACACTCAGGACGAAGCCGGCTGCCAGGCTCACCCCGGCGATCCCTCCCAACCAGATGACGGGAGGCTTGTAGGTGACCTCGACGAGCAGCACGGCCACCACCCCGAGCGTGAGAGCGATGACGGGAGCAATTGCGAGATAGGAGATCTCGGTCACCTGCTCACCTCCTCCGCAATGTCGTCGATGCGAAGCGGAGACTCGAACCCGGTTTGATCCTCGATGCGGTCGAGCACCCGCTCCACCGCCGGCTCGATCCGGTCGAGCACCGGCTTCGGATACACGCCGAGCAGGACGATGAGCGCGGCGATCGGCACGAGAATCCCGACTTCCCGCAGCCCGATGTCGGACAGGGCCCGGTTTTCCTCCTTGTCCGGCTCGCCGGTGAACACCCGCTCGTAGGCCCACAGCAGGTAGACCGCCGCCAGCAGCACCCCGACCGCGGCGATAACCGTCAGGGCAGGGTGGCGGCTGTAGGAGCCGAGCAGGATGAGGAACTCACCGACGAATCCGTTGAGGCCGGGCAGCCCGATGGAGGCGAACGCCGTGAACAGGAAGAACCCGGCAAACCACGGCATCACCTTTTGCAGCCCGCCGTAGGCAGCGATGTCACGAGTATGGCGCCGCTCGTAGATCATCCCCACCAGCAGGAAGAGCGCCCCGGTGGTGAGGCCGTGGTTGACCATCTGGATGACGCCGCCCGACACGCCCTGGGAAGTGAGCGCGAAGATACCCAGAATGACGAAGCCGAGGTGGCTGACCGACGAGTAGGCCACCAGCCGCTTCAAATCCGGCTGGACGATGGCGACCGCGGCGCCGTAGATGATGCCGACCACGGCCAGCGCGGCCAGAAAGCCGGCCAGCTGGACGGTGGCCTCGGGGAACAGGTTGAGGTTGAAGCGCAAGAAGCCGTACGTCCCCATCTTCAGCAGCACACCGGCCAGAATGACGGAGCCGGCGGTGGGTGCTTCGGTATGTGCGTCGGGCAGCCAGGTATGGAACGGGAACAGCGGGACCTTGATCGCGAAGGCAATCCCGAATGCGCCGAACAGCCAGTACTGGGCGGTCCGGGAGATGTCGAGCTCGAGCAGCTCGATGTAGTTGAAGGACGGCCCGCCGAGCTGGTCACTGGCCTGGGCCGACAGGAAGATGATGCCGACCAGGAGGAAGGCGGAACCGAGGGCGGTGTAGAGGAAGAACTTGAGCGCCGCCGCCAGCCGGCGCTCACCCCCCCACAACCCGATGAGGAAGTACATCGGGACGAGCAGCACTTCGAAGAACACGAAGAACAGAACCAGGTCGAGCGCCAGGAACACCCCGATGAGGGCACCCTCCAGCAAGAGGAGTGCGGCCATGAACTCCTTGCGACGGTGCTCGATGTTGACCGATGCCAGTATCCCGAGCGGGAACAAGAAGGCCGTCAAGGCGACGAGAAACACGCTTATGCCGTCGACGCCGAGGTGGTAGTCGATCCCGAGATCAGCCCAGATGGGCGACTTCTCGACGAACTGGAACCCGGCGTTGGACGTCTCGAAGTCGAACACGAGAAACCCCGCCAGGCCGAGGGTGAACAAGCTGAGGGCGAAGGCGACCGGCACCAACAGCTCCGGCCGGCGACGGGGCAGCCCGATCACGACTGCGGCCGCCGCCACCGGTAGCCAGATGAGGAGGGAGAGCACGTTGAGGCTCATCAGCCCGCCCCCCGCGATACGAACCAGACGAGCAGCGCCACCACCCCTGCGAAGGTGACGGCGGCATAACTTCGGACGAAGCCGGTCTGAATGGGCCGGAGCCAGCCGCTGACGCGGCGCACTCCCCCACCGATGGCACGCACCGACCCGTCGATGACCTCGCTGTCGAGGACGAACGCCGTCCAGGCCGCCACCAGTTTGGAAGGGAGCACCAGCAGATTGCCGATGATGTCGTCGACGTAGTAGCCGTTGCCGACCCAGCGCCATACTCCCGTCCGGCGCGCCGCCAGCGGCGCCGCATCGAAAGCGTCGGCTCCCCGGTAGCGGCCGAACGCGAAGAGGGCGCCGGCGGCGGCGGCCACGATCGACACCGCGGCCAGCACCCAGGGTGTGGCCCCGGATGGGAGGTGCGCCATCTCGATGGCTTCGAAGGACGGCTCCAGGTAGTGCTCGAAAGCCGGCTTGAACGGCCACGGCGTGTTCAGCAGGCCGAGAACCGCGCTGCCCACTCCCAACCCCAGCAGCGGCAGTGTCATGATCGCCGGTGACTCGTGCGGGTGGACACCGTCGGCCCAGCGAGGCTCGCCCCAGAACGTGAGATACATCCAGCGGGTCATGTACACCGCGGTCACGAGGGCGGTGATGATCCCGATCACCCATAGGAACGTGTACCAGCCGCCGGCTCCGAACGCGAGGGCGAGGATCTCGTCTTTCGACCAGAAGCCGGCCAGCGGCGGGATCCCGATGATGGCCAGCCAGCCCACAACCATCGTCAGATGGGTGACGGGCATGAGCTTGCGGAGCCCGCCCATCTTGGCCATGTCCTGCTCGCCGTCGAGGGCGTGAATGACCGATCCCGAGCCGAGGAACAACAGCGCTTTGAAGAAGGCGTGTGTGAACAGGTGGAAGATGCCCGCCACATAAGCGCCGGTCCCGACTGCAAGGAACATATAGCCGAGCTGGCTGATCGTGGAGTAGGCCAGCACCCGCTTGATGTCTCGCTGCATGAGGGCGATGGTGGCGGCAAACAGCGCGGTGAAGGCGCCGACGGTGGCGACCGTGCCCGCCGAGAATCCAGACAGCTCGAAGAGGGAGGCGGCGCGGGCCACCATATACACACCGGCGGTGACCATGGTGGCGGCGTGGATGAGCGCCGAGACCGGCGTCGGACCCTCCATGGCGTCGGGTAGCCAGAAGTAAAGGGGGATCTGGGCAGACTTGCCGGCCGCCCCCAGCAGCAGGAGCAGGGTGATGGCGGTAGCCGTGCCTGCGGTTATCACCCGCGCCGGCTCCTCGAGGACGGTGCCGTAGGTGAGCGTATTGAAATGTGCGAGAATCAGCATCAGCCCGACGAGGAAGCCCACGTCACCGACGCGGTTGACGATGAACGCCTTCTTGCCGGCAGCGGCCGCCGACGGCTTCTGGAACCAGAACGAGATGAGCAGGTAGGAGCTGAGGCCGACCAGCTCCCAGCCGACGAAGAGCAGGCCGAAGTTGTCGGCCAGCACCAGGATCAGCATCGAGGCGGCGAAGAAGTTGAGGTTGGTGAAGAACCGGCCGTAGCGGGGGTCACCGTGCATGTAGCCGATGCTGTAGAGATGGATCAGCGACCCAACGCCGGTCACGGTGAGCGTCATGATCGCCGACAGCGGGTCCCACAGCAGCTGGGCGTTGGCACCCAGCGCCGGGATCCAATCGAAGAGGTGCACGGTCTCGGCTTCGCCGGTGCCGGTGATGAAGTCGCCGGTGGCGATGAGCGCATACACGAACCCGAGACCGATGGTGGCACTGGCGACCACCCCCGGGACTGGCTCAGGCAGGCGGGAGCCGAAGAAGTGGAGGAACACGGCCCCGGCGAGCGGGAGAGCTATGACGATCCAGATGTAGTCGACCACTCGCTATCCCTTCAGCAGCACGAGGTCGTCGACCGAGGCGCTGGCGCGGCGACGGAAGACGGCGATCATGATGGCAAGACCCACGACAACCTCGGCGGCGGCCACCACCATGACGAAGAACACCGCCACCTGCCCGTTGAGGTCGCCGACATGGCGGCCGATCGCTACGAAGGTGAGGTTGACGGCGTTGAGCATGAGCTCGATGGACATGAACATCACGAGGGCGTTGCGCCGCAGCAGCATGCCCCCGGCTCCGATGACGAACAGCACCGCTCCCAGCGCCAGATACCAGCCGGCGGTTACGTCCATGCGGCCCTCATTCGTCCCCCCCTCTGCGGCGCGGGCCGTACTGGGCGAGGGAGACCGCACCCACCGATGCGATGATGAGCAGCAGCGTGGTGACTTCGAACGGCAGCAGCCAGGCGGTGAACAGCAGATCGGCAATCGCTTCGACGGTGCCATTGGGCGCTATGGCCGATTCGGGAGCGGTGATCCAGGCATTGCCGCCGATGAGGGCGAGGAGCACGAGGAAAGCGACCCCGAGGCCGATCGCCAGCTGGCGCTGCAGCGGCAGCCGTTCCTCGAGGCTCTCAGCCCGATCGACACCGATCAGCATGATGACGAACAGGAACAGCGTCATCACCGCTCCGGCGTATACGACCACCTGGACGGCGGCAATGAAATGGCCCGAGTTGACGACGTAGAAGACTGCGATCGACAACATGGTGGCCATCAGGCCGAGGGCGCCGTAGACCGGGTTGGGGTGCAGCACCATGGTGAGGGCACCGGCTACGGCAACCGAGCCAAATATGACGAACAGCACGAGCTCGGCCATCAGGACGGTCCCTCCTCGTCCTCGGAGCCGGTCTCCGGCGGCGGAGCCTGACCTCGCTCTGGGGGCCGCAACCCCACTCCTGCCGATGGAGTCCACCCCGGCACGCCCTCATAGGCAGCCCGCCCCGACGGGGCCGTCGCCCGCATCCATCCGTCGGCGATGGTGAGCTCCTCCAGGTCGATCAGCGGGCCGGAAGGCTGGGCATGATTGGGCGAGCCGTCCTCATTGACCAGCAGCTCGTCGCGCGTGTAGATCGCCTCCTCGCGCCCGGTCGTCGACATCTCGAAGAGCTGGGTCATGGTGATCGCCTCGGTGGGGCACGCCTCGACGCACAGGCCGCAGAAGATGCAGCGCAGCATGTTGATCTCGTAGATGAAGCCGTACCGCTCCCCCGGGCTGATCGGGGCCTCGGGCGGGTTGTCGGCCCCCCGCACATAGATGCAGCGAGCCGGGCACACGCCGGCACACAGCTCGCAGCCGATGCACTTCTCCATGCCGTCTTCGTAGCGGTTGAGGACGTGGCGGCCGTGGAACCGCTGCGGCTTTACGCGCTTCTCCTGCGGATAGCTCGTGGTGACGCGGGGCCGGAACATCTGGCGGAACGTCACCGAGAGGCCCTTGGCAAAGGTGGCTAGGAGGCCCATGGTGCTCCGAATTCGTCGAAAGCGAGCGCTACCGCCACAAAGACCATCCAGATGAGGGTCCCGGGAATGAGACGTTTCCAGCCCAGCTCCATCAGCTGGTCGTACCTGAGCCGCGGGAGTGTCGCCCGCACCCAGAAGAACACGAACACGATGGCGAAGGTCTTGAGCAGGAACCAGAGGATGGGGAAGACCCACGTGATGGCGGCCGGGAGCGACCCGTCCCAGGTAGGCCCGTTCCAACCACCCAGGAAGATGGTGGCGGTGAGGGCCGACATCGTGAAGATGTTGATGTACTCGGCCAGGAAGAACAGAGCGAAGCGCAAACCGGAGTACTCGGTGTGGAAGCCGCCTACCAGCTCGTTCTCCGCTTCGACGAGATCGAACGGGGCCCGGTTGGTTTCGGCGATGGCCGCCATCAGGAAGAACACGAACGACGGGAGCAGGATGATGTTCCAGGCGGGCACCATCCCGAAGAACTGGCCCGCCTGCCCCTCCACCAGCTTGGAAACCGACAGCGTGCCCTCGTAGATCACCACGGGAACCAGGGCGAGCCCGAGGGCGGCCTCGTAGCTGATGGCCTGGGCGGTGGCCCGCACCCCGCCGAGCAGCGGATACTTCGAGCCGGACGACCACCCGGCCAGAACCACGGCGTACACGGCCATCGACGACACCGCCAGCACGAACAGCAGCCCGACGTTCAAGTCCATCGCCTGCAGGGTGATGACGCGGTCGCCGATGGAGAAGGGCCGACCAATCGGCACAACGAGGAACATCAGGAGCGCCGGGATCAGAGCGAGGATGGGAGCAAGCAGGTAGACCGATCTCTCGACCCGGCTGGGGATGATGGGCTCCTTGAAGAACAGCTTGATTCCGTCGGCGAGCGATTGCAGCAGGCCCCACGGTCCGGCCCGGTCGGGCCCCACCCGGTTCTGCATGTCGGCGAGAATCTTGCGTTCCGCCCAGATGAGCATGAGGGTCGCCACCAGCAAGATGGCGAAGGCGGCGACCACCTTGACGATGACGATGAGCACGTCGAGCCAGTCGGTCACGAAAGAACCTCGAGCTTCACTTCGAGCGCATCACCAATGCCGCCCCCGTCTTCCTGATTGAAAGGCACGTACACGGCGCCGGCTGCCAGGGTCGGATCGTGGCGCACCTCCAGGTCGGCTGAGCCGGCGGCCCCGGTCACCCGCACCAGCGCTCCGTCGGCTATGCCGAGCCGGGCGCCGTCGGCCGGGTTGACGAAGGCGTAGGCGCCCGGGGCGAGGCGGGCCAGCGAGAGGCTGAATCTGACGTGCACCCCGTCGTCGTACAGCGTCCGAGCGGAGTGGAGCGCCAGCCGGGCCGTCTGGGCCGGGACACCGATGTCGACCGGCACATAGCGAAGCGGCTGCTCCCCGGCGGACGTCGGGATCACGACGCCTTCACGGCCAGGGCCCCATTCGAGCTGCTCCCAGGTCAGACCGCGATAGGCCGGGACCACTTCGGCGATCTCCTTCTGGATCGCTTCCGCCGACACCGCACCGAGCGACGAGCCGAGCGATACGGCAATGTCCTCGAATATCGACCACGGGGGGCGGGATTGCCCGGGCCCGGCCACCAGCCGGGCCACCTTCTGGACGCGCCCCTCCAAATTGGTGACGGTCCCGTCGGTCTCTGTGAAGCCTTCGGCGGGCAGGACCACGTCTGCGAGCCGGGAAGAATCCGTGAGGAACTGGTCCACCGCCACTACCAGATTGGCCTGCTCCAGGGCCGCCCTGGCGGCTGCCTGGTCCGGGAAGTCCCGCACCGGATCTGCTCCGAACAACAGCAGGCCGTGGATCTGGCCTGCGGTGAGGCCCGAGATGATGCCGGCGGCGTCGCGCCCGGTGCTCTCCGGGATCGGGGTCGCCCACTCTGCGGCCAGGGCGGAGCGAGCCTCCGGGCTGGCGAAGGCAGCCCGGCCGGGAAGCAGCGAGGGGGCAAGGCCCATATCGAGGGCACCGAACACATTGGACCGGCGGGCGAGCGGCATGATGCTCGCCTGGGGGAGGTCCCGCACGAAGGCGGCCACCGCCTCGGCCAACATGGGGTCCTCGGTATAGCCGGTGCGGCCGATGAGGCCCACGACCGGCCCCTCGCTCATGAGCAGCCGGCGGGCCTCCGCCATCTCGTCGCTGCCGGCCCGCAGTGCCGCCAGCGCCTCGGGCCCGCGGCCGGGAACGTAGGAGGCGGTATGGGAAGCGACATCGTGGAGGCCGGTGTGGCGGGGGTGGATGATGATGAGGTTCGCCCCCTCCTGGGCTGCCTGTCGCACCCGCAGGTACAGGACGGGCAGCTCTTCCTTGAGGTCGGGGCCCCAGACGAGGATCGTTCCGGCCGAGTCGAGATCGGGAATCGATGCCCGCGGTGTGACTGCGCTCAAGAACTGCGGGTTGAGCCCGTCGTCGAGCTGGGCGTCCAGATGATTGGTGCCGATCACGGCCCGCAGCAGCTTGCCGAAGGCATAGGCATCCTCATTAGTTCCGCGGGCGCCACCCAGCCCGGCGACGCCGTCGGGGCCGTGCTCGGCGATGATGTCACCCAGCCACTGGCTCACCACGGTGAGGGCGCCGTTCCAGGTGGTTTCCTCGAACTCGCCGTCCTCTCCCCGCACCAGCGGCACGGTCAGCCGCTCGGGAGACCCGATGTATTCGAAACCGAATCGACCTTTGTCACACAACCATCCTTGATTGGTCGGCTCGTTGTCGACTCCGAGAAACCGGAGAACCTGATTCTGCGAGGACTGCACACTGATCCGGCATCCGACCGAGCAGTGCGGACACGTCGACTCGACCGCTTCGAGATCCCACGGGCGGGCTCGAAAGCGATAGGGACGGGCGGTCAGAGCGCCGACGGGGCAGATCTGTACGGTGTTGCCGGAGAAGTACGAGCGGAACGGCTCATCGGGGAACGTCAGCACCTGGGTGTAGTTGCCTCGATCCTGGAACTCGATCAGCGGGTCGCCTGAGATCTCATCCGAGAAGCGGGTGCAGCGCGCGCACAGGATGCACCGTTCCCGGTCGAGCAGAACCAGTTCGGAGATGTCGATCGGCTTCTCGAAGTGGCGCTTCTCTTCGACGAAGCGGCTCTCCCCCGGACCGTAGGCCATGGTCTGGTCCTGCAACGGGCACTCGCCGCCCCGATCGCAAACCGGGCAATCGAGCGGGTGGTTGATCAGCAGGAATTCGAGAACGCCTTCCTGTGCCTTCTTGACCGTTTCGGATTTGGTGCTCACCACCATCCCGTCGGTGCACGGCATCGTGCACGAGGTCGTCAACAGCGGGCCGCGGCCCGTATCGACTTCGACCAGGCACATGCGGCACATCCCGACCGGCTTCATGCGGGGATGCCAGCAAAATCGCGGGATGTAGGTCCCGGTGTCCTGGGCTGCCTGGATGAGGAGCGAGCCGCCGGGCACTTCGTGCTCGGCTCCGTCGATGGTCACCTTCACCGGGTCAGGCAACGGGCACCTCCGCCGGAATCATCGCCGCCACCTCGTCTCGAAAGTGGCGGAGGATGGACGTCACCGGCGACACCGCCGAGGGCCCGAGCGGGCAGATGGTGGTCATCTTGGGTGGCCAGCCCAGCCCGGGGGCGATGTTGTCCGAGACGTCAAGCAGCAGGTCCAGGTCGACCGCCCGTCCCTCGCCACGGAGGATGCGGGCGAGCACCATTTCCAGCCACGACGTCCCCTCCCGGCACGGCGTGCACTGTCCGCATGACTCGTGGGCGAAGAAGCTGACGATGCTGTGGGCGGCGGCGACGACGTTGGTGGTCTCGTCCATGACCACGATGGCCCCTGATCCGAGCATGGAACCCGCCTTGCCGACGTCGTCGATGGTGATGGGGATGTCGAGTTGATCTCCCGTGAACCAGGGGGCCGAGGCACCACCGGGAATGAAGCATTTGACCTCCCGACCCTCTCGCACCCCGCCGCCGTGCTGCTCGATGAACTCGCCGAAGGTCATGCCCATGACGATCTCGTAATTCCCGGGTTTGCGCACGTGTCCGGAGAGGCTGAACAGGCGGGTGCCGGCCGAGCCCTCCGGCCCGAGTGCGGCATAGGCGGCGCCGCCGTTGGTGACGATCCACGGCATGTTGGAGAGGGTTTCCACATTGTTGACGATGGTGGGCTTGCCGTAGAGCCCCTCCACGGCTGGGAAGGGCGGCTTGATGCGCGGCTCCCCCCGCTTGCCCTCGAGGCTGTTGAGCAGCGCGGTCTCCTCTCCGCAGATGTAGGCGCCGGCTCCCAGATGGAGCGTCAGCTCGAGATCGAAGCCGCTTCCGAAGATGTCCCTGCCCAGGTAGCCGGCGGCATAGGCCTCGGCCAGCGCCTGCTCCACCCGGCGAGCCGGTTTCGGATACTCGCCGCGTATGTAGATGAACGCCCGATGACAGTCGATGGCATACGCGGCGATGATGATGCCTTCGATGAGCTGATGCGGGTCGCGTTCGAGCAGCTGGCGATCCTTGAAGGTCCCCGGCTCCGACTCGTCACCGTTGACGACGAGGTAGCGAGGCCTGGTGTCGGGGGGCAGGAACCCCCATTTGACCCCGCAGGGGAAACCTGCTCCCCCCCGCCCTCGCAGGTTCGAAGCCTTCACCTCCTCGTGGACCGCGGCCGGGGTCATGCTGGTCAAGGCGGTGCGGGCCGCCACGTACCCGTCGGTTGCCAGATACCGCTCCATCGTGTGGCTGTCGGAGGGATGGGCCTCCATGCGAGTGGTGAGGATCTTCATCCGGCCTCACCTACCGTGCCAAGGCTCTCGAGAGCCGGCACCGGCCCTCCGGCACCGGCCGTCTCGGCCGGTCCCCAGTCGAAGCTGCGCTGGCCGCCGAACAGAGCCTGCATCTCGTCGCCGTTCACCACCTGCGGCTCGCCGTCGCGCAGCCACTGGACCAGCTCCCGGGCCTTCTCCACGCCGACACCCTCCACCAGCTCGTAGTTCACCTGGATGGCGGGGGCCCCGCCGCACGCACCGATGCATTCGACATGCTCGACCGAAAACACCCGCTCGGCATCGGTCTCCCCGGCCGGCACCCCGGTGGCGTCCTCGACGGCATGGAGCACATCGGCGGCGCCGAGCACGGCGCACGAGATCGAGGTGCAGACCGACAGCAGGTACCGGCCGGTTTCTTCGCGCTTGTACATGGTGTAGAAGGTGGCGACTGCCGAGACCTGGACCGGGGTCATGCCGACGAGCTCGGCGACTTCACGAATCGCACGGTCGGGCAAATACCCGTGCTCGGCCATAGCGAGGTAGAGCAGGGGCATGACGGCCGATTTCCGGTCCGGATAGGACGCGATGATCTTGTCGACACGCGAGCTGCTCGACCATTCAGCCATGGCGGCTCCCGCCGACCGACCCTCGGCTGCGGTTCCTCATCGGTCGACATCCCCCAGCACGGGATCGATGCTGGCGATGATGGCGATCGAGTCGGCGATCAGCTGGTCGCCCATCATGGTCGGCAGCGCCTGAATGGCAGCGAAGCTCGGGGTGCGGCAGTGAAGGCGCCACGGCTTGGCTTCACCGACCGAGACCACGTAGTGGCCGAGCTCCCCTCGCGGCCCTTCGATGGCCTGGTAGTGCTCGCCGGCCGGCACCTTGAAGCCCTCGGTGAAGATCTTGAAATGATGGATGAGCGCTTCCATCGATTCGTCGATGCGCTTGCGGGGCGGAGGCGTCACTTTGAGGTCCTCAGTGCGGTAGTCACCCGCCGGCATCGATTCGGCGACCTGGGCGGCGATGCGGAGGGACTGCCGCATTTCTTCCATGCGGACCAGGTAGCGGTCGTAGACGTCCCCGTGCTCGCCGAGTGGCACATCGAAGTCGTACTGCTCGATGCCGCTGTACGGCTGCGCCTTGCGGAGGTCCCAATCGACACCGGCCGCCCGCAGGGGGGGCCCGGTGATCCCGTAGGCAAAGCACTCCTCGGGTGTGATGACGCCGACCCCCTGGGTGCGGCCCAGGAAGATGGGGTTGTTGGTGAGAAGGTCGTGATAGTCGTCGAGGCCCTCCGGGATGCGCTCGAGGATCCCGGCCACATCATCCTCCCAGCCGTCGGGGAGGTCGGCGGCCACCCCGCCCGGCCGGATGTAGTTGTGGTTCATGCGCAGGCCGGTCGTCTTCTCGAAAAAGGCGAGCAGCAGCTCGCGTTCACGGATGCCGTAGATCATCATCGACACCGCCCCCAGGTCCATCCCCTGGGTGGCCACCCAGGTCAGGTGGCTGGAGACGCGGTTTAGCTCGGTCATGAGCACTCGAATCGCCTGGGCCCTCGGCGGCAGGTCGATACCGAGCAGCGCCTCGGTCGCCAGAGAGAAGCACAGCTCATTGTGGAAGGGGGCCAGGTAGTCCATACGGGTGACGTTGGTCGGTCCCTGCAGGAACGTCAGGGTTTCGCCGGTCTTCTCCATCCCGGTGTGGAGGTACCCGATGATCGGCTTGACCCGGCGGACGATCTCGCCTTCGAGCTCCAGTTGCAGCCGCAGCACCCCGTGAGTGGAGGGGTGCTGGGGCCCCATATTGAGGATGGTGACCTCCTCCTCGGGGAGCTCCTCGTCGTAGAGCCGATCGTCGCTCACCAGGGTCCCGCCCTCCTCGGCGACTTCGACGACCGAAGCCTGGTCGCGCGGAAGCATCATCTGGGCCCCTTCGGCCGTGGAGGCTCTCACCCAGGCCGGCTCCTCGGTTCCCGCCGCCCAGATCTCGTGCAGCTGCCTGCGCTCATGCTCGGTGGCAGGCGGTGGCGCGTCCGCTCCGACGTCGACGTTCTCCTCGGTGGTCGTGTCTTCGCTCATCACTGGACCTTGTGGGTGTCGCGGAACTGAATCGGCACCGAGCCGACCGGAGTGTCCTTCCTCAGTGGGTGCCCGTCCCAATCGTCCGGCATCATGATGCGGGTGAGGTCCGGGTGCCCGGTGAAGTCGATGCCGAACAGGTCGTAGACCTCCCGCTCGTAGAAGTTGGCACCCGGATACACCGAGGTGATGGAGGGTGCCGACGGTACATCACCGTCGACGCCGACCAGGATCCGCAGCCGCAGGTTGTGGGTGAGGGACAGGAGCCCGATCACTACGTCGTAGCGGGGCCCGGGCCGCCGGCGGTAATAATCGACGGCCGTGACATCGATGAACATCTCGAATCCAGCGTCCCGTGCCGCCTGCACGAACTCGACGAGACGGGACCCGTCGACCTGGAACACGTTCTGGCCGGTGGCCGAATACTCGACGACCGCGTCGGGGAAGGCCTCAGCCAGGGCTGCGAGCGGTGGCGCCGACAGCACGCCGGCCTTTGCTTCTTCCGGGACGGGTGATTCGTCGGTCATACTCGGACGAACTCGCCGGTCTTGATGCCCTCGTGGAGGGTCAGGATGGCATGCATCAACGATTGTGGCCCGGGGGGACATCCGGGAACGTACACGTCGACCGGCACAACCTGGTCAACGCCCTGCACCAGGGCATAGTTGTTGAACATGCCTCCTGTCGAGGCGCAGGCGCCCATCGAGATGACCCACTTCGGCTCCGGCATCTGGTCATAGACCTGGCGAAGGACGGGAGCCATCTTCTGAGACACCCGGCCGGCCACGATCATCAGGTCGGCCTGACGCGGCGAGGCCCTGAAAACTTCCATCCCGAACCGAGCCAGGTCGTTGTGGGCGGCGCCGGTGTGCATCATCTCGATGGCGCAGCAGGCCAGGCCGAAGGTGGCCCCCCACGAAGACTGGTAGCGGGCCCAGTTGGCAATTGAGTTGATGGTGGTGGTGAGAAAGCCGGGCGGCTCGGGCATCAGGCGGCCTCCTCGACATCCCGCACATAGCGCTCTCTGAGGGGCGGGTTCCAGTCGAGTGCGCCTCGTTTCCACACATAGATCAGCGTCTCGATAGCGAGCCCGACGAACACGGCAATGGTGCCGACGCCCACCCAGCCGAGCTCGGAGAAACGGGTCGCCCACGCGAAGAGAAAGATGATCTCGATGTCGAAGATGACAAACAGCATGGCCACCAGGTAGAACTTGACCGGGAAGCGCTCGACCGGCTCGACCTCGGGAACGATGCCGGATTCGTATGGAGCCAGCTTCTCGGGGGTGGGCCGGCTGGGGGAAACCAGGCCCGATACGAACAGCGAAACGACCGCGAACCCGACGCCGAGTATGACCATGACGACGATGGGCAGATAGTCGAACAGCTCCACGCGGCGGGGCCTCCCTTTCCAGCGTGGAGGTTAGGAAGCGGCGGCGCCGTTGCCCAAGTCTCTCGTCCGGCTCAGACCACGTCGTTCTTAGCAGATGCCGATGCCCGGCGACGCGCCGAAGGAGAGGATGAAGTCCCACAGGTTGTCGTCCAGATCGGTACACCCGCCATGGCCACGGCTGAAGCTGATGTCGTCGCCGCCGATGCCCACGTAGGCCGGGAGTGGCGAGCCTTCGCCGGTGCCAGAGCCCCAGGCGACGGCGTCGATCACGGAGGCACCGTTTCGAAGCTCCACTGCATCGCTGGTGCCGAGATGCGGTGAGATCACGACGCCGTTGTAGGCGTCATCCTTGAAGCCGGTGTATCCGATCGGTGCACCTGCCACATAGCGCTGGCCCGGCGTGAGGATCGTGCCGGCCTGGTAGGTGTGCAGAGTTCCGACACCGGGAACCTCCAGCGTCCATCCGCTGATGTCGATGATCCCGCCGGTGGGATTGAACACCTCTACGAACTCATCGGCGGCCCCACCCGGACCGGCAGGACGCAGTTCACTGATGATCGGACCGCCGGCGACCGGGGGCGTCGCGCACGGCGTGAGAGGTGAGCCCATGTTCTGGAGGGTGCTCTTGCCGTAGTTGTGAACGAAGTCGGCGAGGTTGTCATCGGTGTCGACACAGTTGCCGTAGGCATCTCCGTACAACCGCTCCCAGCTGGCATCGATGGCGTTGGGACCGCTCCAGCTTGGAAGCGGGCTTCCCTCACCGATGGTGGGGCCGACCCCGTAGTGGAGGGCATCAACCTGCGCTCCAGTTCCGGTGAGCAGTTGCACGTCACCGAAGCCGGTTCCGTAGAACAACCCGCTCCACGTGTCGTCGGCGAGGCCGGCCAGCGGGGAGAGCGGGTTCATCACCAGGTAGTGCTGGCCGGGCAGGAGGGTGACCGGCGGGAAGACATAGAAGTCGATGTCGACTCCGCTGGTGACGTGCATCTTCCATCCCGTCAGATCCTGGCCGACCGAACCGGCATTGAAAATCTCGACGAACTCGTCGTCGGCACCGCTCGGACCGCGCGGCCGGAACTCCGATATGACGATGTCGGGGGTGCCGACGGTGATGTCGAAGCTCTGTGGAGGCGAGGTGTCGTCGCCGCCGTTGGCGGTCCCGCCGTCGTCCTGCGCCTCCAGGGTGATGGTGGCGGTGCCCGACTGGCCGGGAGCCACCGTGAAGACCAGAGTGCCCGTCGACGCCACCAGCGGAGGAGCTGAGAACAAGGCTGGGTTGGTGTTGGCGGTGGTATTGAAGGAGACAGATTGGCCTGCCTCATTGGCAGGACCGGGGCTGATGGCCGTGGCCCATCCGACGATCGAGTGGGCGCCTGAGTTCATGGCGACCGCCTGATCGGCCCCCTTGGTGAACGACGGGGCGTCGTTGACGGGGTCGGCCGTGATCGTGAACGGCCGGGTCGGTGAGGTGTCCTCACCGCCGTTGGCGGTGCCACCGTCGTCGACCAACCTGAAGCCCACGTTGGCCACGCCGTGGGCGTTTGACGCAAGCGCGAACGCCAGGTTTCCGGTTGCCGGGTCGATGCTGGGACCGGTGGAGAACAATCCGGTGTTGTCGTTGCCGATGATCTCGAACGTGAGCGTTTGGGCCGGAGGCTCTTCGTCGGCGGCTCCGGCTGTGATGTCGGTGGCCCAGCCCACGAACGTTATCGGGCCGGAGTCCTCCAACACCGAAACATCCGCACCCGCCGTGAACGAGGGCGCATCATTGACCGCCGTCACCGTGATCGTCACCGTGGCAGGTGCCGAAGTGTCATCGCCACCATTGGCCGTCCCACCATCATCGGACAACTCCACG
>JBFKDW010000020.1:0-38485 GCA_041619515.1 Acidimicrobiia bacterium
GGCGCGTTTGCGCTTTCCCTCCTGGGCGGCCTGTGGTTCTTGCGCTCGGGCGGTCTCGCCCGGCGGGTATGCCTGGGGGCGATCGTCGTCGGCCTCGCGGGCGGCGTCGTGTGGTTTTGGATGCTGATCCCGCCGCTGGTCGCCCTGGCGGTGTTCTGGTTCGGTGTCGTGAGAGGCGGCCTCACACGCGAGCTCGCCGCCACCTGAGCCCATGTGACGACACGCGGGCGCAGCCGGGACGGTCCACGGACCGGGCCCGAGGGCCCTGGATTCGATACCAGCCGGGCTCGTGACGCACCAACGAGTTCGAGGCCCCGGATGGGGCCTCGAACTGTCGGGGTTCGGTTGGTTACTTGATCAGGGAGTCTTCGTCGATCCGCTCTTCCTTCGGAACGGTGATGGCTGCAAAGCCGAACTCATCCTCCTTGGCCCGGCTCGCCCAGATCAGGCCGAGGCCTGCCAGCAGGGCAAAAGCGCCGACACCGGCGGTCACGCCTGCGAGCCCGAGGCCCATCTGCAGCGTCGAGTGGGTGACGGTGCCGACACCCAGCTCGGCGATGAGGCCATGGGCGGTTCCGCTCCACGCCATCCCGCGGGCTGGGCCCTCGAGAGGATGTCGCCGGTCGAAGTCCGTCCAGTACTTGCCGTCCACCTCGACTTCGTAGGTGCCGGCCGGGAACACCTCGCCGTTGTATTCGACTTCTTCGTCGAGCACAACCGTCTGGGTGCCATGCAAGGTGTGATAGGTGATGGTGGCCATCTGGTACATGTACTCGGTGGCCGTGTTCACCAGCGGGTCGTTGGGGTCGAGATCTGACTCGACGATCGGATAGTCCCACGCATCGGTCAGCAGCAACTTGATGGCGTCCGCACCCTCGGTGGTTCCGCGATCGACGAGCTGGCCGTCTTCGTTGTAGTTGAGCGTTACGTTCTGGGACGCACTGAAGGCCTGCAAAGAGTCATAGCCCTGTTGCACCTTGCCGTAGGCGACTCCGCCTGCGACTACGAACAGCATGCCGACCACTACAAGCACAATGCCGAGTGTTCTGAGCCTGGTAAGCATCGTTTCCTCTCCTAGCTGGATTGTGATTCTATTCACAAACTTCTTGTTGCTTGTGAATATTTTCACGTATTGGGTACTGCGATCTTTTCGTATATCGACGATGCTCGATAGGGCCTTTAGTCACTCGTGGTATGACCACTTGTCCCACCGCGCAGGCGGCCCGAGCCCGCCCGGCGAGGAAGGGCTCAAACGGGCCCCGGCAGGCTTGCCCGTTGTTCCCCGGAATGATCCGCCAGGCGGATCGGCTCGAGCGCCATGTCCTCGATGGCCTCGGCGAATGCTCGCAACACCGACCGGCGCACGCAGTACCACGAACGGGGCCCATCTCGGCGGGTGAAGAGGACGTCGGCCTCACGCAGAATCCGCAGGTGCTCGGAGACGGTCGACTGGGCGAGATCGCTTTTCTCGGCAATGTCGCCTGCGATGTGGGGCACGCACGCTTCGAACTGCTGGAGGATCTTGATCCGGGCAGGGTGTGCGAGGGCCTTGCTGACCTGAGCCAGGAGTTCGGCGGTCAGCGGCGGAGGGTCGTCGAGGCCGGCCTCGCTGCAGGCAGGGGGTTCAGCGTCCATGGCAATCCCATCGCTCGTGGCTTCGATGCCTCAGGGATCGCAGGTGTCGGGGACCGGCGCTAGAGCCCTTGGTCACACAAACCGGCTCAGCTGCTGGCGGCCTTCGGGACGTCGTCCTCACCGACCAGGCGAAGCTCCCCGTAGCCAACCGGTTCGGGCGTGTGGGGCAGGCGGGCGGCCGGGGGGCGATGATGGATGGAGTTCAACGCCGCCAGGTAGGCAACGAACATTCCGTCGAACGCCAGGCTGAGCAAGAGCAGCGGGATCGAGCCACCGATGATGGCGGCCACCAGCGTCACGAAGGCGGCGCCGATCAGGCCGACCATGACCCTGCGGCGCCGGGCATGGAGCCGCTGGCGCTTGAGCTCGACGGGATCGATCAAATCGGACCGAAGCGACGCAAGTTTGGCGAGCCTCCGGTCGAAGGACTTGGTGGACGTGAGGGGAGCATCGTGGCGTGCGTCGAGGAACGACGGGAGTAACAGCGCAGCCCACAACCCTCCGAGTACCACCAAGACGACCAGTAGTTCCAAGCCCGTTCCCTTTACTCCAACGCACACCTCACATTAGTCCGCGAAAACCGCCGCCCACAACCAGCTCGGGCCCACGCATTGTCACGTTCGGTGGCGGCGACTAATGCGGAGTGTCAGCATCCTTGATGAGGGAAACCGCGTGGACCAGGGCGGGACGGATCACATCGAGAGACTCCTCGACGCCGGCCGTCGACCCCGGCAGGTTGATGATCAGCGTCGAGCCCGAAATCCCAGCCACCCCTCGCGACAGCATCGCATACGGGTGCTTCGAGGCGTTCCTGGCAGCCTCGAGCAGCCCGGGTGCGGGTCGCTCGATGAGCTCGGCCGTGGCCTCGGGGGTGACATCCCTCGGAGTAAAGCCGGTGCCCCCGGTGGTGATCACGAGGTCGATGCCGGCTCCGATCCAGTCGCGCAAGGCGGCTTGGATCTCATCACGCTCGTCGGGCACCACCCGCCAATCGACGGCAAAGCCGAGGCCGGCCAGAGTGGCGATGGCAGTTGGTCCGGACACATCCTCGGACTCACCCCGGCTCACCCGGTCGCTGATTGTGAGGACACCGGCGCTCATCTCACCCATGTGCCCGACCTCCCGCCGGACTTTTCCAACAGCCGGACTGCGCCAATCTCCACTCCTCGCTCGATGCTCTTCACCATGTCGTAGACCGCCAGCGCCGCCACCGAGGCGGCGGTCAGGGCTTCCATCTCGACGCCGGTGGGCCCGGTGGTCCCGACCCGCGTGATGATATGTGCACCGGCGTCGATCTCGGTGATATCCACCGAGACGCTGGTGATGGCGAGCGGGTGACAGAGCGGGATCAGCTCGGCCGTCTTCTTCGCAGCTTGGATTCCGGCCACCCGTGCCACGGCGACGGCGTCCCCTTTGGGCAGTTCCCCGCCGAACAGGGCCGACCGGGTCGCCGGCTGCATGTGCACAATCGCCTCCGCTACCGCCAATCGCTGGGTCGCCGGCTTGGAGCTCACATCGACCATGCGCGCCCGGCCTTCGACATCGAGATGGGGAAGGTGGTCCATCAGCCCTCCTGGACCGAGGAAGTCAGAGGCCCTCGGTGAACTCCGTTACGAAGGCACGATAGCGGGCACCGAAGTCCGGGTGGGCTGCGCCGAGAATCGTCGAAGCCTCCAGGTAGCCGCTCGGCGTTCCCGCATCGAGGAGGTCCTCGCCTGCGACATACCCGAGGCATGAGCCGGATTCGCCGACAACGTTGATGGCGTCTGTCAGCTGAAGCTCACCGCCGACACCCGGCTCGATGTGATCGAGGGCATCGAAGATCGCACCGGTGAACAAATACCGGCCGATGAGGCCGAGCTTCGAAGGGGCAGCCTCGACGCCGGGCTTCTCGATGGCGCCGTTGACCTCGACGACCCGCTCTCCGCGCCACTCACCCGGGACGATGAACCCGTATCGAGCAAGGTACTCGGTCCCCAGTTCACGCAGGCAGACCACCGATTGCCCCTCGGCAGCTTCGGCCATCGCCGGCAGGACGTCGCCGTTTGGATACACGAGATTGTCGACCAGGAGCGTGAAGAAGTTCTGGTTGCCGACCGCAGCAGCTGCAGTCCTCACGGCATCACCCAGCCCTCGGGGAACGTCCTGCACGATGGGGTGGACCGTGACGTCCTCGAGGCCGGGGAGGGGCCCCTCCTCCTGGGAGTTGAAATGCCGCTCGATGAGAACGCCGACGCCGGGGTCGACGATGACGAAGATCTCCAGGGCGCCGGCGCGGGCCGCCTCCTCCACAACCCACTGGACCGCGGGCCGATCGACGACGGGCAACATCGCCTTCGGGAGGGCGCGAGTGGCCGGGCGCATCCGAGTCCCCCGGCCGGCTGCAGGAATGACGGCGATCTCAACCACGTAGGTGCCCCTTTCGGCCCAATCTGTCCGGCAGCGGCCTGCGCTCGGCCACCACCGCCAGTGATCACAATACAACGACTAGGATTTCCCGCTCCACGAAGGGACAGCATGATTGGCGTATTCGGCGGGTCGGGGTTCTACGACTTCCTCGACGGTGCTCAGCAAGTCGCAGTAGACACCCCGTATGGCGCTCCGTCGTCCGAGTTCTCGGTCGGAACCTTCCAGGGAATCGACGTTGCTTTCCTGCCCCGCCACGGAGCCGACCACCAATTCCCAGCCCATCGGGTCCCGTATCGGGCAAACGCATGGGCGATGAAGGAACTAGGAGTCGACCGCGTGATCGGCCCGTGCGCCGTCGGCAGCCTCCAGAGGCACGTCGCACCCGGCCACCTGGTTGTCTCCGACCAGCTCGTCGACCGGTCGTGGGGGCGCGACACCACCTTCTTCGACGGCCCGGAAACCCGCCACCTGTCGTTCGCCGACCCATACTGTTCTGAGCTGCGACCACTCGCCGTCCAGGCGTGCCGGGCTGCCGGCGCCGAGACCCATGACGGCGGCACCGTTGTTGTCATCCAGGGCCCGCGCTTTTCCACCAGGGCCGAAAGCTCGGATTTCGCCCGGGCGGGCTGGGAGATCATCAACATGACACAGGCGCCGGAGGCGCAGCTCATTCGGGAGCTCGAGCTCTGCTATGTCAACATCGCAGTGGTCACCGACTACGACACGGGTGTGGAAGGCGAGATCGAGCCCGTGACACACGCCGCCGTCCTCGAGCGCTTCAACGACACCCTCGGCACGCTGCGCGACGCTCTTGCCAGGCTCATCCCCACGGCCGCCCAGACCGCACGCGCCTGCCAGTGCGCCACCGGGATGCAATCGGCCGGCTGACGTCCGGCGATCCGGCCACTCACGGAGCCACGAGCACGACCAGCCGACGCTCGGCGGCCGCGGTGGCCACTGCCGGGGCGTCCCCGGCCGGAACGGCAATCAACGCGGTTGGGCCGGAGACGTCGAATCGATCTGAATCGTCGAACGCGACAACCAATCCGGGGACCGTGTGGCCCTCACCGAGAACCAGGCGAACCTCTGCCCCGGGGGCCATCGCGATGGGAACCTCGACCGCGAGCGCCCACCAACCCTCCGGTACCCCGATGGGAAGGCGAAGGTCCGACGGTGTGATCGGCTCGCCCCGGCCCATCGGGTGGCTGGCCACGGCTCCGGTGATATCAGCCCGCTCGTAGATGCCGGCCGGAAGGACTCGCCATTCCACACGAGGCGCCTCGCCGACCTCGACCGGGGCTGCCGTGAACGGGTAGACAGCCTGCGCAGTAGGCCAGAACTCCACGGCGGCAGCGCCGACGATGAGGGCTGCCGCCGCCAGCCATCGGAGGTAGGCCGGGCGCCCGAACCAGAACATCTCGCAGACCATATGGGAGACGGATGCCTGAGGGAAGGGGATCGTGGGTGGGCCACTGCCGGCCCCGCCTGCTCCATCGAATGCTCAGCGCCCCGCCCAGAGACCGGTATCGTGATCATCGTGCTCGATGCAGCCCTCTGGGGCCTCGTTCAGGGCCTCACGGAGTTTCTTCCGATCTCCTCAAGCGGCCATTTGGTGCTCATTCCGGAGTTTCTCAACAAGCAGCCGCCCGGTCTCGCCACCACTGCGGTGCTCCACCTGGGAACACTGGCCGCGGTCGTGTGGTATTTCCGCAAGGACGTGGCCTGGCTGGCGCGCCCCGACCGGGACCCGAGGGCACTGCACATAGTCAAGCTCCTGGCGCTGGGGACGGTGCCGGCCGTCGTCGCCGGCGTGCTCCTCGAAACGACCCTGAATGATTTGTTCGACAACCCCACGCGGGTCGGGCTGGCACTGTTGTTCACCGGCGTGATCCTCACCGCCAGCGGCTATTTCCAGCGCCTGACCCGAACGCTGGAGGATGCCGGCGTGCCCGATGCGCTGGTCGTCGGCGCGGCACAGGCGGTGGCCCTCGTCCCGGGCGTATCCCGGTCGGGAATGACCATCACGGCCTCGCTGGCACGTCAATTCACCAAAGAGGAATCAGCCCGTTTCTCATTCCTGCTGGCCATACCGGTCATCCTCGGGGGCGGAGCCAAGCAGATGCTCGACCTGGCCGGGGAGGGCGGGCTGGAATGGAGCCTGCTGTTGGGAGTGGTCGTGGCAGCCGTGTCGGGCTACGTCGCGATCGCCGTGCTGATCACCGCCCTCACGCGATACGGGTTGCGGCCCTTCGCCCTGTACTGCTTTGTGGTCGGCCTGATCGCAATGATCTGGTACTGAGAAGATCCGGAGGGATTCGGCCCCCGGCCTGCGAGAGCTCTCCAGTCGGTCATTCAGAAGACCTCGGGACACCAGGGCCGGAGGTCCCACCCGAACATGAGGTCGGCGGTTCGCAGAGCGTCGGCCTCGCCTGCGACCAGGCCGGCCCTGGCGAGCTCTGAGAAGGTCGTCCCGCCGAGGTACACAGACCCCAGCTCGCGCACATCGAGCCTCAGGTCGGGTACCTCCGAGACGCGCTCACACGAGGCGTCGACCGGACTCCCATCCAGCGCGAACGTCCCGGCCGCGCTGCCACGGAACCGGTCGGCAATCTCGAGGACGAGACGGGCGGCTAACCGGTACTTGCGGGCCGCCAGCGCTCTCGGCACGTCGAGGGGACGGACCCACATTCCATCGACGAGGGTCTGCTGAACCCGGCGCATGTCGGCGACGACGGCGGGCAGGACCGAGTTGGGGTCCGTGTTCCAGCATTCGATGTCGCGCACCAGGTCTATGCCCGCCAGGTAACGCCATAGCCCTTCCTCAGCGGCCGGCGTCGCCGCGATCATGCTGTTGCACACCACTTTGTTGGCAGCCACGCCCCCTTCCCAGTTTTCGTGCTGGCGGTAGGTCGCGTAGCCGCTCGGCTCACCGTTTTCCTCGTAGACCACCCATCGCTGAGGAGTGCCACCGTGCCTCAAATCGGGCGGATCGTAGAAATGGGCCTCTTGCCACCGCGCAGGGCTTCGGGTGAGAAACCCGGGCCGCTGGGTGCGGACGCCCTCGTAGATTGCCGGCACGGTCTTCTGTGCCTCGGTCCCGTCGAGGATGCGGACGGTGCCGGACCCGAGCGGATGGCGAGGAAAGCTGATCCGGGCCTTGTCCACTTTGGTCCGGTGGGACCGGGTGGCGACCCCGTAGCCGAACCGGCCGTAGATGGGTGCCTCCGACGCCCACAGCGCCGCCACCGGCTCGCCAGATCCCTCCACCTCATCCAGGTGGAAGCGCATCATCTCGGTCAGCAAGCCCCGCCGCCGATGGGTAGGAAGCACGGCGATGATCGTGGTCCCTCCGCAGGCGACCAGGCCTCCTGGCACGGTGAGGTCGAAGGAAAACGCCCCGCCCGTTCCAACTACTCGGTCACCGTCGAAGGCCCCGAACACCCGGTCGAGCTCGAACTGGTTCAAGAAATGCTGGCGGTCCTCAGGCTTGACTTCAAAGCCGAAGGCATGGCCCATGACGGCGAGCACTCCATCGACATCCTGCTCCTGGACCGTGCGAACTTCCACGGCAGGCAGACTACTCGGGCACTACATTCCATCAGATGACGCGACCCCTGCATATGCGGCACAACTTTCCCGCCATCGAGGCGCTGGAGGCAGGCGACATCGACCCGGCCAAGCTGGCCTCGATGGCACCCGGCGTCGATCCCGAGCGCCTCCTCATTCGTGAGGCGCGGCCGTGGTTCGAAAAACTCACCCTGCGCCGCTCCGCAGCCATTGCGCTCCCCTACGTGGTCTACGTCCACTCGCACACCTACAACCAGGCGCGAGCCGAGCTGACCGGGCTGGTGGTACATGAGCTGGTCCACGTCAGCCAGTGGCGGCAGGAGGGCTATGTCCGTTTCGCCACCCGGTATGTGTGGGACTATCTGCGGGGACGTATGCGAGGCCGCCCGCACGCCGAGGCGTACCGTGCCATTCGGTACGAGGTCGAGGCACGTCGATGCACGGCACAGCTGCTTTCGAGGTAGGGACCGGCGCCTGCCATCCTGATCGAATGAAAGCTGCCCTGTTCGCGATTGCGGTCGTCCTGGCCGCCTGCACGGGTGGGAGTGGAGAATCTGAGGCTCGGCGACCGGCGCGGATTGCCGTCCTCGGCACGGACGGCAACGTTTCCACCGTCGATCCCGCCACCGGTGAGATCACGGCCATAACCACCGACGCCGGGCCCGGACGGCTCTACTCGCAACCAACCTGGTCACCGGACGGCAGTCGGCTGGCCTTCGTCGCCTCGAGCGCGGCCGTGTCGGCTCCCGCCCAGGAGGCACACGGCGGTGCCGCCCGGGTGGCATTGGAGGCCCAGCAGGAACTGGCGGGCGCCGTGCACTTCGTGGCAGCGTCCGGTGGAGATCCGACCGTCGTCGCGACGCCGTTTCCGCCCTTCTACCTGTACTGGTCCCCCGACGGCTCCCGGCTGGCCTTTCTCGGCAACGACCCCTCGCTCCTCCGCATCGGGCTCGGGATGATCGATACGGTGGATGGCTCCGTCGAGCAGGTCGACAGCGGGCAACCGTACTATCTGGCCTGGTCACCGGCATCGGATCGCCTGCTCGTGCACGCCGCCGGTCGGGAGCTCTACTTCCTCGGGCTCGACGGGAGCAAAGAGCTCGCCGGGCCGACACCGGGACGGTTCTCTGCACCGAACTGGGCCGGCGACACCCAGCTCTTCCCGGTCGCCGAGGACGGCAAGCAGATCTTGCGGCTCCACGACCCGGACGGCACCGGTCGGCGCGACCTCGTCGACTACACCACCGTGATCGTGATGGAGCTGAACCCGGACGAGGAGCGGGTGGCATACATCGAGGTGGGGCCCGGAGCCAACCCGTTTGCGCTCGGATCGCTCACCGTCGACACGCCCGGCGGCGTCACCGAGGTGGCAGAGCTCGCCGCCGCCTTCTTCTGGAGCAGTGACGGCTCCAGGCTCCTCTACCTCACACCCGACATCTCCGAGGATGAGTTCGCGCTCCGCTGGAACGTGTGGGACGGCTCGAGTTCACTCCCCTTCGAGCGGTTCCTCCCCACGACGACATTCGTACAGCAGTACCTCCCATTCTTCGGCCAGTACGCCAACAGCCTCTCCTTCTTCTCTCCCGACGGCGGCTCTTTCACGTTTGCCGGCACCATTGATGGGCGGGGTGAAGGCATCTGGGTACAGGAGGTGGCCGACGGCGTCCCGGCGGCGCTCGTCGCCCCCGGCGAGTTCTCAACCTGGGCGCCGTAGTGGGCTCCCATTGGGGGCCGGCGGCTGCGCTACCCGGCGGGGCGGGTAATTTAGGGCAGTGACGACCACCAAACCGGACGCAGCCCAGTACGCCGAGACCGGCCTGTCCAAGCGACAGGTCCGCGAGCGGACTGCGCGCGGAGAGGTGAACGAGGTCCCGGAGGGCCCGAGCCGGACCTCCCGCGAGATCGTCCGGTCGAACATCATCACCCGCTTCAACATCCTCATCTCTGCTCTCCTCGCCGTCATCCTCCTCGTCGCACCGATCCAGGACGCGCTGTTTGGAGGCGTGATGATCGTCAACACGATCATCGGCATCTACCAGGAGATGAAGGCGAAACGCACGCTCGACCGGCTGGCACTGCTGGCCACGCCCAAGGCGCGGGTGATCAGAGGCGGAAAGGTCCAGGAGATCCCGGTCAAATCTGTGGTCATCCAGGACGTTCTGGACGTGGGGCCGGGCGACCAGATCGTGGTCGACGGGCAGGTACTGACGGCCGCCGGCCTGGAAGTGGACGAGTCCCTCCTCACCGGCGAGTCCGATGCAGTCGACAAAGAACCGGGAGCTCAACTGCTCTCGGGGTCGTTCGTCAGCGCGGGTGGGGGGCGGTTCATGGCGACCAAAGTGGGCAAGGACGCGTACGCGGTGAGACTCGCCCAGGAGGCGAAAAGGTTCACGCTGGTCCGCTCCGAGCTTCGTTCCGGCATCGATTTCATCCTCAAATTGGTCTCGTGGCTGGTGGTGCCGACTGCGGCGCTGCTGGTGTGGAGCCAGCTCGACGCCACCCGCTCGTGGCGCGAAGCGCTGCGGGGTGCGGTGGCGGGCACGGTAGCCATGGTGCCCCAGGGCCTGGTCCTCGTGACCAGCGTTGCCTTTGCGGTTGGGGTTGTCCGACTCGGGCGCCGTCATGTGCTCGTACAGGAGCTTCCGGCCATCGAGGGGTTGGCGCGGGTAGACGTCGTATGCCTCGACAAGACCGGCACGCTGACCATGGGGCGATTGGCGGTGGATCGAGTGCAGCCGATCAGCGGTGAGGACTACGGGCCACCCCTCGGCGCACTTGCGACGACCGATCCCAACCCGAACGCCACGCTGGCGGCGGTGGCCGCCGCCTTCAGCCCTCCCGATGACTGGGCTCCGACGGCCAGCATCCCGTTCTCATCGGCTCGAAAGTGGAGCGGAGCGACGTTCGGCCAACTCGGCACCTACATCCTCGGAGCCCCAGAGGTGGTGCTGGCAGGACGGGATTCGGAGACGGTGCGGAGGGCAGAGTTGTTGGCGCTGGAAGGGCACCGGGTGGTGCTGCTCGCCCACAGCCCCCGCCGGCTGCGCGGCGACGTGCTTCCCGACCTGCTCCAACCTGTGGCGTTTGTGCTGCTCTCGGACAAGATCAAGCCGGAAGCTCCCGAGATCCTGGCCTTCTTCGCCGACCAGAACGTCGCGGTGAAGGTGATCAGCGGAGATCACCCGCGCACCGTGGCACGGATTGCCGCCGAGGCGGGCGTGCCCGATTCCGATGACCCGGTCGATGCCCGTGCCCTGCCGGAGGACCCGGGGGCGCTGGCCGACGTCATGGAATCCCGTCATGTGTTCGGTCGGGTGAACCCTCATCAGAAGCGGGCGATGGTCGAGGCGCTCCAGTCACGGGGCCACGTCGTGGCCATGACCGGTGACGGCGTCAACGACGTGCTGGCCCTCAAGAGCGCCGATATCGGTATTGCGATGGGTTCGGGAAGTGGAGCCTCACGTGCGGTTGCGCAGCTGGTTCTGCTCGACTCGTCGTTCGCCACGGTCCCCCAGGTGGTCGCCGAGGGCCGGCGGGTGATTGCCAACATCGAACGCGTCGCCAACCTCTATCTGACCAAAACCGTGTACGCCTTTCTCCTGGCACTCGCGATCGGCGTGGCCGGATGGCAGTTCCCGTTTCTGCCCCGCCACCTCACCCTGATCGGGACGCTCACCATCGGTGCCCCCTCGTTCTTCCTGGCGCTGGCGCCTGAGGCCCGCCGAGCGATCCCGGGTTTCGTGCGGCGTGTGGTCCGCTTCTCGGCGCCTGCCGGCCTCCTCGCCGCCGCAGCCACCTTCGGCGCCTACTGGCTGGCCCGCGACGAGGTCGACGTCAACCTCGATGAGGCCCGGACGACTGCCACCATCGTGCTGGTCCTCGTCGGCTTGTTCATCCTCGCCGTGATTTCCCGGCCCTTCAATCCCTCCCGGCGGACGCTGATTCTGTCGATGGGATTCGTGCTGGCACTCGTGTTCCTGCTGCCGGCCAGTCGCGTGTTCTTCGCCCTCGATTTTCCGCCGATGATCGTGCTCACCTCGGCGGTAGGGGTGGCTTCCATCACCGGAGCACTCATGTTCGCGTCGCTTCGGGCCGTCGAATGGGCCATGATCGCACCGGATGTGCTCCGGTCGCGAAAGGTGAAGCGCATGGAGCGCAAGCTCGAGGTCAAGCTGCAGGAGGTGGAGCTGGGCATCGAAGGCTGGGTACGGCGGACCTGGCGCTCAATCAGGGCGATATTCACCGGTCAGGACGACCTCGAGGAGTAGCCGCTCCGGTCAGTAGCTCCACAGCGGCTCAGGTACCGACCAGGAAGGCGCTTGACCCCAGCGCTCGGAGTACACGACCTGTTCCACCGGGGGCCGCTGCGCGACGCCCCATTTGCCGAGTGGATAGCCGCAGGTGACCGCCGCTACGTTTCGCCAGCCCTTCTCGGTCGGGACTGCGAGGAGCTCGTTCAACTCGGCGGCCGCGAAGTGATGGAGCACGGTTGTGAGGGTGGCTCCGACGCCCTGGGCACGGGCTGCCAGCATGAGGTTCCACACGGCCGGATAGATGCCGGAGCCATCCGGATCGTTCCGAACATACGGGAACACGACGAGCGGAACCTGCGCGAAGTTGGCGGCCAGCCAATCCGCGGATGACATCACCTTCTTGGTGACCGTGTCACCGCGCGCCTCGGCCAGCTCCCGCATGCCGGCGTACACGGTGGCCTGAAGCTGGTTCCAGGAGCGCTCGTAGAGCTGCCCAACTTGCCCGATGAGGTCGCGGTCGGTGACGGCGACGAAGCGCCACTGCTGGGCATTGCCGGGCGACGGTGCCCGGATGGCGGCATCGAGCATCTGTGTGATGACCTCCTGAGGCACCGGGTCGGGCTTGACCCGCCGCATCGCACGGGTCGTGTACAGGGCTTCGAACGTATCCACCACGGCTCCTTTGGTCACCGGGAGGCTACGGCACTCAGAAGTCGAGGCCCACATCCAGGCTGGGAGCCGAGTGCGTCAGGTACCCGACCGAGACGGCGTCGACGCCGGTGGCCGCGATCGCCGGTGCCGTGTCGGGCGTGATGCCGCCGGACGCTTCGGTGAAGACCCGGCCCCCGGCCAACCCGACTGCTGCCTGCAGCTGGGCGGGGGTCATGTTGTCCAGGAGCACTGCATCGACCCCTGCCTCGAGCGCTTCCTCCAGCTGATCGAGGCTGTCGACCTCGACCTGCACCTTGACGAGGTGACCCAGCGAGCTCCGAACCCGGGTTACTGCCTCCTTGACCGACCCGGCGACGGCCAGGTGGTTGTCCTTGATGAGGACCGCATCGTCGAGGCCGAACCGGTGGTTGAATCCGCCGCCCATTCTGACTGCGTATTTCTCGAGAGCCCGCAGGCCCGGGGTGGTCTTGCGCGTGTCGACGACCCGGGCCTGATGGGGGCGCACCGACTGGACGAGGGCGGCAGTGGCGGTGGCGATACCGGACAACCGGCCGAGGAGGTTCAGGGCGGTTCGCTCACCGGTGAGGATGCCGGCGGCCGGCCCGGAGATGGTTGCCAGCCGCGTTCCCGCCACAACCGAATCACCGTCGGCCACCAGCTCGGCAACCTGGAGGCGATGGTCGACCAGGGTGAAGACCCGGGCGGCGATCGGAAGCCCAGCCACCGTCCCCGCCTGCCGGCTCACAATCTGAGCCTCGGCCGTCAGGTCGGGAGGGATGATCGCGGCGGTCGTGATGTCGCCCGCCCGGCCGAGGTCTTCCTCCAGCGCCCGGCGCAGAATCGGTTCGTAGGTGAGCGGATCAGGGTTCATCGGAGTTCCTCCCGCCTACGCGACCGTGGCCAGCGCTGGTTCGGTGTACGCCAGCCGGGCGGGGTCCGTCGCCTCAGGGTGATCCCGGCGGTAGTGGGCCCCCCGGCTTTCGGTGCGTTCCCGGGCTGCCACAGCGATCAGCCGGGCAGCCAGCACCATGTTGGCCGCTTCGCCGGAAATGTTCCCGACCGAGCGCTCGAGGTCTGCGAGGCGGCCGACGGCGGTGCTGAGACCGCCGGCGTCGCGGATCAGGCCGACCTCGCTCCACATCAGGGAGCGCACCTCAGCTCGCAGCGACGGTTCTTCGCCGATGTTCGGAGCCGGGGCGGAAACGACCCGGGCGGGGGGCAGCAGCGAAGCGGCCACCGAGGCGGCAGCCCGGGCCCCGAACACAAGGCCCTCGAGCAGGGAATTCGAAGCAAGCCGGTTGGCTCCGTGCACGCCGGTGGCCGAGGCCTCACCCACCGCCCACAGGCCCGCGAGCGAAGACCGGCCATACCCGTCGACGTCGACTCCGCCCATGAAATAGTGGGCGGCAGGTGACACCGGGAGCGGATCCACACGGGGATCGAGGCCCGCCGCCCGGGCGGCTGCGAATGCGGTGGGGAACCTCTCGGGGAAGTCGGCACCCACTGCGGTTGTGGCGTCGAGGTAGATGGCGCGTCCCTCCTGCAGCAGCCCCCAAGCGGCGCGAGCAACGATGTCGCGCGGAGCCAGCTCGGCGTCGGGATGGACTCCGGCGAGGAAGCGACGGCCCGTGTCGTCGATGAGCACTGCACCGGCGCCTCGCAGCGCTTCGGTGAGCAGCGGCATCGGGTCCAGGTCCGAGGCGAGCGCAGTGGGGTGAAACTGCACGAACTCGAGGTCGACGAGGCGCGCCCCGGCCCTGGCAGCCATCGCCAGCCCGTCGCCGGTCGCCTCGACCGGATTCGTCGTGTATTTGTACAGCCGCCCGATGCCGCCGGTGGCGAGAACCACGGCCGGCGTCACGTACTGGATGACTTCTCCTGCCGGGCCGACGGCAAGCACACCGGCTATCCGTCCACCGTCGACGAGGAGGTCGGCGGCAAACGTGTCGTCGTGCACGGCCACGTTGGCGCGAGCGGCCACTGCCGAGCTCATCGCCCGCATGATCTCAGCCCCGGTGGCGTCGCCGCCGGCGTGCAGGATCCGGTTGGTGCTGTGCCCCGCCTCGCGCCCAAACAGCAGGGTTCCGTCCGGGTCCCGATCGAACCGGGCTCCGTGCATGATCAGCTCGCGAATGCGGGCCGGGCCCTCGGACGTCAAGGCCTCGACGGCCGGTCGATGGTTGATTCCCGCCCCCACCGCCACGGTGTCCCGGGCGTGGAGTTCGGGCGAGTCGTTTGCGGCGAGGGCAACCGCAACTCCGCCCTGGGCCGATGGCGTCGAGCCGCCCTCCCCGAACCGAGACTTCGACATGAGCACGACATCACCGGGCAAGGTGAGGGCGGCGGCCAGCCCGGCCACTCCCCCGCCGATGACGACGGTGTCGGCGCGCACGATCCGGTCGGTCATCGACCGGTTCCCCGCTTGACTGCCAGCATCCGTTCCACCGCACGTCGCGCCCTGGCGGTCACGTCGGGCGCTATCTCGACCTGGTGGGTGATCGTCTCGAGTGACGTGAGGATGTTCCCGAGTGTGATCCGCTTCATGTGGGGGCAGAGGTTGCAGGGCCGGACGAACTCGACGTCCGGGTTGCCGACTGCGACGTTGTCGCTCATCGAGCACTCCGTGACCATCACTACTCGGGCCGGCTGGTGGGTCTCGACGAAGGCTTGCATTCCGCTCGTCGAGCCCACATAGTCCGCCTCCGCCAGCACGTCGGGCGGGCACTCGGGGTGAGCGATGATCTGCACGCTCGGGTCCGCCTCCCGGTACGACCGGAGCTGCTCGCCCGTGAAGCGCTCGTGCACCTCGCAATGCCCTTGCCAGAGAACGATTTCGACGTCGGTCTGCGTGGCAACCCATTTCCCGAGGTACTCGTCGGGTAGGAAGATGACCCGGTCCACCCCGAGTGATTCGACCACTTCCACGGCATTGCCCGAGGTACAGCAGATATCCGAGGCGGCTTTCACTTCCGCCGAGGTGTTGACGTAGGTCACGACCGGGGCCCCGGGGTACGCCTCCCGGAGCAGCGAGATATCGGCGGCCGTGATCGACTCCGCCAGCGAGCAGCCGGCCCTCAGGTCGGGTATGAGCACTGTCTTGTCGGGGGCGATCAGCTTGGCCGTCTCAGCCATGAAGTGGACGCCGGCCATCACGATGATGTCGGCCTGCGTCTCGGCTGCCATGTAGGCGAGCGACAGCGAGTCGCCCACCAGGTCGGCGACCCCGTGGTAGATCTCGGGGGTCATGTAGTTGTGAGCGAGGATGATGGCGTTGCGCTCCGTCTTCAGGCGGTTGATGGCGTCGATCTGGGGTGCGAACAGCTCGAATTCGGCGTCGGGCACGATCGCAGCCAGCTTCGTCCGGATGGGGTCGGTGGCGGCGCGCGCTTGGGGGGTCAATTGCAGGGTCATGGGGTGCCTGCTCCGTTCTACTCGATCTGAGTATTAATAATACTAACAGGGAGAATAACTCATGTCGAGACCCCACTATTCCACCGACTCGGCGGCGGAATCACCGGGACTACCGGGCGCTCGGCAGGCCCAGTCCTGGGCGCGGCCGCTCCCGGAGCACCTCACGCCGGAAGCGAAACAGCTCGGCCGGCCGGCCGCCGGTCCGCTGCTCGGCTATACCGGTGCCTTCCACCAGGCCTCCCCGCTCCACCAGCCGGCGGAAGTTGGGCTTGTGGAGCCTGACACCGGCCAGCGCCTCGGCCACCCGCTGCAACTGGGAGAGAGTGAACGTCTCCGGCAGCAGCTCGAACACCACCGGGCGGTAGGACAGCTTGCCGCGGAGACGGGCCAGGCCGGTGGCAACCATGCGTCGGTGATCCAAGAGCATCGCCTCACCCAGCTTCCGGATCGCCGGCCTACCGGAGTCTGTTTCCTTCTCGGCAACGAGGCCGATCTCGTACAGCAGCTCGTAGCGGTCGAGAACCCGGGCGCCATCCCACGGCGTGCCGGACAGGCCGAATGTGATGTCGACCCGCTCCCGGCGAAGCGCCGAGTCGCCTACCCACTCCTCGAGCGCGTCGACAATGCTCTCCTCGATGATCCGGGGCCTCCCGTCCCGCCAGTCCTCCCAGGGAAACAGGTCATAGCAATCCACCCATGCAGCCTCACCCCCGGCCGGGGCCAGCCCGGCATCCACCAGGGCGAGATATGCGATCGAGATGGTCCGGCCGGTCGGGCTCCTCGACTGGTCGCCGAAGGTGTAGAGCTGCTCCACATAGCCAACCTGAATGCCCGCCTGCTCCTGCACCAGTCGTCGCAGTGCCAGCTCCAGCGTGGGATCCCGGTCCGTTTCCAGATCACCGGCGGGGAGCGCCCTGGCGTCGGGAAGCGTCATCACCCGCGGCCTTTCGTCCGACACGGACACGATGACGGCGTTGAGGCGGACCGCGAGATTGCCGGTCATTTGCGGATCCAGGATGCTCGGCGCGCCGCCAGGTTGGGCGTCTCGACTTCCTCGAAGGTGACGAATGCCTCCGGGTTGACCCGCCGGACGATGGCAAGCGCCTCCTGCTTGCGCTTGCGCGGCACCACCGAAAACGCCAATCGCACCGGGCCGTTCCGACCCTCGGCGTTCACGTCGGTCACGGCGAATCCGGCTTGGCGCAGCGCGGTGGAAGCCTGTGGTGAATCGAATGGTGCCACCACCCTCAGCACTCCCTTGCCGATGGCAAGCCATCGTTCGACGGTGCCTCCCAATGCAGTTCCCGCACCGAACCCGCCGGCAAATGCGATGACCTTGAGCGGCTGATCGATGTTGGTCACTACCTGGCTGACCGCCAGGAGCCAGATGGCGGATTCAAAGAAGCCGAGCAGACCCGATACGGCCCGCTTCCCTCGCATCAGGAAGATGATCCGCATCGTGCCGATCGACTGGTCCGCCAGCCGGGCAACGAAGATTGCGAGAGAAATCAGAACCGTGTCCATGCGGCGCGGGAGTGTACGGCAATGACTTCGGCATTGCGTGGCAACCAGCGGCAACCCCGGCAGTGCATCGCAAGAGCCGGCACATCCGATGAGCCGCGGCGCGTTGCCCGGGAACGAGACGAACGGGAGGAGCCCGCTTAGGGTGTGGCCAGGCCGGCTCGGCGTTCGAAGATCTCGGCTTTGCGGGCCAGCTGGGTCGGGAACGCCATCAGCTTGTCCTGGATCTCCTGGGCCTTGACCGAGAGCCCGTCGAGGCGCTCGACACCCCAGTCGCGCAAGATCGGCACCACTACGCGGTCGTGGTGGATGCGGAGGTTGTAGACGCCGGCTTTGGCCATTTCGACGGCCCGCCGCATGAAGTTCGGCATAGCGATGCCCGGCATCTGGAAACGATCGAGCTCCTCGAAGATGGCCTGGAGGGTGATCTCGGGCGCCTCGGCCAGCATGGCCTTCACGACGCCCCGGTAGAACATGAAATGGTGGTTCTCGTCGGCGGCTATGCGCGACATCAGCTCATAGGCCACCGGGTCGTCGGTGATCTTGCCCGCATTCCGATGGCTCACCCTGGTCGCCAGCTCCTGGGCGCTGGTGTACACGAAGACGTTGACGGGAGTGGTGGCACCCGAGTGATAGCCGTTGGTCATCGTCGCCAGGCGATCATTCTCCAATTCCACGGGGTCGGCGTTGCGAGATGTCAGCAGGTAGCTGCGCAGCGCAATCGCGTGCTGGCCCTCCTCGGCGGTCCAGAGATGATTCCATTCCTTGAGAGCGGTGTTGTCACCGACATGGGCCTCGATCTCAGCGTGGTAGTAGGGAAGGTTGTCCTCGGTGAGGAGGTTGAGGACCAGTGAGGTCCGGGCCTCAGGCGAGATCGTGCACTGGGATTCGTCCCACGGCTCTTCCCGGTAGTTGCGGCCCCGCTCCCAGGGAACGATCTCATGGGCGTACCAATGCTCGCGACGAGCCTTGTGCTCATCCATCAGCTTGCGGACGTCGTCGCTGACGGCGTCGAGTAGTTCGTAGTGTTCTTCGATGGGCAAGGATCCTCCTGTTTCGCCCTTAGACCCTGGTACCCGGCCTGCCGTTACGTCAACTCTTTCGACGATTCGGCGTCCGCTTTCTTGCGGCGTCGACCGGCGCCTCGATCGGCTTGCGGGTCCCACTTGAAGTAGCGCACCGCCAGGATGGCCGCGACGATACCCCAGAGGGCGATGACGGTGACATGGAGCCCGATGGCATATTCGCCGGTTCCCGTGATCTCATCGAACTCCATCCCGGTCCATGAGAAGCCGGTGCCCGTCAGGCCGGGATGAAAGGCATCGCCGAATGCGGCAACGAAATGCTTGAGGGGGAAGATGTTGCCTAGTGCCTCCAACCAGACCGGAGGGTTTTCAACGGGGATGAACACGTCCGATACGAAGGCGATGGGCAGCAGCGTGGCGTTTGCCACTGCCGGGGCCGTGTCGGCACTAGGGATGACGGCCGCTACGAACAGGCCGAGCGCCGCGAACGCAGCCGATCCCACCAGGAACGAGATGACCGCCGCCGGGAACGTGCGGCCGATGATCTCAACGCCGTAGACGGCAATACCGACACTCATCATCAGGAGCGCGGCCAGCGTGGCGATCCACATGGCGGACCCCACTCGGCCGGCAATGTAGAGCCCGGGCGGCAACGGTGTCCCCCGCACCCGCTTCAGGATCCCCTCGTCCCTGGCGATGGCGGTGGACGTGCACAGATTGGTATAGGTCGCAGAGGCGGCGCCGAACACTGCCAGAGCCGGTGCGTAGAACTGCGCGGTGGTGACACCGAGGGCCCCGATTGTGTCGTTCCCAAATATGGCGGCAAAGAGCACGAGAAACATGAGCGGAAACACGAGCGTGAAGAAGGCCGCGATCGGGGTGCGCCAGAAGATCTTGTTCTGATATTTGATCTGTCGATACAGGAGGCCGAAGTCTCTACGCATCAGCGTGCGTTTCGGTGAGGCGCAGATATATGTCTTCCAAGCTGGGACGCTCCACCGAGAGGCTGTCCAGCTCGATTCCCTTTTCGACGGCCCATCCGGTCAGCGTGGCGAGCAGCGCCGTGGGCGTGGCCGTGCGGATCGTGACACCGCCGGTCGCGGGATTCAAACCGGCACGCGCCGGATCGGGCAGATCGCCGTGATGGGTCATGGGAACATTGAACCTGACGGTGGCCTCACTGTCAGCTCGACCGCCAATCGACTCAGGGGTTCCCTCAGCCACGATTTGCCCGCGTGCGATCACCGCCACCCGGTCGGCCAGGTTCTGGGCTTCGTCCATGTAATGGGTCGTCAGCAGGATGGTCTTGCCGAGTGAACGGAGGTTGTCGATCAGGCCCCAGGCCTGGCGGCGGGCTGAGGGATCGAAACCGGTGGTGGGCTCGTCGAGGAACATGAGATCGGGATCTCCGACGATGCCGAGCGCCAACTCCAAACGGCGCTGCTGGCCGCCCGACAACGTCTTGATGCGGGCAGTGCGTTTTTCTTCCAGTCCGACGATGCCGATCACTTCGTCGACGTCCCGGCGCCGGGGGTAGAAGCCGGCGTAGGTCTCGATGGCCTCGACCACCTTCAACTCGCGTTCGAGCGCAGTCTGCTGCAAGACGATACCGATCCGTTCGCGGAACGCCCGGCCCCCGGTGGCGGGGTCGAAGCCGAGGACCTCGACCTCTCCGGCCGTCCGGATCCGGTGGCCCTCCATGATCTCAACACTCGTGGTCTTGCCGGCGCCGTTTGGGCCGAGCAGGGCGAATACCTCCCCCTCGTCCACCGTCAGGTCGATGCCGTCGACGGCCCGCACATCCCCGTAGCGCTTGGCCAGTCCCCGAACGGTGATTGCTGCCATGCCCCCGAGGATAGAGAGGTCCTACCGGCTCCTACTTCCGTGGCGGTCCGCCAGATCAATCTCCACCGATGCCACACCCAGGTCATAGCGGGGAGTGCCATACCCGGCGGCGGAAACCAGGGCTCCGACCGCCGCGTTCTCGGCCAGGAAGTCTGCCCGAAATTGTCGGATGCCCCGTTCCAGCGCCGCCTCCTCCAGCCGGGACAGCAGGATGGTCGCCAAGCCCACCCGCCGCCACGCGGGCTTCACCGCCACCGCCACGTCGGCCACATCTGAGCCGGCCGATCCCTCGTAGCGGGCGAGGGCCACTCCCGAGTCCGCAAATGCCCCGAGCGCAAAACGCCGGTCGTAGTCCAGGACCGTCAGGCGGGTGAGCAATTCGGAGTCGACGGTGATGCTCGGCCGGAAGAAGCGGTGGTACAACGTTTGCGGGTCGGCGTGCTCGAGCTCGAACCCGAGCTCTTCGGCGTCACAGGGGACGACGGGGCGAATGAAGACCGAGCGGCCGTCGCGGAGCGTCACTCGCTCTTCGAAGCGGCGCGGGTATCCAGGGGGAAGGGAAAGGGGGGTCGAGGTGGTGGTCATGGTTGATTGACTATCGCAAGCATAGTGCAAACTTTTGCAAGCGATGCGGATACGGCTCAGAGAGTTTGCTCGCCGGCGCCGAGCATGCGCCGGATATTGTCCTTGTGCCGGACAACGACGAGCAGAGAGATCCCGGCCATGATGACCGCCGAACGGGCGTCTTCGGCCCAGATCCACGTTGCGGGGATGGCGAGCGTGACGATGGTGAGCGACCCGAATGAAGAGACCCGCGTAGCTGCGATGATCAACGCCCAGATCAGGGCCATGGCGAGGCCCAGCCATGGTATCGCCCACAGCACCACTCCCACCGTGGTGGCGACACCCTTGCCGCCGCGAAAACGATGCCACACCGGGAAGCAGTGGCCGGCTACGGCCAGACCGCCGGCCGCAAACCCCAGCAGCTCGCTCCCACCAACGAGCTCGCCGACGGCAGCGGCCGCCACCCCTTTGAGCAAGTCACCGGCAAGCACCAGGGCACCGGCTCCCCGGCCGATGACCCGCGCCACATTGGAGGCGCCGGGGTTCCCGCTCCCCTCCGAATAGATGTCGACACCCTTGAGGCGGGCGGCGAGCACGGCGAAGTCGACGCTCCCGATGAAGTAGCCGGCGAGAAGAGAAAGGGCCTCAGGCACTGGTGAACAGCACCGAACGGAAGCGAACGACGTAGTCGAGAGCCGAAACGACCGTGATCACGACCGCCACGATCATGGCCCACTCGTCGAGGTGAAGCGATCCCCACGTGTCCTCGAGGCGCACGATGGCCAGCCCGATTGCGACGAACTGGACCGTTGCCTTCCACTTTCCCCACTGTGATGCCGGGACGATCTTCCCGGCGTTGGCGGCGACCCCTCGCAACGCCATGACGGTGATCTCGCGAGCGATGATGATGAAAGCCAGCCAGATGTTGACACGGTCGGCTACCAGCAGCGCGGCGAGCGTGCCGGTAACCAACAGCTTGTCGGCGGTCAGGTCGAGGAACGCCCCCATGATGGACGTCTGGCCCCAGCGCCGGGCCAGCCACCCGTCGACGAAGTCGCTGACGGCCGCCACCGTGAACACAGCTGCCGCGATCCCGAAGTTATGCGACAGGTCATCCTCGAGGAGAATGAGTGCCATCACCGCAGGAATCGCCACGATGCGACCGAGCGTGAGAGCAATGGGAAGGTTCACAGGGTGAGGTTAGAGACTCGATCGCCCCGGTTCCCGGCTTCAGCCCCGCACGACAACCCGCAGGGCTGCCCCCCTCCCGGCTACGCCGGACTCCCCCCTCCGGGGGGAGAGAACCAACCCCTCCACGCAAAGCCCGGAAGGGCCCTCTGTCTCCTCCCCCGGAGGGGGAGGTGGCCCGTAGGGCCGGAGGGGGCGCCCACCACAACCAGCACCACTCGAGACCCGGCCCGCTACTCCACCCAGTCGAAGGTACGGGTGACCGCCTTCTTCCACTCGGCGTACTCGCGGTCTCGCTCGGATTCGTCCATCGCCGGGTCCCAGCGCTTGTCCTGGCCCCAGTTGCCGCGCAGATCGTCGAACCCTTCCCAGAACCCGGTGGCCAGCCCGGCGGCGTAGGCGGCGCCGAGGGCGGTGGTTTCGGACACGGTCGGCCGGACGACCGGCACACCGAGAACATCGGCCTGAAACTGCATGAGCAGCTCGTTGTGGACCATTCCGCCGTCGACCTTGAGCGACGTGAGCGACACCCCGGAGTCGGATCGCATCGCATCCAGCACCTCCCGGGTCTGCCAGGCGGTGGCTTCCAGCACCGCCCTGGCGATGTGCCCCCTGGTCACATAGCGGGTGAGCCCGGCGATGACCCCACGGGCGTCGCTTCGCCAGTAGGGAGCGAATAGCCCGGAGAAGGCCGGCACGAAGTAGACACCACCGTTGTCTTCGACGGTGGCGGCGAGTGCCTCGATCTCGGGCGCCGAATCGATGAGCCCGAGGTTGTCGCGCAGCCATTGCACGAGGGCGCCGGCGATGGCGATCGACCCCTCGAGGGCGTACACCGGCGGCGTATCACCCAGGCGGTATGCGACGGTGGTCAGCAATCCACTCGCCGAGGGGACCAGGTGCTCACCGGTATTGAGGAGCATGAAGCAGCCTGTGCCATAGGTGTTCTTGGCGTCGCCGACGTCGTAGCAGGCCTGCCCGAACAGAGCTGCCTGCTGATCTCCCAGAATGCCTGCAATCGGAACGCCGGCGGCGGGTCCCACGGCGGTGCCGTACACCTCCGATGACGAGCGGATCTCCGGGAGGCCCTCCCGCGGTACTCCGATCGCCGAGAGCAGCCCGTCGTCCCAGTCGAGCGTCTCCAGATTCATGAGCAGGGTCCGGCTGGCATTGGTGACATCGGTGACATGCACTCCCCCCGAGGTACCCCCGGTCAGGTGCCACAAGGCGAAGGAGTCCATGGTGCCGAACAGAATGTCACCCGATTCGACCCGGGCGGCCAACCCGTCCACGTGGTCGAGCATCCAGCGAATCTTCGGCCCTGCGAAGTAGGTCGCAAGCGGGAGGCCCGTCTTGGATCGGAACCGATCCTGGCCCTTGCCGGCGGACAGCTCGGCGACCAGATCGGCGGTGCGGGTGTCCTGCCAGACGATGGCGTTGTGAACGGCTTCTCCGGTGGAGCGGTCCCAGATCACCGCCGTCTCCCGCTGGTTGGTTATCCCGATGGCCGCCAAATCGGAAGCAGCGATCCCTGCCTTGGCCAGACCTTCCGCGATGACCGCCATCATGCGATCGCGAATCTCACCCGGATCGTGCTCTACCCATCCCGGCTGGGGGAAGATCTGTTCGTGCTCCTGCTGTGCCACGGCCGACACCGAGCCGGCATGGTCGAAGATCATGAACCGCGTGCTGGTGGTCCCCTGATCGAGTGCGCCGACGTGCATAGGCCGAGACTAGAGGCTCACCGGCCGGTTGCCGCTTCGACCCCGCGACCGGGGTTGACCCGCGGCCATGTCCGTCCGCCGCTACCCGCGAAAATCTGTCACCGGAGAAGTTGCCAGGGCGACGGCGACCGCGCTTACAATCTCCTAGGAGCGGAAAACGAGAGCTGGATGCCAACCAAGCTGTACGTCGGCAACATCCCGTGGTCACAGACCGACGAGGACCTCAAGAAGTTGTTCGAAGACCATGGGAGCGTCGTATCGGCTCAGGTCGTCCTCGATCGCCACACCGGCCGGTCCCGCGGTTTCGGGTTCGTCGTGATGGGCTCCGAAGAGGAGTGCAAGCGGGCGATTCAGGCCCTCGACCAAGAGGACGTCGGGGGACGGGCCATCGTCGTGAACCACGCCCACCGCAAGAGCGAAGCCAGGGCAGCCTCCTAGCACCGGCCGGCGCCAGCATCGCCAAGATCACGCCTCGATACCGCGCCACTCGTTCAACGTTCGCTCGGCGAAGGCATGCGCCTGGTCGATGATGGCCTCCCGATCCTCGCCCTCTCGCCTCGGGATCGGGTCGCCGACCCGCATCCGGAGCCGGGTGCCGAAGGGCACCGGCAGGAAGTTGTGCAGCATGGCGATCCACGCTCCGTCGACGGCGACCGGAAGAACGGCCAGCTCGGGGGCCGCGGCCAGCAGCGCCAGCGTTCCTGCCTTCTTGTACTCCTTCAGCTTCCCGTCGCGAGCCCGGGTTCCTTCCGGATAGATGAGCACGGAATGGCCGATCTCCTGTGCCTGGCGCCCCAGCGCGCTGATGGTCTTGATGGCACCGAGCCGGTCCCTGCGGTCGATCAGGGCGTTCGGTCCGTTCCGCAGATAGAACGAGACGGTCGGATACCACTTCCCGTTCTCGATCTTCGACGTGAAGCCTGGGATGTTGCTGAACAGCGCGGTCCCGAAGAGGGGGAATTCGTAGAGGCTCTGATGATTCGAGATGATGATGTAGGGAGTGCGCGCTTTGACTGCCGCCGACTTCTCGATGGTGGTGCGGGTCCCGTTGACGGGGAAGACAATCCGCTGCAAGCCCCACATGAACCCGCTCGCCACGTAACCGACCGGCTTCACTCCGAACAGCCGGGCGAGGCGGAACAGGGGATCACACGCCACCAGGGCGAGCACGAGCAGGATCAGGAATGGGATCGTGAAGACCCAGGAGATGACACGTTTCACGACGCGAGACTGTAACTGCGCGGGCTGGGCGGTGCCGGGAGCAGTTTGCTTTGTCCCCGATGGCATCTGTGCGGTGACGGCATAGCCGAGGGGCGCAGCCCGGGCGAGATCCCAACCCCCCACTGCGCCGCATCACCCCCTAACTGCGAGCCGCGGCATGCGCGGAGATCCCGCCGCCCTATCACCGGATCCAGTCTTCACTTGGTGGGAGATGGGGAGCCGGCCGCCACCCGTGGCGCCGGCGTCGGCGCGGGGATCAGCGACTGCGTGTACCGCTTGGTCAACGTCCAGGTGGCAAGCAGCAGCGCGAAGTTGAAACCGACCACCACGCCGACTTCCCAGTCGGCCGGTATGTGAGTGGCGACCGAGTCCGCCGGCACTTCGGCGTAGCGGATCAATTCGTTGTCCACCACTAGATACGCAAGGACGTAAATGGTGACGATGACGACCCAGTTGAGGATGGGCGCCCAGGGGCGGGCGGCCTTCTTTTCGGGCGTGTCGTACAACTTCTGCAGGAACCGCCTGGGCCCCACATCCAGATAGCGGTATGCGATCAGCCACCAGAGCAAAAGGTAATAGTTGGACCAATTGACGGCCACGGCGGCAACCACGGTGAACACCGAATACTCGAAGAAGTTGCGAACCACCACCCAGCGGCCGATCAGCTTCCCGAATGTCTGCGGGTTGCGGTTGAAATAGGCACCGATGGGAATCGACGTGGTCAGGAGTGCGATCACACCTCCCCAGAACCAGAGGGTGCTCTTGTTGGCGATGGCGAGTGGGCCGATCACGAACAGCATGGCCGAGGCGATGAAGATGTGGACGCTGAACATATGGATGGCCCACCGGTTGCTGAAGAGCGGGTTGAGCAGGCCTTCCGGCTGCCGGTATCCCTGATAGATCTGGCGCGCCCCGACGAAGAAGCCCCACGCCAGGAGCCCGGTATAGACGATGGTTATGAGCAGCGAACCCATGGTGATCACCCGCCAAACGGTTCCGACATGTGCGACCGCGTTGTCACATCACTTCTTCCTGCGCGTCAACCTGAGCCAGAGATTTCGAATTACGGCTTTGAGGATCGTGATCGGATGGGTCAGTACGAGCACAATCTTGCCCTTCAGGCTGTTTGGGTCGTATTCGACCCCGAGTTGTATGAGCGGCGTGCCCTGATCGAAGTAGATCTTCTCGTTGACCATGTTCTCGCCCTCGAACTCGAAGATCAGGCACATGGGGAAGTCGACCTTTCGTCCGGTGGCGGGGAGACCTCGCCACGTGCCGAGCTGAGTTCCTTTGAAGCGACCCTCGACGAGAACCGCATCGGTCGTCGGTGACACCCGCGTCGGTTCGAAGACGAAGTCCGGGAAGGCTTTGTGGTTCTCAGTGAGAAAGGCGTCCACCCCGTCGGCTCCATCCCACAGCTCGCCGTTGGCTACGACCTCGTAGCGGGGACGGGCGAACTCCGCAATGGCGCCCCGAAAGTCGTGGGCATTCTCGAGCCGCATGTGCTCATTGACGATGGCCACTCGTCGGTCGCCAAGTTCTGCCATCTCTCGACTCTACTCTGGCCGGTCATGGCGTGACGGCCGCCCTACGGATGTTGCTGAAGGGACTTACCTCCGGCTGTTTGCCGGACCAACCGGCCGATGAGTCAGCAGGTGCAGGCTGGAATCCTGCCGAGCACCACCCGGCAACCAGTACCCTGCCACCCATGCCCTCGTAGCTCAGGGGATAGAGCACCGGTTTCCTAAACCGGGTGTCGCAGGTTCGAATCCTGCCGAGGGCGCCGTGGGATGTCGCGGAGCATCGTGGACGGATGTGTCAGGACATCGTGGCTGATGGTGTCTTCCGTGGGCCTGGTGGTTTGCCTGTGGGTTGGAAGTCACGGGTGGGGTCGAGGGTGAGCTGGCGGAGGAGCTGCCCGTGGGGGTGATGATTCTGTTATGGAGGCCGCTGACGTTCAGGCTCGATATCGACGAGTTCGGCCGCTTTCACTGAGCCGATCACGGTATGACATCAACGAGCGTTGTGCCGCGATACCGGCAGACACGGAACCGGCGACCGCGCTTACGTGCCGGATCTACTCGCTCGCGGACCTCCACCGAGACAGACTGCCGTCCTCCACCGCGTCGGGGCTACAGCCCGACGCTACGAGCCCTTCCGGCCGGCTAGCTCCTTAGCAACCAGCTCGCTGTAGTCAACGCAGGCGCATTTCGGTACCGAGCACCCCTCATTGTCATGATGCTCGGCGCGGGGATGGCCGCATCCCAGGCAGCGTCGTCTTCCACCGTCGATTGGTCGGGTACGAGCGGGTTTCAACGTGACCGCTCTTTGGCGAGGTTCACAGTCAGATCACGCCCGTCGAGATTGTGGCCGTTGAGAGTGCTAATCGCTGCTGCGGCCTCTTCGGACGACGCCATCTCGACGAAGCCGAAGCCACGCGACCTGCCGCTGTCACGGTCGGCGATGACCTGTGCCTTGTTCACTACGCCGTGGGGGGCGAAGAGCGTCTCGAGATCGGACGACGTGGTGCTAAACGTGAGATTCCCCACGTAGATATTGCTGGACATGATGTGCTCCTTCCGAAGCATCGAACCGTGGGGCCTGACGCCCGCCGAATCTGCCATCGGAAGCCGACGCTAACTGCGTCGACAAAAAGGAGCATGTCCTGCGGTGACTCCGCCGCACGGAACGAGGAGGCGGAGCCGGCGCTGTACGCGTCACGCGTACGCTTTGTGAACGAAAGGTTACCGCGTCGCGCCGCCTAGCGGACCGCAGATCCCCCTCGTGTCGGCTGCCAGGACGCCTGGTTGACCCGGCGGTGAGGGTGGCGTCGGCGTTTCGGATGAGCGGAGCGACGTCCACGCCTGAGCCCGAGGAGAGCAGCGGCAGCGATAGCAGGTGGCAATGTGGAACTATCCTGGTCGGATGCTCCGCCGCGCGAGTCTCGGTCGTGCCGTGGTGGCCATCCTCCTTTGCGGGGTTGGGCTGGCCGGGTGCGGTGACGACGACCGAAGCAGTGACGGCCGGGCGGCCGACGCCTACATTGTTGTGGTCGAGTGGGTCCTCGCCGATCCGGAGTACGCCCCCGACCCAGCACTCGACGAGATGTCACCAGTCTTTGTCGAAAGCCTTGGGCCTGGCGAGATCGACCTGGACGTGCAGGTGGAGATCGTCCGACACTTCGAGCCGGTCGTCGACATTCGGTTCATCGACACCCGGGCCGAGGCGCTGAACGAGTCCGAGGTGGGCGCACCGGTGCGCGACGGCGGGCTGCTCCTCGGGCTTGGTCCCGTTCCAGCCGAGGGACCGATCGATATCCGGGGCGAGGTCTACCAGACGTCGGACCGTGTTGTCGGCTATCGCTTCCGGGTCGCCAAGCGCGGTCAGATGATGGTGTTGATCGAACCGCCCCAACGAGTGGAGCCCGAGGGCCTGGTGGGAGAGCTGTGAACGCGGCCTCCACGCACTGGTCGCCAATAAGGTGGATCCGTCACTTCACATCCCAAGGGTTCGACGATCTGCCGCTGCTCGGCGACCGCGAAGCTGGCCGCCTCCTGCCCGTGCAGGCGCTTCACAGCTTCGGTGACACCATGTTCGCCGTTTCGCTCGTCGGATCGCTGTTTTTCAACGTCTCCCTCGACGCAGCCCGACCCCGGATCCTGCTGTATCTCGCAGTCACCATGGCCCCGTTCCTGGTGCTGGCCCCGCTCATCGGACCGCTGATCGACCGGGTCCGCGGCGGCCATCGGATGGTGCTCCTGGCCGCTCTGGGGGGCCGAGCCCTGCTCGCCCTTGTACTCGCCACCCAGCTGAAGGGACTGGTGCTCTACCCGCTTGCCTTCGCAATCCTGGTGCTGGCCAAGGTGTTTACCGTCTCGCGGAACTCGCTGGTCCCTGTACTCGTCACCGACCGCTCGCACCTCGTGGTGGTCAACTCGCGGCTGGCGCGGGTCAGCGCGGTAGCCGGCGGGTTTGCTGCTCTGGTGGCCGTGGCCATCCTGGAGGCGTCTAGCCCCGGGTGGATCTTGCGTGCCGGCGCGGTGGCCTACGGCGGAGGGGCACTCCTCGCCCTCCGGCTCCCTCCGCCCCATCCCCACGAGAACGTCTCGCCGATCGTTGAGCAGCTGGAGCTGTCGGGGCCCGGCGTGCGGTCGGCCACACTCGGGATGAGCAGCCTCCGGGCCGCGGTCGGCTTCCTGGTATTCCACATCGGCTTCGTGATGAAGGGTGCCGGCGAACCGGCATGGTTCTTCGGGCTGCTGGCCATCTCAATCGGGCTGGGTGCCTTCGCCGGGACATTCTTCGCCCCGAGGCTGCGTCAACTCGTCGGAGAGCAATTGATGCTCACCATCGCCCTGGCCGTCCCTGCCGTCATGGCGCTGGTCACCGCACTCCGCTTCCATCGCGTAACCGCGGTCTCGCTCGTCTTCGTGCTCGGGATCAGCGCCAGCGTGGCCCGGCGAGCCTTCGACTACGTGGTGCAGACCGAGGCACCCCACGCGCGCCGAGGCCAGGCATACGCCGGCCTCGAGACCCGCCTCGAGCTGGCGTGGGTGGCGGGCGCCCTGCTCGCCGTGGTCAGCAACGCCCCGGGCTGGCTCGGGGCACTGGTCCTGACGATAGGGCTCGGCGGCCTCGCCATGGAACGCGTGGTCCGGCAGAGGGGCGCAGCCCGGATCGAGTCCGCCGCAGCCCGGGCTACTCTTCCACTGCGGCTGCTCGAGACGGCCGAAGCGCTGGCGGCACGCGGCGACCGCCAGCAGGCGGTATTCGTCGCCGTGGCGGCTGCCGACGCGGTGACGCTGGCCGGAGCGCCCGTGAAGCCGCAGCTCGCCGATCTCCGCGAGCTCGGTCGGGTCGCCGCCACCTACCACGACGAACACACCGCCGAGGAGGCCCTCCGACTCGCACACCAGCTCGTGGCCGAGGCCTACCCGGCACCGGACTGAGTGGCGGCTGCATGGCCGAACGAGATCCCGGTAGTCCCATGCTGCCTCTACACGTCAGGTTCGAGGAGAACGACGCTGCGAAATACCGCGAAGCGGTGCCAGGTGCTGCCAGACAGAAGCCTTGCCGCCTCCGGCGAGAGTCCCGACGGGACCCTGCCTATCGAGCTGTTTAGAGGGGTTTTCGCGTGTTGGTCTTGGCTTCCCTCTTGTCGTGCTTGGCCTGGCGCTTCTCTTTCAAGCTTTTGGACGCGGCCTTCTTGTTGCTCTTTCCGCCCTTGTCCTTGTTCGCCACAGGCGCCTCCTTACGGACCGCCTGTAATGGCGACCCGACCCATTGTGTCACATGGACACGACCTGAGCTCTTAGATCACCTGGAACGAATCCAGCTCCGCAGGTTGTCGATCCGCACAAATCGCTCCCGACGGCGGAACAAGGGCCAACGTGATGAGAGGAATGAAGCTATCAGCATCAGCGTCCACTGATCACTCGGGCCCGGTTCGATAACGACCTGCCCTAAGGGCCTCTAGACGGAGACATTCTCCACAACACCCCGCCGTCGACCACAACGTCAAAGAAGTCAGAAAAGCTGTGGTGTTCTGTGGCGGGCCGTCGAGGGCGGGAGCTACCCTCGCCGTCTAGATGTCGTCTCCCACCCCCGCATCCAACCAGCTCCGGGTAGCGATGCTTGCCCCGATCTCGTGGCGGGTGCCCCCGCGTCACTACGGGCCATGGGAGCAGTTCGTCTCCCTCCTCACCGAGGGACTGGTGAGCCGGGGAGTCGACGTAACCCTGTTTGCCACCTGTGACTCGGTGACCGGCGCGCGCCTGGTGGGGACTGCCCCAACTGGATATTCCGAGGATCCTGGGTTGGACCCGAAGGTCTGGGAGGGCCTGCACATTTCGGCGGTCTTCGACCGGGCAGAAGATTTCGATCTGATCCACAACAGCTTCGATTTCTTGCCCCTCACCTACAGCGGTCTGGTCGACACCCCGGTCCTCACCACCATTCATGGGTTCTCGTCTGAGCGGATTGTGCCTGTCTACGAGAAGTACAACGACGCCGGCTACTACGTAGCGATCAGCGACGCGGACCGGCACGCCAAGCTCGACTATGTGGCCACGATCCACCACGGTATCGACATGCAGGCGTTTGTGGTGCATCCGAGTCCGGGCGACTATTTGCTGTTCTTCGGGAGGATCCATCCCGACAAGGGAACCGCCGAGGCCATCGAGGTGGCCGCCCAGGCCGGCATGCCGCTAATAATCGCCGGGATCATCCAGGACGAGGCGTACTTTGATCGATTCGTGAAACCCCGGGTGGATGGAGAGCAAGTCAGGTATATCGGCCCGGTGGGTCCAGAAACGCGCGGGGAGCTACTCGGCGGCGCCCGGGCACTCTTGCACCTCATCAGCTTCGACGAGCCGTTCGGGTTCAGTGTCGTCGAGGCGATGGCTTCGGGAACCCCGGTGATCGCCCATCCACGAGGGTCGATGCCCGAGCTCGTGCGTCAGGGTGAAACTGGGTTCCTCGTGGGCTCGATCGACGAGGCCGTCGCAGCCGTCGCCGCCTCGGGCAGCATGGACCGGACGGCGGTGCGCGCTTCGGTCGAGCATCGCTTCGACGTGAACCGAATGGTCGACGAGTATCTGACCGTTTATCACCGCGTCGTGGGATACCACCAGACGGGACCATCCGGAGGGAGCAATGACGGCTGATTCCGAACCGCCCGATCCGAGCGAAGTCTTTCGGCTGGGCGTCAACTACTGGCCCGCTCGGACCGCCATGGGCTGGTGGACCGAGTTTGACGAGGCCGAGGTTGGCGCTGACTTCGAGACGATGGCTGCCGCCGGTTTCGATTCGGTCAGGCTGTTCCTGACCTGGGAGAACTTCCAGCCTTCCCCGACGAGCGTGGACACCGATATGCTCGATCAGCTGGTCACGGTGGCGGACCTGGCCGGACGGGAGGGCCTGTCCGTCATGCCCACCCTCTTCACAGGTCACATGAGCGGAGTGAACTGGATCCCGCCGTGGGCGCTCGGCGGGTTTGATGGCGACAATCGCTTCCGGGTGGTTTCCGGCGGGAGGCTCACCCGATCCGGTTTGCGAAACTGGTACCTGGATTCGGAGGTCGGTGAGGCACAGGCGCTACTAGCGGGAGAGGCGGCCACCGCATTGGCCGGACATGACGCCGTGTGGGCGTGGGATCTCGGCAACGAAAACTCGAATTGTGTGAGACCACCGAGCCGGTCGTCGGCCCGGGGCTGGCTGGAGCGAATCACCGCAGCCATCCGCACGGCCGACCCGGCGGCTCTCGTCACCATCGGCTTGCACATGGAGGACCTGGAAGAGAACCGGATGCTCGGTCCGTGGGAGGCCGCCCAGGTGTGCGATTTCCTCACCATGCACGGCTATCCCATCTACGCTCGCTGGGCGGCGGGTCCCACCGATGAGCACCTGTTGCCGTTCCTAGCTCAGCTGACCCGCTGGCTGGGAAGGGGCCGAGACGTTCTCTTCTCAGAATTCGGGCTTCCAACCCACCGGCCGGCCGGCCGAGACGGTGACCTGGCCCATCACAAGGGCCCTGCGGTCCTCGTCGAAGAGCAGGCCGCGGCTGACTACACCAGACGGGCCCTCGCAGCCCTACGCCAAGCTGGTTGTACCGGCGCGATGCTCTGGTGCTACACCGACTACGTCCCCGCAATCTGGGCCAAGCCGCCCCTCGACTTTGCAACCCACGAGCGTTCTTTCGGACTGTGGCGAGCCGACGGGTCACCCAAGCCGTCCGTTGCGGTCGTGAAGGCCTTCACCGGCCGCGACCGAACCGACAGTCCTGACAGCCGCAAGTGGATAGACATCGAACCCGATGATTTCTGGGAGAGCTCGGCAGACAATCTTGCGCGGCTCTACGGTCGCTACCGGGAGAACGCAGGAGCTACTTCTCGGTGAGGCGCGTCAGGAGGTCGTCGAGAGAGGCAGTCGCGATGCCTGCTCCGCGGTCCGAAAAGCCGTAGGGAAGCACGAGGAGGTCGCGGTGGATCATGCTGCCGCACGAGTACACAACGTTGGGTACATACCCGTCGCGTTCGTTCTCGTTGGGGGCCAGAAGGGGTTCCTCCAGGCGACCGATGACTCGACATGGATCCTGCCCGTCGAGGAGGATGGCTCCCAGGGTGTACCGTCGGAACGGCCCAACCCCGTGGGTGATCACCAGCCAGCCCGCCTCGGTTTCGAGGGGGGACCCACAATTGCCGAGCTGCGTGAGCTCCCAAGGCCTGTCGGGGATCTGGATTCGCTCGCTTTCGTGCCAGAACCGCACGTTGTCTGAGAGCATGAGGTAGTTGTTCTCGTTGTCCTGGCGGGACAGGGCCGCGTATCGACCGTCGATCTTGCGCGGGAACAGGGCAATTCCCTTGTTCTGGGCGGCGCGTCCGTTGAGGGTGGCGATTCGGAAGGAAACGAAGTCCGGGGTTTCTATCAGCTGCGGGAGAATCTGGATCCCGTCGAATGCGGTGTAGGTGGCGTAATAGACCACTCGTGCGTCGTCATGGGTGAAACGCACAAAGCGAGCGTCTTCCATTCCGTGGCTCTCGGTGGGTCCGACCGGGAAGATCACTCGTTCCGAGATCTCGGACGCCGTTGGGAAGGTGCTGGCGTAGTTGGAGGAAGCGAGCCAGTGGATGGTCTTGGTTGTCTGGAATGCGATGGCGCGATCCACGCCCTGCCCGTCGAGACCCAAGATTGCCGCTTCGAGCTGCTCGAACGTGAAGTGAGAAGGCAGCGGGTCCAGGCACATGCGGGTGATGTCATTGAACGCCCCCAACTCCTCCAGCTTGGAGGAAAAGACATGCTTGTCGTAGGTAGGGGAGGTGCGACTCCCGGTCATCGCGTATCGGCTCGGCTTGTCCATCGTGATCTCTCCGCCGGCGTCAATGACGCCAGAGCGGAACTCGATGGACGAGATGTGTCCTTCGCCAATCGCCCGCAGACTCATTATGAACCGCTGGCTACCCGGATCCAGGCCAGACTGATCGGGGGCCGGGACGATCGACGGATTGCTGAGGGCAGCCGCCTCGATTGAGTACTCATGGGTGAAGTAGGCGCCGATGAGTAGCCGGCGTTCTGGGGACAGATCGTTCCGGTTGTCAATGTGGCTTGCTACCAACGCGAAACTGCGTTCGAGAATGCTGCCCAGGCCCACGTGTCGATCTGCGAACTCCTGCTGCATGGCAGCCAGTGTCGACGCGACCTCACCGTCCGACATCGCCAAGATCCGATTGATGATGAGCTTGGCTCGTGACTGTCCATCCGGAAGGACCTGCTCCCCCGGGTGGAAGGGCTTGGTGATCACGCGATGCGGATCGGGAAGAAGACGAGCCCTACTGCGAGTGATCGGGATGGGATTCATGGGCAAGTCGCTCGGTATGGGGTTCCAAGCCGTTGTATCGGCACAAGAACGCGAAATGTGAGCCTAGAGCCGTCTGGGGCGCTTGGCCAGGGGGTTGGTGGCTTCACTCACCGAGGCCACCTAGAGAGCTTGTGCTAGTTGAAGCACCGCGAGGGCGGCCAGCGTCGACTCCGCTCCCTGATTCAGGTTGAGGCCCTCTGGCGTGAGGCCATCCCCGCTTCCCCCGGTTTGCGGGTCGTAGAGAGCCACCCCGGCATCGTTGGCACCGACGAACCAGCGAGCGGCCCGTTCGACCCGGTCCTTCCATCGGTCGTCAGCCGTGAGGGAGAAGGCCCGGGCGCAGGCATCAGCCATGGCTGCCGCCTCGACCGGCTGCTGGTCAAAGCCGGGGCGGGGTTCACCCGGAGCCCACCCACCTACCGGGGTGAAGCTGAAGTGCCCGTCGTCCTGCGTTTCGGCAGCTACCAACCACTCGAGTAAACGGAGACCGGCATCGACGAGGCCGTCATTGGACAGGTGCGACCCGGCAGCCAGCAGGGCCTCGGGGATGCGTGCGTTGTCGTAGGCGAGGCGCTCCTCGGGCCACGGCCAGAGCGCATCATCATCGGTCACAACGAGGTGGCCGAGACACTGCTCCAAGATACGCCGAGCGGGGGGATGGTCGGGTAGGGAGAGCAGCACCTCGCTTGCGCCCAATACCGCGAAGGCATTGGCGCGCGGAGAGGGCGAGTGGAATCTCTGTTGCCTGTCGAACATGTTCAGCCCGGCCTCACGCATCCAGCTTCGCGGGCCGCGACGGGCGACAGATCCCAGCGCCCAAAGGGCTCGTCCTTGCGAGTCGTCCGATCCCAGCTCATCCTCCCAAGACCCATCCCCGCTGCGCCGATTCATGAAGCCGCCATTGGGTAGTTGAGCGTCCTGAAGAAACGTCAGATAGACCCCTGCCAGCTCTACGAGATGAGGGGATGGATCCGGTACCCGGCTGATGACGATGAGCGCCCGCGCGTTGTCGTCGGTGCAGTAGCCGTGCTCGGTGCGCGGGGTGGTGTAGAGGGCGTGCTCCCAGAGACCCCGATGATCGGTCATCCTTCGCAGATGGCTGAAGCACGGCGTCGGTAGAGGATCAGCGGAACTCCGGCCGGCCGATTGGTCCGCTCGAGCGGCGTTCTCTTTCCCTGTGAGCCGGCCGGGCCGGGCTTCAACCGACATTGGCGAGGGCATCTGGGGTTTCGTGCGGAGGCTTTGCGACGGTGAGAGCTCGCTCTGCTTGGTGCCCGGCTACCAGCTTTGTCGCCATGTCATCGTATCGGCGGGCGATGGCCGGCCAGTGCAGGCTCGAGCCGATCAGCCTCGCTTGCGCCGCCATCTGGACCGCCAGGGAAGGATGGTTCAACACTCTGCGGAGGGCGGCCGTCATGGCGATCGGATCGCTGTGTGCAACGACGATCCCTGCACCGGTAGCCAGGAGCTCGACGGCGTGGGGGAAGGCCGTGGCGATGACCGGCTTCCCTGCCGCAAGCGCTTCGACCAGCACTCCCGAGGTCACCTGCTCCGTTGACTCGTAGGGAAGCAGGACCAGATCGGCTTGCCCGACCGCAGTTGCCAACTCGTCGGTGTCGAGATACCTGCCGTCGAACTCGACTACATCATCCAGTCCGAGATCATGAACCCGGGCGACAAGCCTCTCGAGATACGCATCGCCCTGGGATGCCTGGACCTTGGGATGCGTCTTGCCCAGAATGATGTAGCGGGGCACGGGAGAAAGGTCCCGAAGGCCGGCGAAGGCGTCGATCGCCATTTCCAGACCCTTGCCCGGCCCGATGAGCCCCCATGTCAATACGACAGGCCGATCTCCGTCCACTAGGGACGGGCCCCCGAGCCCGATTCTCGCTCCGTGCGGAACCACTCGAACCCTTGCCGGGTCGACCTGGTAGCCGTTGACCAGCCGCCCGTAGGCGGTTTCACTCATGACGATTGTCTGCTCCGCCACGGCAACCACCTGCTCCAGAATCGATCTCTGGCTTGGGCTGGGTTGGCTGAGGACGGTGTGAAGTGTGATCACGGCTGGGATTTCGAGGCCTGACAGCAGATCGAGAACTTCGCTGCCGTCGGGCCCGCCGTAGATCCCGTACTCGTGCTGGAGAAACGCCACCTCGAAGGAGTTGAGTGCTTCGATCGCACCCAAGAGAGAGGTGGCGTCACCGTTGAGATGTTGGTGCACAACTTCCGGTGTGACGTCGCCAAGCAGACTGTCCACCAGGCTCACAACGCCCAGGCCCGTGTCTGAGCCACGCCCGTCGGCAACGGCCCCGCGCAAAGCGGCCGTGAACGTCGCCAACCCGCACGACGTGGGCGGGTAGGTGCTCAGGAACCCGATCGAGGGCAGTCCTCCGCTGTGTCTCATGAAATATGCATCCTCTCAACGCTCCGAGATGGCGCCTGTCAGTCAATGCAACAGCAATCGTTCGAGAGCGGGGAGGGCAAACCCTGGGGAAGTCCGCGACGACAAATAAGAAGTTGCGGCTTGGGCCGCCTTTGGGAGCCCAAGTGTACAAGAAACCCCGGCCTATAGCGATGACCGTCTTCCATCCGCCGGCCGCTCTCGACGGATGCGACCGGAAGGAGTCGAAGCGAATCGAACGCCCGCAGCACCGAGGCGACATTCGCCGTTTCGGTCAAAAAGGGAGCGGACATCGCTGCCTTCACACCGTTTCGGCTTTCGGCCCCAAGCTTCATGACCTAGGACCCTGGAATCCGACGGCCTCCCGCCCCTAGGCTCCTCTACTGGTGGATCGCCGCCGGTCGGCGACGCTGTTCTCGAGTGCGGCGGGTTGATCAAGCGGTTTGGCGAGCGCACGGTGGTCGACAACGTGGGCTCTCGATCGCTCCGGGCGAGACGTATGGCCTGCTCGGTCCGAACGGGGCGGGCAAGACCACGACCATCTCGATGTTGTGCGGTCTGTTGCGTCGTGACGGCGGCACCGTCCGGGTCCTCGATCGCGGGACGACGAACCGAGATTCGTGCAGGGTGCGATCGGCCACGGCCGTTTGGTCGCGGAGGGAACTCGACGCGAGCTCGTCGATCTCGTCGGCGAGTACGATCACGTCCGCCTGAGCCTCGACAGCGACCACCAAGCGGCGGCGGATCAGCTACAGGGGCTGCCCGGCGTCCACAGCATCAACGCGACCGATCACACCCTCGACCTAGGCCTGTCCGAAGCCCACCGGGCTCTTCCGTCGATCCTGTCCGCAGCGAGCGATCCGGGGGCTCGGGTGCTGTCGGTCGAGGTGGTGGAGCCGGACCTGGAGGCTGTCTTCATGCACCTCACCGGTCGGACCCGGCGCGACTGACATTCGCTGTCACCCGGTGGTGGGTCGTCAGCCCACGATGGCACGCCGCAGCGAAATCGATGCGGCGACAAGGAGCGAGAACCCGAACATGACCAGGACCGTGAGCTCCAGGCCTATTTGCCCGAGGCCGCCGCCGGGCAACGTCTTTCGCGGCAACGACGAGGATCGCGCTCCAGAAGGCCCTGTGCCTCAATTGTGCTCCGTGACCAGCCGCACGGCAGGGCCTGAGGTCCCCGGGCCGTTGGTACGTTGTCCTCTTCCCGTCGCCAACTCACCTGCGCGACGATGGGTGAGCCGTGTGAGGAGGTCACAGAATGGATCGTCACGAGGAACGCAGAGCTGCCGCTATCACCCGCATCACCGACAAGCGCGACTTCAGGAACCACGCTCTCGTCTACTTCGCCGTCAACACACTGCTCGTGGTCATCTGGGCCGCATCCGGTGTCGGCTACTTCTGGCCGATCTGGCCGATCGCAGGATGGGGCATCGCTCTCGCCCTCCACGCCTGGCGGACCTTCGGACAGAAGCCCATCTCCGAAGCCGACATCGTCGACGAGATGGACCGGGTCACGAGCCCGCCCAACCGCGCCTGAACCGACGTCGTCGATGCCACCTGAAGCCGCGGACAAGGAGGTTGCAATGATCACGTCTCCATCAATCCAGACCAATCTCGACCTCGTGGTACGGGCCGGTACCCTCATCCACACCCGCTTCGTCGACCCCGACGAGGAGCTGTTCGCACAC